>NZ_DASVUE010000326.1:0-2468 GCF_036387215.1 Allosphingosinicella sp. | reverse complement strand
GCGCGCGACCGGGTCAGACCCGTATGAAGCAGCGATCACCTATGGTGCCGGCGAGAAGCCCAGAGCCATAGGGTCGGTATTCCTGGATAGTTTCGGGGGCCTTTACGAACCCTCGCTGGGTCTGGGCGAGCTAGAGCAAGGTGGTTTCGTGCAACGCTACCGCTTCTCCGACGCTACCTATGTCAATCGATTCAGGCGCTCCGGCACCGGCTGGCGTTGGACGATCACAGAGGAGGCTAAGGACAAGCCCTCTTCAGTGTTCGCAGATTACCACCTGCGCCCAGCGCCATGCCGCGGGATGCGGTTCGATTACTGATGAGCCCCGCCTGGGCGGGTCCTGGCCCTGGCGAAGCGCTGCTCTGCGAACGTCCGCTTTCCACCCGTTCCAGACATTCGGTGAACGTCGCCTTCCACCCGAAGCGGACTTCCCGGATTGCACGAGCATGCGCTAACGGGGGGCGATGACTCTCCCTCCCTTCCACCTCGCCTTTCCCGTTCATGATCTCGAAGCAGCGCGCGGCTTCTATGGGGGGCTGCTTGGCTGCCCGGAGGGGCGGAGCGCGGCGGAGTGGATCGACTTCGACTTTTTCGGGCACCAGATCGTGGCGCACCATGCCGAGGGGATGGAGCCGAAGCACAGCAATCCGGTGGACGGGCACGACGTGCCGGTGCCGCATTTCGGAGCGGTGCTGCCGATGGAGGAATGGCGGGCGCTTGCGGAGCGGCTCCGGGAGGCGGGGACGGCATTCGTGATCGAGCCGACGGTGCGGTTCGAAGGGCAGCCGGGCGAGCAGGCGACGATGTTCTTCCTCGATCCTTCCGGCAATGCGCTGGAGCTGAAGGCGATGCGGGATCCGGGGAAATTGTTCGCGAAGTAGGAGCCGCGCTTCGCGCGGACCCACGCCTAGAGCCGCGCTTCGCGCGGACCCACCCCTAACCCCTCCCTTTCAGGGAGGGGGATCAATCGTACCGGCGCTTTCTTTTTCTCCCCTCCCTGGAAGGGAGGGGTTGGGGGTGGGTGCCGCCGAGGCACTCGGCGGCCTTTAGGAGGATGGCCTCCGCCACGCCTTCGGGGTTTTCGTCCACTTCGCTGTTCCAGAAGCGGATTATGGTCCACCCTTCCTGCTGGAGATGCTCCGTGCGGCGCTCATCACGCCGCGAACCGATGTGCTGACTGCCGTCGATCTCCACGATCAGCCTGGCTTTGCGGCAGGCGAGGTCGGCGTAATAGGGTTCGATCGGGAGCTGGCGGGTGAATTTGGGGCGGTAGCGGGAGAGGAGGCGCCAGAGGGTGCGCTCCTGCGGGGTGGCTTCGGCTCGGAGCAAGCGGGCGCGGGCGGTGGTGGTGGGATTTACGCGCTTCATGATTCGAACATAGCACTAGGCGCTTCGCGCACCCACCCCCAACCCCTCCCTTTCAGGGAGGGGAGTTATTCCGCGGCGATTTCGGTTAGGAGTTCGCGTTCGGCTGGGCGGGCGTTGACGCCTTTGGCGCTGCGGTGCTGTTCGTCGGCGAACCAGGCGGCGGTGGCTTCGAGGCCTTGCTGGAGGTCCACCTTCGGCTCCCAGCCGAGGATCGCCTGCGCGCGGGCGATGTCGGGCTTGCGGCGGCGGGGATCGTCTACGGGGAGCGGCTTGTGGACGATGCAGGAACGCGTGCCGGTGAGGCGGATGACGCGGTCGACGAGGTCCGAGACGGTGAGCTCGTTCGGGTTGCCGAGGTTGACGGGCGCGCCGGGCGATGGCTCGCTGTCCATCAGGCGCATCAGGCCTTCGACCATGTCGCTGACGTAGCAGAAGCTGCGGGTCTGCGACCCGTCGCCGTAGACGGTGATGTCGTCGCCCGCGAGCGCCTGGCAGACCACGTTGGAGACGACGCGGCCGTCGTCCGGGCGCATGCGCGGGCCGTAGGTGTTGAAGATGCGGGCGACGCGGACTTCGGCGCGGCCGGCGCGGGCGAAATCGAAGGCGAGCGTCTCGGCGGCGCGCTTGCCCTCGTCGTAGCAGGCGCGGGGGCCGGTGCAATTGACCCAGCCGCGATAGCCTTCGGGCTGCGGATGGACTTCGGGATCGCCATACACTTCGCTCGTCGAGGTGAGGAGGAAGCGGGCGTTCATCTCCTCAGCGAGGCGGAGGAGGTTGCGGGTGCCGAGCACGCAGGTGAGCATCGTATGCTCGGGATCCGCCTGGTAATGCGGCGGCGAGGCGGCGCAGGCGAGGTTGTAGATGTGGGTGAAGGGCGTCCTAGCGAGGCGGAGCTTCGCGGGAAGCCGGTCGACGATGTCGGCCTCGACGAAATCGAAACGGGGCTCGGACTTCAGGTGATCGAGGTTGCAGGCTCGGCCGGTGAGATAATTGTCGAGGCAGACGACGGTGGCGCCTTCGGCCAGCAAGGCATCGATGAGGTGGGAGCCGATGAACCCGGCGCCGCCCGTGACCAGCGCCGTCTTGGTCGTTCCATTCTTCAC
>NZ_DASVUE010000325.1:0-18113 GCF_036387215.1 Allosphingosinicella sp. | reverse complement strand
TGCGTTCACGGGCGGCGCCCGCTCTCCGGAGATCGACATCTTCCAGAGCGGCACCGGCCAGCGTGCCTATGCCGAGCAGCGCGGCAAGGGCCAGGTTGCACGGATCGAGCAGAGCGGCACGAACAACACGGCCGGCATCCTCCAGGATACGGGTGCGACGAACGCCACGGCCCGGATCACCCAGTCGGGCACCGGTAACTCGTTCTTCGTCGTCCAGACGCAGCCGGGCGAGTTCATCAACGTCAACCAGACGGGCAGCAACAACACGGCGGTGACGCAGAGCGGCACCACCGGCACCGGCAGCTTCCAGGGCACCGCGGCCCCGGCCGGCTTCCCGACCTTCTGATCGGCCTTACAGCCAAATACTACAGCCCCGGCCGAGCGATCGGCCGGGGCTTTTCTTTTGTCTGAAGCAGCAGCGAAGCGCGGAAAACCTGGCTTAAGCGCTCCGCGACTTCCTCATTTCCGGGATGATGCCCCGGTCGGTGAGCCAGCGGAGCAGGGCAAGGCTGTGGCCGGCCGGACCCTGGAAGTCGAAGGCGATATTGTGGAAGTGGCAGCTGTCGAACAGCGGCGGCTCGCCTCCATTGTAGGTGAGAAGCGTGCCGTTGAACCTGCATCCCCGGAACCGCGCACCGTCGATCGCGAGGCGCTCACCGCCGAACATCCGCCCCGAATAATCCGGCGTTACCTCCGGTTCCCCCTTCGCCTTCCGGTCGAGCCGGTCCAGATAGCCTCGGAAGGGGAAGCGCCCGGCGCGCCTGGCGAGCTCCGCTTCGTAATCCGAGAAGACCCAGCTGGCCCGCTCCAGCATGAACTCGAAATGGTCCGCGTCGCAGGTGTTGGCGCCGTGGACGACGTAGCAATAATAATCCGGCGAGTCGGTTACGATGAAGCGGTGCTTGTCCATCAGCTCGGCCAGCATCACGGCATCCTCTTCGCGCGACTGCGCCGGATACGGCCCCACGGCTTCCCGCCGGGCGAGCATCGAGCCTTCCCACACCCGGATCGAGGACAGCGCCAAAGTGCGCCGCTTCGGCCACCAGATCGTCCAACGGCCGAGGAAGTGAGCCGAGGTGCCCGATTTTACCAAATTGCCCAGCTGATATTCGAGCCGGTTGGGGTGATAGAGGTCGTCATCGTCCCACTGGCAGACGAGCTCGCCCCTGGCTTCGGCAACGCTGACGTTGCGCAGCTCGCCAAGGCGGGCGTGGCCGGTTTCAACGTAGCGGATCTTCGGATCCGCGAGCTCGGCAACGTAGGCCGCAACGGCCGCGCCGGGTTCGTCGCAGACGATCACCAGCTCGCGATTGTCATAGGTCTGCGTCCGGAAGCATTCGATCGCGAAACTAGCGGGATAGAGCCCGCCGCGAGTTACCATCAGGCAGCTGATCAACGGGTCCATGGATCAATCGTCCGTGGCGGCAGCTAAGGGCGAGGCGGCACCGGCGGGAGCGGTCATTGCGGCCTTCTACAGTCTTGCCCCGGGGGCGCAAGAAAGCCGCGCCGGGGGCGGAGGAGCGCCGAGCTTGATTTTTCGTTCCGCGCCCGCCACCCGTGCCGGCCATGCTCAGCCTCAATTTCATCCGCGAGAAACGCGACGTCGTCGAACGGGCGATTGCCGAAAAGAATGTGAAGCTCGACCTTGGCGAGCTGCTCGGGCTCGACGCGGAGGTGCGGGCGATGAAGAGCGAGGTCGACGAGCTTCGGCGGCAGCGGAACGAGATCAGCGCCGGCTTCAAGAGTGCCGATCCGTCTGAGCGTCCGGCGCTCGGGGCGCGGGCCAAGGAGATGGGTGCGCGGGCCGCCGAGGTCGAGGCGGCGCTGGCGGAGAAGGGCGCGGCCCTCGACGCGCTGATGCTTCGGCTTCCGGGGATTCCGTGGGAGGGTGCGCCGGTCGGTCCGGACGAGAGCTTCAACACCGTCGTCCGCAAGGAAGGCGAGATCCCGAGGTTCGATTTCGAGCCGCGGGATCATGTCGCGCTCGTGGAGATGAACGACTGGGCGGAGCTGGGGCGGATCACGCAGGTGTCCGGCTCGCGCACCTATTGCCTGAAGGGGCGGCTGGCGATGCTGGAGCAGGCGCTGATGCTCTGGGCGCAGCAGCAGCTTGCCGCCGACGGCTTCACCTTGATGACCGTGCCCGCGCTTGCGCGGCCGCAGGCGTTCGTCGCGACCGGTCACTTCCCAGGCCACGAAGAAGAAGCCTATGAGATCCCGAAGGACGATCTCTACCTCGCCGGCACCGGCGAGATCGCGCTGACCTCGCTCCATTCGGGCGAGATCCTCGAGGCGCAGCAGCTTCCGATCCTCTACGCCGGCTATTCGCCCTGCTTCCGGCGGGAGGCGGGCAGCACCGGCCGCGACGTGCGCGGGCTGCTTCGGGTCCATCAATTCTACAAGCTCGAACAATATGTGATCTGCCCCGACGATCCCGAGGAATCTGCGCGCTGGCACCAGCGGCTGCTCGCCAATGCCGAGAACATGCTTCGCCAGCTCGAAATCCCCTATCAGGTGATCGAGGCCTCCACGGGTGACATGGGGCTCGGCAAGTTCCGGATGAACGACATCGAAAGCTGGGTGCCGTCGCTCGGCAAATATCGCGAGACCCACAGCTGCTCGACCTTGCACGACTGGCAGGCACGGCGGGCGAACCTGCGCTGGCGCGACCCGGAGCGGAAAGTGCGCTTCGTCCACACGCTCAACAACACCGCGCTGGCCAGCCCGCGCATTCTTGTGCCGCTGCTGGAAAACCATCAGCAGGCGGACGGGCGGGTGAGGCTGCCCAAGGCGCTGCAGGCCTTGATGGGCGGCGAGTATCTCTAGAACACGGGCCGACGACCGGGCCCTGCGCACCCTTCTTGACTCCCTTTATCAATGGGAGCAGCATCGGACGGCCAACAAGGGAGGCGTCAATGATTAGCCGGGTTCGAGCCATTTTGATGTCGTCTAGTGTTCTTTTCCTCCTTTCTGCCTGCGGCGTCGCCTGCGGGCCAGGCTGATACAGAGTCTGGTTCGGCATTATCCCTGTGCGGGACCCGCCTGACTATCTTGGGTTTGGGATGCTGATTGCGGCGACGATCGCTACGCCGGCAGCGGTACTTCTGATGCCGGCGTACTTCCTCCCGCTTTCACTTTTCCTGTTTCTGCTGCTGAACTTCGGTGGGCACGCAGCGTTGCACCGTTCTCTTGTTCCGATCCGTGGCTCTGGTCACGCGCTGTTGGCTGAGATGGTCTCGCTTTTTGCGTATGCATCGCAGCTTCTGAATTACCAGCTGATCACCGCCGCTCACATCAACCACCATGCTGTGGGGCGAAACGAGCCACTAACCGTGGATATCGTTGCTGAGCCTCCGGGACCAGCCGCGGTGGCCGCTTATTATTTCCGGCTGATCTGCGTGCCTCATGCTTACTGGTTCGGCAGAGGCTTCTGGGACTCCGCGCTAGAACCCATGGCCCGCAGATCCTCGAGTGGGCGGGTTCGGCTACTGTACCGGTTGCCCAAAATAGCCGCGCAGCTTTTCGTGCTGGCATTTACGCTGGCAGGACTGTGCTTGAATCCGGTCCACTTCCTGCTTTACTTTGTCGGCATCGGTTTTTTGTTCAACGTTCTCCAGAACGTGGCGCACTATGGATTAACGGGCGTGGACCGCCGAACCCACGCTTATGCCGCCTACACCTACGTGGTCGGCCCTCTTGCACGGAGGATCACCTACGGATCGCTTGCCCACCTGCCCCACCACGTCTTCATGAAGCGGTCGGGGCTGGTATTGCACCACGACACTGTCATCGAGAGCGTAGAGCGCAGACTTGGATTCGGCTTCCGCGTCAAATATGGCCTTCGGGCATATCTCGCCGATGTTATCAGACAGTTCCGCGGTCCAGTGGAGCGCGCTCGACTCAGCGAAGACTGGATGGCGAGATAAGCTCGCAAGTTTCTTCAGTGGCCGGCCAGAGGCCTGGTGCGCGCTGAGCCATGTGGTTTTGGAAGTCCCTTCGCAGCTCCCTTCGCTGGATCACCGCCAATCCGCTCCTCATCCTCCTGGTGTTCATCGTCGTACTCTACAACAGCGCGGCGGACTCCTCGAAGCAAGCCA
The DNA here is from genome assembly GCF_036387215.1 of Allosphingosinicella sp. Classification (GTDB taxonomy): domain Bacteria; phylum Pseudomonadota; class Alphaproteobacteria; order Sphingomonadales; family Sphingomonadaceae; genus Allosphingosinicella. The sequence continues at coordinate 14,016 of NZ_DASVUE010000325.1, read as the reverse complement.
ACCTCAACCCGCTTAGCGCCGACTCGATTGCTTCGGTCATGGATCAGGCAATGGGTCCGATCAGCACCGAGTCCGTCTCGCTGCTGCTGCTGGGCGTTGTGAGTGCGTCGGCCCTCACCATGTTCAACGTCGGTGCAACCTTCGCTGTCTTCCAGCACCAGCCGAAGGCGATCCTTTCCGGCTTCCGTGCGGTCATGTCGCGCCGGACGTTTGAATATGCACTTGTCCAGATTTGCGTCCTTACTAGCTTTGCAGGAGGCTTCTTCCTCGTTGTGCGGGCGGTGGCCGACAGCGCGGCGGTGGACGATCGGCTGGGCGGCGTGCTCCTAATTGCAGTCTTCTCCGTCGGCTATCCGATTTTGTACATGATACTGTCGACCACGGCGCTGTTGATCGGTGCTGACGGCCCTCTTCACCTTAAGCTTGTCACCGGCCACGTGTTTCTAAAGTGGCCTAACCTAAAGAAGCTGACGTTGTTCTATTTGGTGAGGATCGGCAGCGAGGTGGCGGCGCTGGCCCTTCTCGCCAGCATCGCTGCGAACCTCGGCCTCTCGCCCATCATCGGGCTGCTACTGGGCGTAGCGGCGGCGACCCTTCCGTTGGCGTTGGTGAGGACAGCGGGGTTCCTGATTAAGCTCGATATTCTTGAGGGCGCCGCGTGGTTCAGATCGAATTTCCTCGATTATTATGAAGACGGCGGTAGGAGCTCCGGTGCGGCGCAGAAAGCTTGAGCGAATTGTCTCGGCGTTCAACAAGGCTGTTAACGATGCCGCTGAAGCGGCTCCTGCACTTGAAGTAGGGGCATCGGCAAAGCGACCCATTCTCACGGTACCGCACGGGATACTGGTGAACATCGACGCAACCGCCTTGCCGTGTGCCCCGAGGAGGTCGCTCGTGGCCGACGCGGCGCGGCTCCCATTTCACTCGTCTTCATTTGCCGTGGTCGCGGGGGCGTTCGTCCTGTGCTCGCTCGCCCACCCCGAACTGGTATCGCAGGAAATCGAACGAGTGCTGCAACCAGGAGGGCGCTACCTATCGCTTGAGCATGTTCGCGCCACCGGTCTTGTCGGCCGCGTTTGTCAAGGCGCCGCCGGACCTTTGCACCGTTTCTTCGGCGCGGGGTGCTCCCTCACCACGAAGCCCCACCTTGCGCAGGCAACGACAAAATTTGAACTTGTTTCCGCACGGCTTTGGCCAGACTTAATTGAGCCTATCCTTATGGCTGAGTATCGGAGAAGATGAAGATAGCCCTAAGCTAAAGCGGGTAGCGCTAGTGCTCATTTCGGATGTGTTCCTTGCGAACGTCCCAAAGAGGCGGTCCATTATAGTAGTAACCATTCCGAAATTGTGATTCTCATCCCGATAATGATGAAGGATATGATGGCGACAAAGCTGATTCAACCACTTATGATTACTCTTGTATCTTAGGTGCGCCATCCGGTGAACATATTCGTGGAAAGCCGAGAACAGGAGGAGGACGGCCACTGCTGTTCCCCCGCGCCCCGCTAGGAGCACGTGCCCAAAGAAAGCGAATATTGCCGCGGCAGGTAGTATCCCGCCGGCGAACACCGCCAGCCCCCTGGCAACCTCGTCCGTCCTATACAACCGCGTGACCGGCCGAAGATGATGATTGACGTGAAGCGCCTCCACAGCCCGGCGGTTCACCACTTTTCCGAATATCCTGCATGGGTGCAGAAAAAAGCGATGGCTGAGATATTCAAGCACAACGAATAGGCACGCGGACGCCGACGCTACAAAAATATCGATAGCGTACAGGCCGCCAAGTGCGATTTGCAATGAGAGAACGAGCCCCGCCAAACCAAGGTACAGCCACGTGCCGAGGTAGATAAGGAACACGTCTTTCATCGCACCCGCTAAAGCTCTTCCAATGCGCCGTCCGTGCACCATGCACCTCCCGCCTTTCATCCGGCCGCTGGACCAGTCTACACGTTTCTCCACAGAAGTGGAGCCTGGAGATGAAATCCGGAAGCAGAGGAGTTGGAGCACGTCTGGCGATCGTAACGGGCGGTACAAGCGGCATTGGCTGGGGGTTCGCCAGGGCGCTCGCCGCGGCGGGGACAGATCTCCTCATCGTCGCCCGGGACAGGGGCCAGTTGTCGGCGGCATGCAGGTACATTGAAACGGATTTCGGCGTGTCCGCTTATCCCTGCGCGGCCGATCTTTCGCTCCGTGAAGGCGTTGCCGAGGTGACTGAGGCGCTGCACAGACTCGGGCGTCACGCCTGCTATCTGGTGAACAGCGCCGGCTCCGGCTCACCCCAGCGCTTCGAGGACACTCCCTGGTCCTCGTTAGCCCGGCTTGTGGATCTTCATTGCCACGCCACCGCAAATTTGTGCCACGTCGTGATACCTGAGATGCGCCGGCGCGGCTTCGGGAGGATCATCAACATCGCGTCGCTGTCGGCAACCATTTCTCTTGCCGGGGAACAGGAGATGTACTCCGCTTCCAAGGCATTTGTAATAAGGCTTTCATCGAGCTTGAATCGGCGCCTGAAGTCGGAAGGCGTATACGTCACCGCCGTATGCCCTGGACTGACGAGAACCCGGTTCCACGTCAACGACGGAACGGCGGAGCGCGTACGCCGGATCCCCGGCATAATCTGGCTGGAGCCTGATGCAGTGGCCGCCCAGTCGCTTCGGTGGAATGAGCGTGGCCGTGAACTGCTCGTTCCGGGACGGATCAACAATCTCGTCTACCACCTGCTTCGGAAGCGGTTTGGCATTGTTGGATGAAGCGGCAATTGTCTTCGCCTTGCTGGCGACCGCGGTCTATCCTAGTCACGCGCGGTGAACCGACCGCCGCCGCTATGGCGACTCGCGCCCGAGCTAGCGCTTGCCGCGGGAACCCTTCACCGGCGATTAGGCCGCCTCGGCGAGCGTGGACTTGTATCGAACCTCCCATTGCTGGTCATACCCGGCTTCCTGGCGACCGACCGCACCACATTGGGGCTGCAACGCGCGTTGGCGGCGGCCGGCTTCCGGGTCTCCGGCTGGGGGCTCGGCCTCAATCGCGGGGTTACGGAACGCACGGTCGATCAAATCGGCATCGCTGTCGAACGCTTCGGCGCGGGGGAAAAGGTCATTCTGGTCGGCTGGAGCCTTGGCGGACTTTACGCTCGGGTGGTCGCGCAGGAGCGGCCGGAAATTGTGGACAAGGTGGTGACGCTCGGCTCCCCCTTCTCCGGCGACCGGCGGCGCAACAACAACGTGTGGCGGCTCTATGAGCTTGTGGCCGGCCACTCGGTGAACAGCCCTCCGATCGACAAGGATCCGGCGGTAAAGCCGCCGGTGCCGACGCTCGCAATCTGGTCGCGGCGCGACGGCATCGTGGCTCCCGCCGGCGCGCGCGGCCAGCCCGGCGAGCGCGATGCGGAGCTGGAAATCGACAGCAGCCACATGGGCTTTGCGGTCAGCGCGAAGGCTTATCCCGCGATTGTCGAAGCCATCCGCGCGTTCAGCTGACGAACGACTCCGCGACCTCCGGCGGCACGCGCTGCGGGCGCCCGGTGGCCTTGTCGACCGCTGCCCAGGTCGTCTTAGCGCGGACCCTCGGCTTACCGTCAGCGCCGGTGAACAGCATGTGCCGGTCGAAGCGGGCGCCGCGCGGCGGATCGGGTACCCAGGTCCGTCCCGTCACGGTTTCCCCGGGCAGCACGGCGCGAAGATAATCGATCTCGTGCCGGATCACGACCCACACGAAGCGGTCGCGATGCTCCGGCGGAGCCGCTTCGTACCAGTGGGCCGTCGCAATGTCCTGTATCCAGCGCACCCAGGCGGCATTGTTGACGTGCCCCAGCTCGTCAATATCCTCCGCCTTGGCCGTGATCTCCCGCTCGAAACTTTTCACCGGAGCCTCAATTCGCCTGAGCCTGCAACGTCATGCGCGACGCCCGCGCGGCGGAACAGGGAAGCGATGTCCCTGCGCGGTTCGTCGCTTCCCCGTTCCGCCAGCCGCCTGATGTCGCGCGCGAGCGTCGGATCGCGCGAAACCTGCGTCAGCATCGCCAGCCAATCGGCTTGGCTGACCACCCCATCCTTCCGGTTTGCTTCGATCAGGCTCCTCCAGAAGCCGCCGATCCCGCCGCCCGGGCGCCGCTTGTTCTGCGCGGCCTCCGCGACCAGCCCGAAGACGGCGCCGCAGGCATAATAAGCATCATGCTCGCTGCGCTCGTTGGCGCTGTTCACCGGTCTCCTCGCATAGCCCGCGCATTTGGCGATCGCCTCGTTGAGGCGCTTCCGCGGATCGTAGGCAGGGTCGATGCTTGGGATGGCGCGTACTGCGATGAGATCGGCGCCGCCTTCGGTCATCCAGGCGTGGTTGGCGGCGTCGTAATCCACCGTTTGCCCGAGCCAGAAATGCGCGGTCTCGTGCGCGACGAACCAATGCATGTAATCGCGCGCCTGCTGGCTCCGTTCGGCGACGCCCGCGCCTTCGAACGCCATCAGTACGAGGCCCGGGAGAACGCTTCCGCCAAGGCTGGTGCGGCCGGGCGTCGGCCCCGCCCAGCTTGCCATCAGCATCGGCTTCGGCCCGCTGCGGGGGCCGAGTAGCTGCCGATGGAGCGCAAGCAGGCGCGGCGTGGAGGTGCGGAGGTCGTCTGCCAGCCACTTGGGAAGGGCTGGATCGAGGACTGCGGCGATATCGGCCGTGCTGACCACCTCGCCCTTCCCGAACAGCACATAGGAGCGGCCTTCGGTGGTGACGACTTTGTCCTTTCGGACCCCCGCGTGGAGCACCTTGCCTGCGCGGTCGCGGAACGTGGCGCGCGTGAGGCCGGCTATGTCGATGTTGCGAAGCTCGATCGGCAGCTTCGCCGCGGCTGCCGCCGAGGGGAGCGGCGTCACGTCGAACTGGTCGGTGAACAAGGCGACGGCGCCGTCCGAGAAGACCAGGGCCGGGTCGTAATCGGCCTCCAGATCGAGGGTCGAGGGCGTAAAGCGGATTCGCACCCGCTCCGGGACGTTACCCCGCTCGCTCACCAGCACGTCGTACCAGCCGTGCCGCTCCAGCCGCAGGCCCTTCGTCTCTATCGTCCAGCTGCGCGGCCGCCACGGCTTCCGATCCTCGCGGGCAAGCGCCGAATGGAGGAAGGCCCAGGCCGGGGCGGCGCGGGAGAAGTGGTAGTCCGCGATCCAGCTGTTGCCGTCGCGGGTGACCTCGACGTCGGCGACTACCGGCTGCGGCGCGGCATGCGCCGGCGTCAGGAGGCAGAGCGCCAGCAGCGTCGCCAATCGCGCGAGGAGCCGCACCGGTGTCAGTCGATCTGGCTGAGGATGAAGGCGTAGGCCTCGGCCGTCTCGCGCACACGGTCCCAGCGGCCCGACTTGCCGCCGTGGCCCGCGCCCATGTTGATCTTGAGCAGCAGCAGGTTGTCGTCAGTCTTCAGCTCGCGGAGCTTGGCCGCCCATTTCGCCGGCTCCCAATAGGTCACCCGCGGGTCGTTGAGGCCGCCGGTGATCAGCATCGGCGGATATTTCTGCGCCTTCACCTGATCGTAGGGCGAATAGCTTCGGATGAGCTCGAACGCGGCCTTGTCGGTGATCGGATTGCCCCATTCGGGCCACTCGCCGGGGGTGAGCGGCAGACTCTCGTCCTGCATGGTATTGAGCACGTCGACGAACGGCACGTCGGCCACCACCGCTCCCCAAAGCTCGGGGTCCGTGTTCACCACGACGCCCATCAGCTCGCCGCCGGCCGATCCGCCTTGGATTCCGATCCTGCCGGGGCTGGTGAAGCCCTGCGCGATCAGCCCCTTCGCCGCATCGACGAAATCGTTGAACGTATTGGTCCGTTTGGTGAGCTTTCCGTCCAGAAACCAGCCATAGCCGAGATCGTCTCCGCCGCGGATATGGGCGATCGCATAGGCATAACCGCGGTCGAGGAGGCTGAGGCGGCTGCTCGAGAAGCTTGGCGGGATCGCATAGCCGTAGGCGCCATAGGCGTAGAGGAAGACCTTGCCCGAGCCGTCCTTCGGGAAGCCCTTCTTGTAGACGATCGAGACCGGCACCTTCTTGCCGTCACGCGTCGGCAGCATCAGCCGTTCGGTCGCATATTGGGAGGCGTCGTAGCCGGACGGGATCTCCTGGACCTTCAGGACCTCCAGCTTTTCGGTCTTCGGGTGATAATCGTAGACCGTCGCCGGCGTCACCATAGAGCTGTAGGCGAGGCGGTAGGCGGCCGGCGCATATTCGGCATTGGTGCCGAAGGAGGCGTTGTAGCTGGCCTCGGGGAAGCGGACGCGCTTCTCCGAGCCGTCGTAGCTGCGCAGGCGGATCTGATCGAGCCCGTCGACCCGCTCGGTGATGCCGAGGTGGTCGCGGAAGGCGGAGACGCCGCGGAGATAGACGCGGTCCGAGCCTGAAATCACCGTCTTCCAAGCTCCCGGGCGCTGCGGCGAAGCTTCGGCGATCCGGAAGTTCACATGATCATCATTGGTGAGGATCCAGAGCTTGCCGTGGCTCGCGTCCACCGAATATTCGCGGTTGGCCTTGCGAGGCGAGATGAGCGTCAGCGGCGCTTCGGGATTGTCGGCGGAGACGAACCGGACCTCGCTGGTGGCGTTGTCGCCGGTCGAGACGAAGATGAGGCTGCGGTCCTGCGACTTGCCGATGCCGACGGAGAAGCCCTTGTCGGCGGTCTCCTCGTACAGCGTCTTGTCCTCGGATGCGGGCCGCCCGAGCCGGTGCAGCCGAGCCCGGTAGCTGCGCCAATTCTCGTTCACTTCCGTGAAGACGACGGCCTTGCTGTCGTTGCTCCACACGAGGGAGCCGATGCCGACTTCCGTCACCGTCTCGATATCCTTGCCGGTGGCAAGGTCGCGGATCCTGAGCTTGAACCGCTCCGATCCATTGTCGTCGACGTAGATCGCGGCGAGCTTCCCGTCGGGGCTCACTTCGAGGTCGCCCAGCCGGTAATATTCCTTGCCTTCCGCCTCCGCCGCCTCGTCGAGCAGCACCTGATCCGCGCCGCCGCCCGCCGGTTTCCGGTACCAGGTGCGGTATTGCGCGCCCGGCTTGAACGCCCACCAGTAAAGCCAGTCGCCGTCCTTGTAGGGGACGCTCGATTCGTCCTCCTTGATGCGGCCCTTCATCTCCTCGAAGATCGTGTCGACGAGGCCCTCGTGCGGCTTCATTGCCGCTTCGAAATAGGCATTCTCGGCCTTGAGGTATGCAAGCACGTCCTCGTCGTCGACCTTGGGATATCCCTGGTCCTTCAGCCAGAAATAGGGGTCCTCCACCCGGTAACCGTGGCGTTCGTAGCTGTAGGGCCGCTTGTCGGCTTTGGGGGGCGGGGGAAGTTCTGAAGCTTTGGTCATCGTCGCTTTCTGGGGCTGGGCGGCGGCAGGCGCGCCGGCGAGGAGAATGGATAGGATGAGAATGCGCATCGGCATGTTCCTGGGCTCGGCGCAAGGCTGGCGCGCCGTGAAGATCGGCCTTACTTAGCGCTCCGCACCTCAATTCGGGAAGAACAGAATGTCGACCTACGAAGCGCGGCTCGCGGCCCTTCGCGAGCAGCTGAAGGCGGACCGGCTGGACGGCTTCGTCGTTCCACTGACCGACGAGCATATGAGCGAATATGTCGGCAGCTACGCGCAGCGGCTCGCCTGGTTGACCGGCTTTCAGGGCTCGGCCGGATCGGCGGTGGTGCTTCCCGAGGAAGCGGCGATCTTCACCGACGGGCGCTACACTTTGCAGGTGCGCGACCAGGTAGACGGGCGGCACTGGAGCTACCAGTCGGTGCCCGAGACCAGCGTGGCCGCCTGGCTGAAGGAGCATGCGCGGGGCGGCGGGCGCATCGGCTACGATCCCTGGCTGCACACCAGCGACTGGGTGAAGCGCGCCCGGGAAGCGCTGGCCGAAAAGGGCGCCGAGCTGGTCCCCGTCCGGCGCAACCCGATCGACGCCGTCTGGGCGGACAAGCCGGAGCCGTCAAAGGCCAAGCTGATCGTCCATCCGGATGTCTATGCCGGCAAGTCCTCGGCGGCGAAGCGCCAGGAGATGGGGGACTGGCTGCGCGAGCAGAAGGCGGACGCGGCCGTGCTGTCGGCGCTGGATTCGATCGCCTGGACCTTCAATGTGCGTGGCCAGGACGTGGAGCACACGCCGGTCGCGCTTTCCTTCGCCGTCGTCCACGAGGACGGCACCGCCGATCTCTTCGTCGAGCCGGAGAAGATGGGCGAGGACGTCCGGCAGCATCTCGGCAACGGCGTCAGGGTCCATGGGCGCGATGCGTTCGAGCCTTATCTCGCCTCGCTTGCCGGAAAGGCGGTCGTCGCCGATCCCGAGCGGGCGGTTGCTGCGATCTTCGAAGCGCTGGAGGGAGCGGGCGCCAGGATCGTTCAGAAGCGTGACCCCTCCGTGCTTCCGAAGGCGATCAAGAACGAGGCCGAGATCCGCGGCCACCGCGCCGCCCAGGCCCGAGACGGGGCTGCGCTCACCCGGTTCCTCCACTGGCTCTCGGTCGAGGCGCCGAAGGGGGGAGTGGACGAGCTTTCAGCGGCCGCCAGGCTGCACGAGTTCCGCCAGGAATGCGGCGACCTTCGCGACACCAGCTTCGACACCATCTCGGGTTCGGGCCCCAACGGCGCCATCGTCCACTACCGGGTGACCGAAGGGACGAACCGGCCGCTGGAGAAGAACTCGCTCTATCTGGTCGATTCAGGGGGGCAATATCCCGACGGCACCACCGACGTGACCCGCACCGTCGCGATCGGCACGCCCACGGAGGAGATGCGGGACAGGTTCACGCGCGTGCTGAAGGGCCATATCGCGGTCGCGCGGGCGCTGTTCCCGAACGGCACCCGCGGCAGTCAGCTCGATACGCTGGCTCGGCAATATCTGTGGCAGGCGGGGCTCGATTACGCCCACGGCACCGGCCACGGCGTCGGCAGCTATCTGTCGGTGCACGAGGGACCGCAGCGTATTTCCCCGGTCGGGTCGAGCCAATCGGGCGGCGACGAACCGCTCCGGGCCGGCATGCTGCTCTCCAACGAGCCCGGCTATTACAAGACGGGCGAGTACGGCATCCGCATCGAAAATCTGATCCTCGTCCGCCCCGTCGAGATCCACGGTGCGGAGAAGGAGATGCTCGGCTTCGAGACGCTCACCTTCGCGCCGATCGACCGCAGCTTGATCGAGCCTTCGCTGCTGTCGGAAGAGGAGCGACGCTGGCTTGACGACTACCACCGCCAGGTGATCGAGGTGGTGGGGCCGCAGCTGGAGGGCGAAGCGCTGGACTGGCTGAAAGCGCAGTGCCGGCCAATCTAGGGTGAGGACGGTTTGTCCGGTGCGGGATCAGGCTTGCCCCGCGCCTGCGCCTTGCGCCGCTTCAGATTCTGCCGGAGCGCCTCGGCGAGCCGCCTTTCCCGTTCCGCATCGATCTTTGACATGCCGGAAATCTAGTCAGGATCACGCACTTGCCGCAAGCCGCCTTGACATTGCATCGGCTGCCCGGCCATAGCGCCGCGTCTTCCGACATCTAGGCGATGCTGCCGTAGCTCAGTGGTAGAGCGCATCCTTGGTAAGGCTGAGGTCGTGAGTTCAATCCTCACCGGCAGCACCACCGCCTAGTCAGTCGCTGTCGGAACGCCCGCATCGGCATTGGTGAGCACGCTCTGATGAACGTGCCCGATGGTCCACGAAAGCGGATGATCGAGATAGACCGGAATGCCCGCCTCGCGGAGGCGCCGGAAGAAGAACACGTCCTCCCCGACGATGCGGGTGCCGTCGTCCAGCATTTCGATCGCGAAGAGCGGCCACATGCCGGGCCGCCCGGCCGCCACCGCGTGCCGCTCAAGCGTGCCGAAGACCGTGGCATCCATCAGGCAGCAGCCGAAGCCGAGGCTCAGGACCTGCGGCACGGCTCCCTCCCTCGCCAATGCCTCGGTCGTCGAGACCAGCTTGTCGTCGAGGCCGGTCGCGGTCGGGAAGTGGGGCGGCACCCGCCGCGGATAATTGACGCCGACCACGGGCAGGTTGAGCGACAGCAGCCGCAGCAGCGCCTCTTCGGGGAAGTGCTGGTCCGCATCGAGCCACAGCAAATAGTTTGCCCCCCACGCAAGAGCGTCCTTCACCAGCAGGTTCCGGAGCTGCGGCAGCACCGACGAGGTGTGCATGAACAACTCGATGCGGGGCGGCTGGACCTCGCCGTTGAAGTTGAACTGGGTCTGCACCGAGCGCGCCATCAGCTTTGCAAGGCTGTAGGCGAATTGCGGAGTTACATCCCCGTAGTGGGGGACGCAGATCGCGATCTTCATGTGGTTGCCGCCGCTTCGGAATGTGCCATCGCGCTCCTCCTAATCGAAGATGCGGATGGTTCACAGCGGCCGCGTCAGGCGCTCACGAGCCTTATTTCCGGACCATCATCTGGAGCACCGCCGGATGCAGCGGGCGCTCGAAGGCGCAGCCGATATAGTGGGCGTTGGACCAGGCAACCTTGGCGTGGAGCGCCTCAAGGCCGGGTAGCTTCAGCCACACGTCGGCGCCCTGCTGGAGATCGAGGTGCGTCGAGGCGCGGAAGCCGTGGGTGGAAAGGTCCAGGATCTGGACGGTCACGCCGCTGGCGCCGCGCTGCCGGAGACCCGCGCCGATCTCGACCCCGGTGCGCTCGGCCTTGCGGCCGTTCTCGAGCCCGGTGGTGGCGAGCTCGCCCTTGATATCGACTGGGTTGCTGTAGTGGAGCATGTTCCGCGTTCCCGTGGGGGCAGCTGGGCCGACCCTTTCGGTTAATCTCCAGTGACGTTGATGCCGACCGAGACGCCCCAGACGCGGGCGAGCTTGCGCTCGTGATCGCTGAGGCCCTCGTGAAGGGCCGGGCGCCGGAAGCGCTGCTGGCTCTGGTTGGATTTGGACGTGCCGAGCTGGATCAGCACCTCGCTCTCGTCGATCTGGCGAAGGAACTCGAGACCCACCCGGTTGCCGCCGCCGGTCCAGGCCACCCGCGCGGGCACCACGGTGCCGCCCCGGATGAAGACCAGCTCGTCGCCGACGTTGAACACTTCGTTCGTCTCGACGAGCGCACCCTTGCGCGAAAGGTCCCGGAGGCGCGCATCGACCTCGGAGAAGGCGGAAGTCCTCAGCCGCGCCGCCAGCAGCACCCGGTTGCGCTTCGCGCTCCGCTGCCCCGCCGATACGCCCGAAAAATTCTCTGCGCCCATTCCCGTACTTCCCCGTCTTAACCTTGTCCCCACCCTAGGGAATGAGGGCTAATTAGAGGTAAACGCCGCGTCAGTATTTTGCCGGAGGCGCCCATTCCGGCTCATCGCGATTGACCTTGTGCGGGGGCGGTCTATGCGCCCGGGCATGCGTTTTTTCTCGGATAATGCGGCGGCCGTGTGCCCCGAAGCGATGGCGGCGATTTCCGCCGCCAACCGGCTCGACACCGCCTATGACGGCGACGCGCTCAGCGCCCGGCTGAGCGGCGCCTTTTCGGAGCTGTTCGAGACTGAGGTCGAGGCTCTGTGGGTGGCAACGGGCACGGCGGCTAATTCGCTCGCACTGGCGGCCCTCTGCCCTTCTTACGGGAGCATCATCTGCCACCGGGATGCGCACATCCAGAACGACGAGTGTGGCGCTCCTGAGTTCTACACCGGCGGAGCGAAGCTTCTGCTGGGCGATGGCGAGGGCGCGAAGCTCAGCCCGGAGACGGTGGACGGCCTGATCGGGAGCATCCGCAAGGACGTGCACCAGGTGCAGCCGGCGGCGCTCTCGATCACCAACGCGACCGAATACGGCCTCGTCTACACGCCCGATGAAGTGGCGGCCTTGGGTGAGCTCTGCCGGAGCCGCGGCCTCGGCTTCCACATGGACGGCGCGCGCTTCGCAAACGCGGTGGCGCGGCTCGGCTGCTCGCCCGCGGACCTTACCTGGCGGGCAGGCGTGGACGCGCTGTCGTTCGGCTTCGTGAAGAATGGCGGCATGTCGGCGGAGGTCCTGGTTTTCTTCGGCGGCGAGCACCGCCAGGCAAGCCTCTACCGCCGCAAGCGCGCCGGCCACCTCCTGTCCAAGGGCCGATTCATGGCCGCTCAGGTGCTGGCGATGCTCGAAGGCGACGTGTGGCTCCGCAACGCGAGAGCCGCCAATGACAGCGCCGCACGCCTCGCCTCGGCCGCCGGCGACCGGCTGGTGCTGCCGGTCGAGGCCAACGAAGTGTTCCTGAAGGTTTCCCCGGACGAAGCAGAGGCACTCCGCTCGCAGGGGTTCGATTTCTACGATTGGGGCGTGGGCGAAGCGCGGCTGGTGACGAGCTGGGACTCCGACCCCGCCCATGTCGAGGCGCTGGCTACGGCGATCGAGGCGCTGTGACCGGCGACGATCGCGCTTTCCTCCGCCCCCGAGTCCTCATCCCTTTCATCACGATCACCCTGATCTGGGGCTCCACCTGGATCGTGATCAAGGACCAGCTGGGGCCGGTTCCGCCGGCATGGTCGGTCACCTACCGCTACGTAATCGCCTGCGCCGCCATGTTCGCCTATGCCGCGGTTAAGCGCTCGCCGTTGCGGATCGGTCGGCAAGGCCATTTGCTGGCGCTCTCGTTCGGGCTTCCGCAATTCTTCCTCAACTTCAACTTCGTCTACGCGGCCGAGCAGTACATCACCTCCGGCGTCGTCGCGGTGGTGTTCGCGCTTCTGCTCGTTCCGAACAGCTTCTTTTCCTGGTTCTTCCTGAAGCATCGGATCTCGAAGCGGTTCGTGATCGGATCCGCGGTCGCGGTCGGCGGCGTGAGCCTGTTGTTCGTCAACGAGGTCCGCGCCGCATCGGCGTCTCCGGAGGCCGTGGCTATCGGGATCGGCTTCACGATCATCGGCGTCCTCTCAGCCTCGGTGTCCAACGTGATGCAGGCGACGGAGCGGCTGCGCTCCCGGCCGATCGCGAGCATGATCGCCTGGGGGATGTTCTACGGCACTGCGGCAAACGCGCTGTTCGCGCTCGGCCTCTACGGAGGGCCCGTGTTCGAATATCGCGCCGGCTACTGGATCGGGGTCTTCTATCTGGGCCTGATCGCCTCGGCGCTCGCCTTCACCTTCTACTTCAAGATCCTTCGCGAGGTAGGCCCCGGCCGCGCGGCTTACTCGAGCCTGCTCGTCCCGATCATCGCAATGGCCTTCTCAACAGCTTTCGAGGATTATCACTGGTCCACGCTTGCGGTGGCGGGCGGTGTGCTGGCCATCTTCGGCCTGTTCATCGCGCTCCGTTCCTCGCGACCCCAGCCGGTGGTCGAGGGCTAGGCAAAAGGCGGAGAAACCCCCTTCCGCTCTGAAAAAGTTGAGCTTATGGAGGTGTGTTAGAGGGACAAGTCACGTGAATGATGTGAAAGCGCACACCGGCGAAGTAATCTTGCACAATGAGGCGTCGGCGTTCGAGCGGCTGCATGCGCTGGTGCGCAAGGGCTATGAAGCGAGCCTTGGAACCGAGAGCGGCGACGGCAGCATCGTTCTGAAGCATCTCGGCCGGGCGCCGGATCTGGTGCTCCGCCCGGACGGCACGATCATGGAGAATCCGGGCCGGATCCCGCGGCACAAAAGGCATGTTCCGAACCCAGGCGTCATCCCGGCCGAGCGGGATGCCGACCATCTGAAATTCATGAAGTTCCTCGAAACGGTGCCGAAGGCGACGCTTCGCGACCGCACCCGGCCCTGGCGGCGCAAGTACATCTACGTGCCGGCGCTCCTGATCATCTTCTGGGGCCTGTCGCTGCTGTTCACGGCGATGATCATCGAGGCCGGAGGCGGCGGCTGACCGTGAGGCGCATTGCGCCGGGCCCTGGCGGTTCCTAGATCGACCCCATGCTGGACGCCCAGAATGCAGTCGCCGCGCCGCCGGCGACGATCCGCCGCGAGGATTACCGCCCGCCCGACTGGCTCGTCCCGGACATCTCGCTGGACTTCGAGCTCGATCCGCAGCGGACGCTGGTGCGCTCCACGCTTCAGGTGGAGCGGAACGGGGATCATGACGAGCCGCTGCGGCTGGACGGAGAGGGGCTGAAGCTCCTCAGCGT
>NZ_DASVUE010000324.1:0-2057 GCF_036387215.1 Allosphingosinicella sp. | reverse complement strand
TGTACGAACCGCCGCCCGCCGGTGCAGCGCAAGGTAGAAGAGCCCCTGCACCGCCGCGAGCAGGCCGGCGAAATAATGGGTCAGGATCGCAGCCGCCGCGAGGACGCACCAGACGGACGCGCCGCGAAGCGACGGCTCCCGAATGAGGCGGGCATAGGCGATCGTTTGGGCCGTCGAGATGAGCAGCAGCAAGGTGTAGCCGCGCGCTTCCAGCGAAAAGACGATGCCGGGCACCCAGCAGAAGATGAGCGCCGCCCAGGCGAGCGCCGCTTCCCTGGAGAGGCCGTGCGGCCGCCGCGCCAGCGGAAGCGCCGCGGCAAGCGCCACGAACAGCAGGCTCGGAAGCCGAAGCGCGAAGTTCGAGACCCCGGCGACGGAGGTCCAGAGATGCATGGTGAGGTAGTAAAGCGGCGCGTTCGGATCGAGATAGACCTCCCGCCAGAAGGCGCTCCAGCTCGGCTGCGATGTGATGGAAGCAGTCCAGGTCTCATCAAGCCACAGCGGCACATCCGGCGCCAGCCACAGACGTTCGAGGAAGACCGCTGCGCAACCGAGGATCGCGATCGTCCAGAGAGGCTTAGCCCCCGCGACATTCGACGCGGCGGCCTCCACTGGCCTGGCTTGGGGAGATATTGCTGCCTCGTCCATCCTCAACGGGCTAGGCCGGGATGGTTAATATCAGATTGCCGGGAGGCTCAGCCGCCGAGATCGGCGAAGGAGAAAAGCGCCAGCGCCGCGAGCGCCAGGATGCCCCAGCGGATCCCGCGCTCCAAGGCGAAGTTCCCGGTTCGGGAGAGCACCACCGCGCTGGTCGGCATGACGATCAGGAACAGGCCGACCGAGAGCAGCAGCCCCGCGCGGTGGTCGACCAGCTTCCAGCCGGCGATCGCCAGCGCCGCCGAGACGAGGCAGTAGACGAGTGCGTCGATGTTGAGCCGCCGCACCCTCAATGCGCCATTTGCGGGCCGCGCTCGAGGCCGGATAGGGCGAGCTGCTCGTCGATCTGCGCGACCAGCCGGTCCAGCCCTTCTTCGCTCTTCGCTTCGGCGCGGGCGACGAGCACGTCCTGCGTGTTCGAAGCGCGGAGCAGCCACCAGCCGTCCTCGGTGTTGACGCGCGCCCCGTCGGTGCGGATCACGTTCGCGCCGTCCGCTTCGAGGCGGGCCAGCACTTCCTCAACCACCGGGAATTTCCGGCTCTCGTCCACCTGGAAGCGCATCTCCGGCGTGTTGATCATTTGGGGCATTTCCGAGCGGAGCCGGGTCAGCGAACCGCCGAGCTGGCTCACCGCCTCGATCAGCCGGAGCGCCGCGTAGATCGCGTCGTCGAAGCCGTACCAGCGGTGCGCGAAGAAGATGTGGCCGCTCATTTCGCCTGCGAGCGGCGCGTTCGTCTCCTTCATCTTCGACTTGATGAGGCTGTGGCCGGTCTTCCACATGACCGGCTTGCCGCCAAGCTCGGCCACGCGGTCGAACAGGGCCTGACTCGCCTTGACGTCGGCAATGATCGTCTCGCCCGGAAGCTCGCGAAGCACCGGCTCGGCAAGGATCGACAGCAACTGGTCGCCCCAGATGACCCTTCCTTCGCCGTCGATCGCGCCGATGCGGTCGGCGTCCCCGTCGAACGCGATGCCGAAGTGGAGGCCCTTCTCCGCCACCAGCGCCTTCAAATCCGCGAGGTTGGCTTCGACAGTCGGATCCGGGTGATGGTTCGGGAAATTGCCGTCGACTTCGGTGTAGATGGTGTGATGCTCGCCCGGCAGGCGCTTCACGAGCCGCTCGAGGATCTCGCCCGCGGCTCCGTTGCCGGCGTCCCAGCCGACGCGGAAGGGCTGCGCGTCGAAGTCCCGCAGCAGGCGGTCGATGTACATGTCGGAAATGTCGAAGTCACTCGCGCTGCCGCTGCCTTCCTCCCAGTCGCCCTCCGCCGCCATGGCGCCGAGCTTCTGTATGTCCTGGCCGAAGAAGGCCTTGTGGAAGAACACCATCTTGAAGCCGTTATAATTGCCCGGATTGTGGCTTCCGGTGATCTGGATGCCGCCGTCCACCTCGAGCTCC
>NZ_DASVUE010000323.1:0-9009 GCF_036387215.1 Allosphingosinicella sp. | reverse complement strand
TCGCCTCCGGCCTTCCGCGCCCGCGAGGCGGCAAGCGCGCTCGTGATGCCCTTGAGGATCGGGCCCATGATCCGGAGCAGGGTCCAGATCGCGGCGACTCCGATCACTCCGGCGCCGATGAAACGCACCTGCGTCCGCCAGATGGTCGATGCGAACTCCTCCACCGTCCCCGTCTGCGGCACGAGCGCCGTCAGCCACGGCGTTGCAACGCCCCAGCCGATCAGGAGCCCGACGAACATCGCCAGCCCTACCGCCAAGCCTACGAGGTGCCCAGCCCCCAGCAGCGCGAAGGAAAGGCCGCCGGCAACGCCCGTCGCCGAGGCGCCGATCTTGAAGAAGCGGGTGGCCTCCGCGACCGCGAGACGCATGTAGACGAGCGCCGCAAAGCCCGCGGAGACGAGGGTGCTGAGTGCCATCACGCCAAGACCGGCGCGGCTTTCTGCGTCGCCGGCGCGCGAGCCTTCGCCGACTTTCAGCACTTCCGCGGCGGCGCGGCCCTCGGGATAGGGAAGCGGCGCATCCACCACGAGAGCGCGGCGCAGCGGGATCGAGAACATCACGCCGAGAAGGCCGCCAAGGGCAGAGACGAAGGCAGTGGTCCAGAAGGGGAAGCCCTGCCACCAGCCGATCATCACCAGCCCCGGCAGGATGAAGCAGATCGCCGCGAGCGTACCCGCGGCCGAGGCGACCGTCTGGACGATGTTGTTTTCGAGAATGTTGGAGGTGGCGAACAGCCGCAGCACCGCCATCGAGATCACCGCCGCGGGGATCGAGGTCGCGAAGGTCAGGCCGACGCGAAGGCCCATGTAAACGTTCGCCGCCGTGAACAGCAGGGTGATCGCCCCTCCGAGCAGCACGCCGCGTACCGTAAGCTCGGGGAGGCCTTTCAGCCTGTCCCGGGCACCGCCCGTCCCTGCATCCGTCGCCATGCCTTATCTCCCTTTGAACAGACCCCCAAGCAGGCCACGCAGAAGCGAGCCCGCAACTTTATTCACCACCTGGCGCTGCAGGGACTTGCCCACCTGCCGGACCATTTCCTCAGCCATGGGCGGGTTCGCCTTTCGCTCCCGCTCCAGCCGCGCCCGCTCGCGGGCTTCGGCCGCACGCTGGCGCGCCTCCAGCTTCTCGCGCTCGGCCGCCGCTTTGGCTTCTTCCTTCTCGGCCTTCGCTTCGGCAGCGGCGGCGGCGGCCTCGCTCCCGCGCGCCTTCAGGATCTCCTCGGCGCTCTCGCGGTCGACGGTGGTGTCGTACTTGCCGGCGACCGGCGAGGTCGCCTGGATGATGGTCCGCTCCCGATCCGTCAGCGGCCCCAGGCGCGAGCGAGGCGGCTTGATCGAGGTCCGCTCGACGGGCGTCGGCGATCCGTCCTCCTGGAGCACCGAGACGAGTGCCTCGCCAACCTTGAGCTCGGTGATCGCGGTCTCGACGTCCAGCTTCGGATTGAGGCGGAAGGTCTCGGCGGCGGCTCGGATCGCCTTCTGGTCGCGGGGCGTGAAGGCCCGGAGCGCGTGCTGGATGCGGTTGCCGAGCTGCCCCGCCACCTCCTCCGGAATGTCGATCGGGTTCTGGGTGATGAAATAGACGCCGACGCCCTTGGAGCGGATCAGGCGCACCACCTGCTCGATCTTCTCCTGGAGCGCCTTGGGCGCATCGGCGAACAGCAAATGCGCCTCGTCGAAGAAAAAGACGAGCTTCGGCTTGTCGAGATCTCCGACCTCCGGGAGCTCCTCGAACAACTCCGACAGGAGCCAGAGGAGAAAGGTGGCATAGAGCTTCGGGCTCGCCATCAGCTTGTCGGCGGCCAGGATGCTGATGAAGCCGCGGCCCTGCTCGTCCACCTGCAAGAGGTCGGCGATCTCGAGCGCGGGTTCGCCGAAGAAGCGGTCGCCGCCTTGCGATTCGAGCTGGAGCAGCTGGCGCTGGATTGCGCCGACGCTCGGCTTGGTCACATTGCCGTAGCGGCCGGAAAGTTCGCTCGCATTCTCGGAGCAGTGGAGCAGGAGCGCCTGCAGATCCTCCAAGTTGAGGAGCAGCAGCCCCTCTTCGTCCGCAACCCGGAAAGCGATGTTGAGCACGCCTTCCTGGGTCTCGTTGAGGTTCATCAGCCGCGCGAGAAGGAGCGGCCCCATCTCGGAAACGGTGGTGCGGACAGGATGGCCCTGCTCGCCATAAAGATCCCAGAAGATCGCCGGATTGTCTGAATAGGCATAGTCCGCCATCCCGAGCTCGGCCGCGCGGGCGGTGAGCGCGCCGTGCATGCTCGCGGTCGGCGAGCCCGGCATTGCGAGGCCGGCGAGATCTCCCTTCACGTCCGCAACGAAAACGGGAACTCCGACCGCCGAGAAGCTCTCGGCCAGTCCCTGGAGCGTGACGGTCTTGCCCGTGCCGGTGGCGCCGGCGATCAGGCCGTGGCGGTTGGCGCGCTTGAGGATGAGCCGCTGCGGCTGCCCGTTGCCGCCGCCGCCGATGAAGATTCCGGTCCCGTCGTCCACGCCTGCTCCTCTGCCCAGCCTGCCGCACCTATTCCCGAAGGAACGAGGCGCGGCAAGCCGGGCGATGAGGATCAGCGCTTGAGGTCGATGCCGACGTAGATGGGCGGCGTGTTGCCACGGCGGACGAGCAGCAGCACCGACTGGCGTCCAGCGGTCCGCGCAGCTTCGACCGCGGCGGCAGCTTCCTCGGGCGAGCGCGTCGGGCGCTGGTTCACCGAAAGAATGATGTCTCCGGCCTGGATGCCCTTCCCGCCAGCATCGCTGTTCGGATCGACCGACGTCACGACGAGGCCGTTTGCCGGAGCATCCGTCAGTCGGAGCTGGCGGGCGATCTCGGGCGTCAGCGCCTGCACCGTGACGCCGAGGCTGGCGCGGGCGGAGCGCTGGCCGGTGGACTGCTGCTCGGTCGGCTGGTCGCGCAGCTCCGGCTCCGCAGGGATGCCGCTGAGGCGCGCCAGCTCTTCCTCGGTCGGGCGCTCGGCAACGGTGACGGTCACCGACTGACGGCGGCCGCCGCGGATAAGCTGGATCGGAACGCGAGACCCGACCGGCTGCTGCGCAATCAGGTAAGCGAGCGACTCGTCAGGCGTAACCGGACGTCCGGCAACGCTGACGATCACGTCTCCCTGCTGGATGCCCGCGCGCGCCGCTGCGCCGCCCGGAGTTACGCTGCGGATGAGCGTGCCCTGGTCTTTCGGAACGCCGAGCGCAGCCGCCTCACTCTCGCCGAGATCCTGCATGCTGACGCCGATATAGCCGCGCTGCGGGCGCTGGCCTTTGCGGAGCGCGTCGATCACGGGAGCGGCCTGCTCGGCCGGGATCGCAAAGCCGATGCCGACATTGCCGCCGGTCGGCGAGATGAGGGCCGTGTTGATGCCGATCACGTTGCCGTTGATGTCGAACATCGGGCCACCCGAATTGCCCTGGTTGATGGACGCATCGGTCTGGATGTAGCGATCATAGGCGCCGCCGCCCTGGATGCCGCGGTGCACCGCAGAGACGATGCCGGCGGTGACGGTGCTGCCGATCCCGAACGGATTGCCGATCGCCACGACCCAGTCGCCGACGCGGGCGCGGGTCGAATCGCCGAAGCGGACGAACGGCAGATTGGTGGCGTCGATCTTCAGCAGGGCGAGATCCGAAGCCGTGTCGCGGCCGATCAGGCGGGCGCGATATTCCTTGCGATCCGGAAGCGTGACGGTGATCGATTCCACCGTCGCATTGTCGCGGGCCGGCGAGATGACGTGGTTGTTGGTGACCACATAGCCGTCGGGCGAGATGATGAAGCCCGAGCCGAGCGAGCCGCCGCGGCGGGTGACCGGCTGATCGCCGCCCTCGGGGACGGGCGCGCCGAAGCGGCGGAAGAACTCCTCGAAGCCCGGCGGGAGGCTCTGGTTCTGGACCGTGATGCTCTGCTTGGTCGAGATGTTGACCACCGCCGGCTGCAGCCGCGCGGCGAGGTCGGCAAAGCTCATCGGCGCCCCGGCGCGCGGCGGCGCGGCCGAGATCGAGCCCGGCTCGTTCTGCGCGGTCTGGGCGCCGACGGGCCCGACGGTCAGGGTTGCGGCGGTACCGCCGAGAAGCAGCGCGGCGGCAATCCCATAGACGTAACGCACGATCTCTATTCTCCTTCGTATCTTCAGCCCGGACGGGCGGCCCCACCGGGCGAACATTTGTGCTAGGCTATGCTCTGCGGCTGAACGGAGATTGAATGACGATTACATTCGTCATCATCATCTCCGGCCGCGAAATTCGCGCAGATAGTCGTTGCTCGGCGACAGAATGATGCTCGACCGCCCCTGTTCCTTGCCGGAGCCGTTGTCGACGAAGGTTGTCTCGTAGGACTGCATGGCCCGGTAGAAATCGTAGAAATCCGGATCCTTGCCAAAGGCTTCGGCATAGATGCTTGCCGCCTCGGCATCGGCGTCGGCGCGAATGATCTGGGCCTGCTTCGCACCCTGGGCGCGGATCGACCGCGCCTCCTGCTCGCGCGCCGTGCGCATCCGCTGGAAGGCGGAGTTGAGCGGCGTGCCTTCGAGCAGATCCGCCCGCTTGATCCGCACGTCAACGATCTCGGCGCCATATTGCCTGGCGACGCGGTTCAGCGCCTTCTGGATATTCTCCATGATCTGGCTGCGCTCGGCGGTGAGCAACGCCGCGAAAGGCCGGCGGCCCAGTTCATTGCGCAGCGCAGAGCCTAAAATCGGCTTCAGCTGCTCGCTGACCCGTTCTTCGGTGCGGGCCGAGATGAACATCCGCAACGGATCGACAATTCGGTAGCGGGCGAATGCGTCCACCTGGAGCCGCTGCTGGTCCGTCGACTGCACCTGCTGGCGATCCATATCGATCGAGAGGATCCGCTTGTCGATCCAATGGATCTCTTCTGCAAAGGGCCAGCGGGCGATCAGCCCCGCGCCGGTATCGCCGAAAGGCACGTTCGCGCGATACGGATTGATGATCCGTTCCGGCTCTCCGAAGCGGACGATCACCGCCTGCTTCGTCTCGGGGACGACGGACACCGTGCTTCCGATCAGCACGAGGAGAATGATCGCCAGAAAGGCGAGCGCGATCGGGTTGCGGGCGAGGCGCGTCACCGGGCGCCCCCTTCGCTGCTGCGCTTCTGCACTTCGGGCAGGGCCAGATAGGGCGTCACGCCCGGAGCCTCCACCACCGTCTTGTCCACCTTCGAAAGCACTCTTTCCATCGTCTCATAATACATGCGTCGGCGGGTGACCTCGGGCGACAGCTTGTATTGCCCGTAAACCTTATCGAAAGCGGCCGCTTCGCCCTGCGCCTTGGCGGTAAGCTGGAGCGCATAGGCCCGCGCCTGGTTGACGTAGGATTGTGCTTCCTGCTGCGCCGCAGTTACGTCCTTGAATGCATCGGTGACTGCCGCGGGAGGATCCGACTGCTTGATGGCGATGCCCTGGACGCGCACCCCCGCACCATAGTCGTCGAGCAGCTGCTGCATCACCTGCTCCACACGCTGCTCGATCTCGCTTCGGCCGGCGCCGATCGCATCGTCGAGCGAAACGCCGGCGACCACCGCCCGCATCGCGCTTTCGGCGACCTCGCGGATGGTCTCCTCCGGGTTCGCGATCTGGAAAAGATATTGCTCGGGATCCGCGATCGTCCAGCGGATCGAATAAGCAAGATCGATGATATTCTGATCGCCCGTCAGGATCAGGTTCTCGCTGCTGCTGTCGGTGCTGCCGATGTCGATGGTGCGGATTTCCTGCACGTCGACCTTCTGCACGCGGTCGATCGGCCAGGGGAAGGTGAAGCCGATGCCAGGTGCCATCGTCCCGGCATAGCTTCCGAAGCGCGTGACGACGCCGGCCTCCTGCGGCCCGATCCGGTGGATGCTGGTGAATGCCAGCCAGAGCAGTGCCGCAATGCCGAGGCCGTAAAGCCAGTAGGGCCGCCCGTCCTGCCCTGGAAAGCGGCCGCCGAAGCGCTCGCGGCTTTTCTTGAGGATCTCGTCCAGCGAGGCGACGTTGCCGGAGCCGCCGGGCCGGGGGCGCTTGGGCGGACCGCCCCAGGGATTGCGCGGACCGCCTCCGCCCCCATCGCCTCCGCCGCCCCATGGGCCGCCGCGATTTTCGTTCATCATGGCGCCGAGACGCGCGCCCCACCCGGAAATCCTGCTCATGGAACCTTTATAGGTGGGCACAGGCCGGAAAAACAGTGGCATCCCCCGGCGAGACGCCTATCGCGGCGCGCATGAGCGAGGATGGCCAGACGATTATCACGGCGCTGCAAACCGTTGCGGGCGCGGCCGGGCGGGTTTCAGGTGCGCGGCAGACAGGCGGCGTCGCGAGCCTGATCCTCGACGTGACCGGCCTGTCGGCACCCGCACGGGCGGAGCTGGAACACAATGTCCGGGAGGCGCTGGGCCGCTTGCCGGGCATTGCCGACGTCCGCATCGCGATGACGGCCGATAAGGTGGAGCGGACGATTATCGCCGTTGGCAGCGGCAAGGGCGGTGTGGGCAAGTCCACCCTCTCCGCGAACCTTGCGGTCGCTCTTGCGCGTGCGGGCCGGGCAGTTGGGTTAGTCGATGCCGACGTCTACGGGCCGTCGCAAACCCGCATCCTCGGCAACAGCGACCGGCCCCAGATGGTCGACAAGCAGCTCGTTCCGGTCGAGGCGCACGGCATCCGGATGCTCTCGCTCGGGCAGATGGTGGAGCAGGGAAGCGCGCTTGCTTGGCGCGGGCCGATGGCCGCGAGCGCTCTCGGCCAGCTGATTGAGGGCGACTGGGGCGACACGGAGATCCTCGTGATCGACCTTCCGCCGGGCACGGGCGACATCCAGTTGTCGCTGATCCAGAAATGGAAGCCGGCGGGCGCGGTGATCGTTTCGACGCCGCAGGACCTCGCCCTCATCGATGCCACCCGCGCGATCGACCTGTTCCGGAAGATGAACGTGCCGATCTTCGGCCTCATTGAGAACATGTCCGGCTATGCCTGCCCGCATTGCGGCGAGATATCGGACCCGTTCGGAGCGGGCGGCGCCGAGGCGGCGGCGAAAGTGATGGGAATACCGTTCCTCGGCCGCGTCCCGCTGACGCTCAACATCCGCCGCGCGTCGGACGAAGGGAGGCCCCCCGCGGCGGGAGCGGGCGAGGAGGCGGAAGCCTTCGCCCGAATCGCGCAGCGCCTCAGCGAAGAGATGAACCCGAACCGGGGCTGATTGTTACACCTCCGACAGGAGGAGATCATGCCGCTTACCCGCGACGAGGACATTGCCGAGCTTCTGCGCACCACCCGCACGATCGCAATGATCGGCGCATCGGACCGGCCCGACCGGCCCTCCTACGGCGTGATGCGCTACCTTCAGAGCCGCGGCTACCGGGTGATACCGGTCAATCCGCAGATCACCGGTGAGCATGTTCACGGCGAATATGTCTGGCGCGAGCTCAGCCAGATCGGCGAGCCGATCGATATGGTCGACATCTTCCGCCGCCCACAGGCTGCCGGCGAAGCGGTGGACGAAGCGATCGCGGCGGGCGCGAAGTCGGTCTGGCTCCAGATCGGAGTGGTCAACCACGAGGCGGCGGCCCGAGCCGAAGCGGCAGGGCTGAAGGTGGTGATGGACCGCTGCCCCAAGATCGACATCCCCCGCCTGGGCGTACCGCCGGTCAGCGATTCCTAAACGAGAGCCAGCGCCCGCTGCCGGAACCGCTCGGCCGCAGCTGCATGGATGGCCGGCGGAGCGACCAGCACTCCGAACGCCTCGGCGGACGGCGTGTTGAAGGCGAAGGGTTGGCCGAACGCTCCGGTGACGGTGGCGCCGGCTTCGGCTGCGATCAGCACCGCGGCGGCGATATCCCATTCGAAGCCCCAGCGGGTGGTGGCCAGCAGATCGGCCTCCCCCGCGGCGACCATTGCGATGCGGAGCGCGATCGAATTCGGCTTCGGCACCAGCACCAGATCGGCCCCATCCGCCGGGAGCTGGTCGGCCGGCATCCGCGCGCCTGCGAGGCTGGAGCGCCCGCTGACGCGCAGTCGCTCGCCGTTGCGCCACGCTCCCTCACCCTTTGCAGCGCTCCACAATTCGCCTCGCATCGGGGCAAAGAGGACGCCGATCACGGGCGTCCGGTCCTCCACCAGAGCCACTGACACGGACCAGCCGGGCCGCCCGCGCAGATAGTCGCGGGTGCCGTCGATCGGATCCACGACCCACAGCCGCCGCCGCTCCGTACGATCAGAGGCATCGGCGGTCTCCTCCGACAGCCATCCTGCCTCCGGATCGAGCGCAGTGAGATGCTCTTGCAGAAAGGCGTTTACCTCCAGGTCCACCTCGCAGACCGGCTGGCCCGGCACCTTCTCCCAGCGCTGGTAATCGGTCGCAACGCGCGCGGCCGCGATCCGTCCCGCTTCCTCGGTGATCCGCGCGATGTCCTCAAGCACCGGCGACCGTCATTCCCTCGACCCGCAGGGTGGGCACATTGGTGGCGCGGCGCTGCTCGAGATCGTTCGCGGCTACGAGCGTCCTGAACATCTCGATGAGATTACCGGCAATAGTGATCTCGGCCACCGGACCCGCAATCCGCCCGTTCTCGATAATGAAGCCGGAAGCGCCGCGGCTATAGTCGCCGGTCACCTGATTGACCCCTTGCCCGATCAGCTCGACCACATAGAGGCCGCGCTTGATGTCGCCGATCAGTTCGTCGCGGCTGACGGAGCCGGGCAGAAGATCGACATCAGTGGCGCTCGCCCCCGGAGGGCCGCCGACGCCTCGCGAGGCGTGGCCGGTCGGTTCCAGCCCGAGCTGCCGCGCCGACGCGCTGTCGAGCATCCAGCCGGTGACTCGGCCGTTGGCGACGAGGTCCCGCGGCTGCGTCGCAACGCCTTCCCCGTCGAACGGCTTTGAGCGCAGGCCGCGCCTCTTGTGCGGGTCCTCGCGGATCGTGATCCCCTGAGGGAAGATCAGATCGTCCTCCCGCCCGAGCAGGAAGCTGGTCTTGCGGGCGATCGCCGCCCCGGTGATCGCGCCGAGCAAATGGCCGACG
>NZ_DASVUE010000322.1:0-3137 GCF_036387215.1 Allosphingosinicella sp. | reverse complement strand
GACGACGTGGCGGCTGCTCGATTATGTCGCAGTCGATTATTCCGGCGCGGTCTCCGGCGGCAAGATCGTCAACCCGGCCGAATATGACGAGATGCTCGAATTCTCGAAGTCGGTGGCGCAGCGTATCGGCTCGCTTCCGGCCACCCCCGCCAAGGCGCGGCTGGCGCGGCAGGCAGCGGAGCTGGAGCGCACGATCGCCGCGAAAGCGCCTCCGGCCGCCGTGGCTACGCTTGCACGGAACTTGGCGGGAGACCTGCTGAAGGCCCACCCGGTGCCGCTCGCACCGTCCGAGGCGCCCGATCCGGCGCGGGGGGCCGCTGTCTACGCGCAGGTTTGCGCCTCCTGCCACGGCCTTAACGGCGAGGGGCCGAAGGGCGAGTTCGCGAAGCTCGATCCGGCGCCGATCGTCTTCGCCGACGCCGAGCGTGCCCGCGAGCGGAGCGTGTTCGGCCTCTACCAGGTGATCACTCAAGGGCTCGAGGGCACTGCCATGCAGAGCTTCGCCTCGCTTCCGGACGAGGAGCGCTGGGCGCTCGCTTTCCGAGCGGGGCAGTTCGCCTTCAAGGAAAGCGCTGCCGGAAAGCGGATCTGGGAGGGGGATGAGAGCGTCCGCCGTCTTATTCCAGATATGGCCGCGCTTGCAGCGATCACGCCCGGGCAGCTTGGCCGTCAGATCGGCCAGGACAAAGCCGATGCCGTGATCGCCTATCTCAGGGCGAACCCGGGGGCGGTGCTTTCCGGCGGCGCCGGCGGCGCCGGCTCGCTCGATCTCGTCCGCGCCAATCTTGCGAAGAGCGTCGAGGCCTATTCGGCCGGGAACCGCAAGGCCGCCGAAGAGCTCGCGCTTGCCGCTTATCTCGACGGCTTCGAACCGCTGGAGGCCGTGCTCACGACCCGCGACGGCGCCCTGATGGGCCGGGTGGAGCAGGCGATGGGCGCCTTCCGCGCCGCCATCGCCTCGGGCGAACCGGAAGCCGCGCTTCGGGAGCGGCTGGCAGCGATGGGCCCGCTGCTCGACGAGGCCGAAGCCGCGCTCGCGCCCGAGGCCGGAACTGACCTTTCCACCTTCCTCGGCGCCTTCACGATCCTCCTGCGCGAAGGGCTGGAAGCGCTGCTGGTCGTGATCGCCATGATCGCCTTCCTTCGCAAGGCGGAGCGGCCGGAGGTCCTTCCCTATGTGCACGGCGGCTGGTCGACTGCGCTCGCTACGGGCGCCGCCACCTGGGCGATCGCAACCTATTTCGTCAGCATCAGCGGCGCCAGCCGTGAGCTCACCGAAGGCTTCGGCGCATTGCTCGCAGCGGTGGTGCTCGTCTCGGTCGGCGTCTGGATGCACGGCAAGTCACAGGCAGAGGAGTGGCGGCGCTATATCCAGGAGAAGATGGGCAGGGCGCTGTCGCGCGGCTCGGCCTGGTTCCTTTTCGGGCTCGCCTTCGTGGTCGTATACCGCGAGGTGTTCGAAACCATCTTGTTCTACGCGGCTTTGTGGACGCCGGATAATGGCGGCACCATCCTCGCGGGAGCGCTGGCCGGCGTGGCCGTGCTTGCGATCGTCGCCTGGGCAATGCTGCGCTACAGCCGCCGGCTGCCGATCACCGAATTCTTCCGCTACAGCGCCATCCTGATCGCAATCCTGGCGGTGGTGCTCGCCGGCAAAGGCATCGGAGCGCTTCAGGAGGCGGGCGTGATCCCGATCACCCTGCTCGCCTGGGCGCCGCGGATCAGCTGGCTCGGCATCTTCCCGTCGGCCGAGGCGATCGCCGCTCAGCTCCTGACCCTGTTCGCCCTGCTCTACGGCTTTCGCGCCAGCGGCCGGAAGAGCAGGAGCCTTTCGGCCGCGCCAGCCGCTGCCGAATAGGCGCCGTGCCGCCTTTGCAATGGCCACGGCATCGGCTTAGGTGGGCGCAATTGCGAACAAGCGGAGAGTGAGATGGCGGGCAGCGTCAACAAGGTCATTCTGGTCGGGAACCTGGGCGACGATCCGGAAAGCCGCTCGATGGGCAGCGGCGGCGAGGTCGTGAACCTCCGCGTCGCCACGTCCGAAAGCTGGAAGGACCGCGACGGCAACCGTCAGGAGCGCACCGAATGGCACCGGGTGGTGATCTTCAACGAGAATCTCGGGAAGGTCGCGAAGAGCTACCTCCGCAAGGGCTCGAAAGTGTACCTGGAGGGCCAGATCCAGACCCGGAAGTGGCAGGACAATAGCGGCGCCGACCGCTATTCGACCGAGATCGTGCTCCAGCGCTTCCGCGGCGAGCTCGTCCTCCTCGACAGCCGTGGCGGCGGCGGCGGAGGCGGCGGTGGTGGCGACTATGGCGACAGCTTCGGCGGCGGCGGCAGCAGCAGCTTCGGTGGCGGCGGCGGTTCGCGCCAGCAGTCCCGCCCGTCCCCCGCCTTCGACAGCGACCTGGACGACGACGTTCCGTTCTAAGCCGGAGCACCCGAGCCCAGCGAGGGGATCGCGGCGCGATCGTCGAGCAGGGCGAAGAGAGGGCGAGGGCCGGCCAGCGGCTCGCAAGAGCCGACTGACGTCACGGGATCTGCTCCCGTGACGGCACCCGAACCTACTTGAGCTTGTCCTTCAGCGCCGCCAGCGCTGCGAACGGGCTCGTCTCCGCCTTGTGCTCTTCCTCGGTCTTCACCCCCGCCTCGCGCAGGGCCTCTTCGGCAACGGGCGCGCGCGGATACGGGTTGAGGCTCAGCGACAAAGTCTCGGCCACAGCCTCGCCGAGGTCCACCGCGCTTCCGTCGTAGAAAACCACGTCGAGCTCGCCTTCGCTGAGCTCGATCTCCTCCTCTTCGCTCATCCCCTCCGGATGCGGGCGGAAGACGATGCTGAAATCCTCGTTCACTTCCGCGGGCACCGGCTCCCCGGTCGCGACGCAGCTTTGCACGACCGCGGCGGAAAGGCTGCCGTCGGCCCGCACCTCCTCGCCGCTCCGCTTCACCGATGCTTCGGCACTGAGCCGGTCGATGCCGATCAGCCCGAAGCGCCGGGCAAGCGCTGCACGCTCCTCCTCGGTGGCGCCGATGCTGAGCTCGCGCGGCTGCCCGCCGAGCGTATCGACGCGGACGGTGCGGCTGAATTCGGGCGGGGTGCTCATGGCCGGGGTAACTCCCCTTCGAGCAGCCGGTTC
>NZ_DASVUE010000321.1:0-19651 GCF_036387215.1 Allosphingosinicella sp. | reverse complement strand
ATCTACATGTCGGCCGAGAAGTTCATGGTCGAGTTCGTCGCGGCGCTCCGCGCCAACGATACCAACCAGGTCAAGCAGCAGCTGCGCGCCGCCGACCTCCTCATGATCGACGACGTGCAGTTCATCGCCGGCAAGGAATCGACGCAGGAAGAATTCTTCCACACGATGAACGAGATCATCTCGGCCGGCCGCCGCCTCGTCATCTCGTCCGATCGCGCTCCGCAGGACCTCGACGGGATCGAGCCGCGCATCCTCTCTCGCCTGTCCTGGGGCCTCGTTGCCGACATCAACCAGGCGGATCTCGAGCTCCGGCTCAACATCATCCTCAAGAAGCTGGAATCGCTCCCTGACGTGAGCGTGCCGCAGGAAGTGGTGATGTTCCTCGCCAAACGGATCAGCTCCAACGTTCGCGAGCTTGAGGGCGCGCTGAACCGCATCGCTGCCTATGCGATGATGAGCGGCCGGGCGATCGACCTCGATTTCGTCGGCGAGGTGCTCGCCAACATCCTCCGCGCCAACCAGCGCCGGATCTCGATCGATGAGATCCAGGGCAAGGTCTCCGACCATTACCGCATCCGCAAGGCGGAGATGACCTCCGCCCGACGCGCCCGCGAAGTCGCCCGCCCGCGGCAGGTGGCCATGTACCTGTCCAAGCAGCTGACGCCGCGCTCGCTCCCCGAAATCGGCCGCCGCTTCGGCGGGCGGGACCACACCACGGTGATCCACGCCGTCCGCCAGATCGAGAAGCTGCGCGCCCAGGATCCGGAGCTCGATTCCGACATCCGACTGCTGACCCGCCAGCTCGAGAACTGACGGGTCCAGCCGGTCAGCGCTTCCAGCGCGGCCCCTGGATATCGAAGCCGGCGGCCGAAAGGTCGTCGAGCACGCCGCCCGGCCGAGCGAGGCTTCCGAGGCTCACCACCGCCACCGTCAGCTGCGGCTCCGTCATCAGCCGCCGCATCAGCGGCCTCAGGTCCGTGTTGGGGATGATGCCCCAATTCTTGGGCGAGCAGGCTTCGGCCGTCTTCTCGGCGGGGGAGGCGAGCACATCCGGCACGCGCCGCTGCGCCCATGCATCCGAATGCTCCTTGACCGCTCCCGGCCCTGCTTCCGCGAGCGTAACCGCCGAAAGCAGGCACGGCACGTAGTTGCGCGGGGGCGAGGCGAAGAAGTCCTTGAGGATCGGCTTGGCCTTGTAGCTCGTGATCGGAACCCGCTTCAGCTTGTACTTCTTGGCCGCCCGCTCGACATATTGGCCGGCTCCGGGGCCGTATCCGCGCTTGCCCTTAGCCGCGTCCCTCAGATCCTCGGCAACCACCAGCGGGTGCGAACGCTCGAACCCGGCCTTCAGCACGCCCCGGTTCTTAAGCGCCACCAGCCGCTGGAACTGGTCCGCCGGCATGAACTGGGCGAGCGTCTGGCCCTTCGGGAGCGTCGCCATCTTCCGCGCCTGCCAGATGATGCCGAAGATCGCGAAGGGGGAGGCGGTGAGGCCGACCATGCTCGGGAACATCACCCGGTCGGCCTTGCGCAGCGTGTCGGTGAGGGCGCCGGGATCCCAGCGCGTATCCTTCGACACGCCCTCGATCGAGCCGATGAGGACGATGCTCGTCTTCGGGCCCGTCACCCTCCACACCGGTATCCCGGTGCGCCGAGCGGTGACGACGATCTCCTCCACCGCCTGCTCGTTCGTCGCCCGCGCCTGCTGCGGGGCTGAAGCCTGCGGCGCGGCGGCTGCCGCGCAAACGGCAGTCATCATCCCAAAAGCGGCAGCCCGCTTCCACATCCCCGTCATTTCCCCTCCCGATGATCTTGTTCTGGTGCCGCCGAATGTGGGCCCGGCCGGTGAATGGCAGTTGAACCGCAACCACCTGCCCGCGCACAAAAAAAGAGAGCCGGTCGCCCGGCTCTCTTTCTTGCTCGATCGGTCGCGGCGCTTAGCGGCGGTCGCGGCCGGGCGGCGGCACCGTGATCCGCACGGTTTCGCCGGAATTGCCCGGGAAGCCGGTGAACATCGCCTCGACGAGGTTCGGAACCAGCGTCTGGAGGTCGTCGGTCCGCGAACGCGCCTTGGCCGTGCCCTCGAACAGCGACTGCCCGTCGGCCGTGCGCTTGATGTCCATGTCGAGATAGCTCGTATAGACGGTGTAGACGCTGACATCCCGGTCGAAGGGCGAACCCCAGAACGGGTCGTTCCAGCCGTAATAGAAGGGCGAATAGGCCCGACCGAAATAGCCGTAGCGCGAATAATAGGGGCGATAGAAGGGGTGCCCGTAGCCGAAGGGCCCGTAGCCGAAGGCGCCGCGGGCGCTCGGATAGGTCACCACTTCCTGCTTGCCCTGGTCGACGCCGTAATCGAGCTCGACGACGAAGGTCGCGGCGCGGGGAGACGGGGCTTCGCTATAGCCCTGGGCGATGAGGTGCCGCCGGACGAGGTCGGCATAGCGCGAGAATTCGAGACCGCCGCGATCGCGCGGATCGGCCGGCTGGATAACGAAGCTCTGGCCCTGCGGCGCAGGCATCGCCTGGAAGCGGGTGACCTTGGTCGGAAGGCCGGTCGCGCAGGCGCTGAGCGCAAGCAATGCGGCCGGGGCGGCAATGGTAAGAAGTTTCTTTGAGATCGACATGTTACGCGGCCTTTCTCAGCCCGAGTCTCGGAAAGTTATAGAATATCCGGCCATTAGAGCCAAGCCGCTGAACGGTTGCTGAAGAACGACGAGCCGATTCAGGCTCCGCCGCGAAGCCCGAGCGCCCTGTAGGCACCGTCGAGAGTCGGCTGTGCCGCAGCTGCTGCCTTCCCGGCGCCGGCGGAGAGAATGCGGTCCAGCTCCGCCGGATCGGCACCGAGTTCGTCGAGGCGCGCCTTGATCGGCCGAAGCGTTTCCACCAGCAGCTCCGCAAGCGCCGGCTTGAAGGCTCCGAAGCCCTTGCCCGCATGTTCGCCAAGCACGTCCGCCGGCTCCCGGCCTGTCAGCGCCGCGTAGATGGTGACGAGGTTCCGCGCCTCCGGCCGCTCCGCCAGCTCGTCCATCGTCTCCGGCAGCGGCTCCGGATCGGTCTTCGCCTTGCGCACCTTTTGGGCGATCGTGTCGCCGTCGTCGGTGAGGTTGATCCGGCTCATGTCGGACGCGTCCGACTTCGACATCTTCGCATTGCCGTCGCGAAGGCTCATGATCCGGGCGCCCGTCGCTCCGATCAGCGGCTCGGGGAGCGTGAAGAGCTCGACTCCGTAGTCGGTGTTGAACTTGGTCGCGATGTCGCGGATCAGCTCGATATGCTGCTTCTGGTCCTCGCCCACGGGGACGTGCGTCGCCTGGTAGAGCAACACGTCCGCCGCCTGCAGCACCGGATAGGCGTAGAGGCCGACGGAGGCGCCTTCGCGGTTCTTGCCCGATTTCTCCTTGAACTGCGTCATCCGGTTCAGCCAGCCGATCCGCGCTGTGCAGTTGAGCAGCCAGGCCATTTCCGGATGCGCGGGGACCCGCGCGTGGTTGAACAGCACCGCCTTCTCTGGATCGATGCCGCAGGCGATCAGGGCCGCCGCCATCTCGCGCACGTTCGCGGCAAGCTCGGCCGGATCGATATGAACGGTGATCGCGTGCAGATCGGCGAGGAAGATGAAGCAGTCGCATTCATCCTGCATCGTCACCCAGCGCTTGATCGCGCCGAGATAGTTGCCGAGGTGGAGGTTGCCCGTGGGCTGGATGCCGGAGACCACTCGCATCGTCATTCCTTCGCTTGCCCTTCGCGCGCCCGGCGCCTCATCAGGCTCTTGAGATCGGCCATCGTGAACGCGCGGGTCACGAAGCAGGCGATGGCGTAGATCGCGCAGCCGGAGCCGACCAGCACCGCGAGCGTCAGGTAGCGCTCGACGAACCGGCCGTTGAGATAGGGATCGAGCAGGTGATCGAGCCCGAATATCGCGGCGCCCATCAGCAAAGCCGCGAGGGCGAGGCGCGGGACCCGGCGCCGAAGCTGCGCATCCACCTCGAAATGCCCGCGCTTCCGGAGCGTCCGGTAGAGCATGAAGACGTTGACCGTCGAAGCAAGCGCGGTCGCGAGCGGCGGCCCCACATGGCCGATCAACGGAATAAGGATGAGGTTGCCCACGATGTTCACGCCCACCGACCAAATGGCATAACGCACCGGCGTTCTCGTATCCTGCCGGGCGTAATAACCGGGCGTCAGCACCTTCACGAGCACGTAGGAGGGGAGGCCGATCGAAAAGCCGGCCAGAGCGAGCGCGCAGTTGCGCGTGTCGACCGCATCGAACTCGCCATATTGGAAGAGGCCGCGGACGATCGGCTCGGCCGCGACGATCAGCGCCACCATCGCCGGAAGCGTCAGGAAAAGCGCGAGCTCGATCCCGCGGTTCTGGGTCTCCATCGCCTCCGCCTCGCGGCCGGCGCCGAGCTGGCGCGAGACGGTCGGGAGGAGGATGGTGCCGAGGCCGATGCCGATGAGGCCGAGCGGAAGCTGGTTCAGCCGGTCGGCATAATAGATGTAGGAGAGCGAGCCGGAGGCGAGCAGGCCGCCGGCCAATGCGCTCGAAATGATGAGGTTGATCTGCGAGGCGCCGGCGCCCGCGGCGGCCGGAACGATCAGCTTCATCAGCCGCCGCACTTCGGGATCGAGGCGCGGCCGCCGGGGCTTCAGCGACACTCCGGAAGCGCGGCAGGCGAGCGCCAGCCAGCCGAGCTGGAGAAGCCCGCCGACGGGCACGGCAATCGCCTGCGCCCGCGCCGTCTCGTAAGGATCGCCGTTGAAGAAGAGCAGAGCGGCGACCATTGCGATGTTGAGCAGGATCGGCGCAGCCGCATTCACCCAGAATCTATCCACCGAATTGAGGATCCCGCCCAGCAGCGAAGCGAGGGAGATCAGCATCAGATAGGGTATCGTGTATCTCGACAGCTCGACCGCGAAGGCGAATTGCTCCGGCGTCGGGTTCTGGTGCCTGAAGCCGAGCGACATGCCCCAGGTGATCGGCCATGCCGCCAGCAGCATCGCCCCCGTGAAGACGAGCAATGCCACGAACAGGACCGCAAGCGCCCGCTCGGCAAAGGCGAGGCCGGCGCCGATCTCGCCCGTCTCCGCCACCTTGCGGTTGAACATGGGAATGAAGGCGGCGGAAAAGGCGCCCTCCGCGAAGAGGGCCCGGAACATGTTCGGGAGCCTGAACGCGATCGTGAACGCGTCCGAGGCGAAATTCGCGCCGACGTAGCGGGCCTGAAGGGAATCGCGGACGAGGGCGAGGATGCGGCTGACCAGTGTCAGCCCGCCGACCGAGCCCAGAGATCGCGTGAGATTCACCAGCCGTCCCCCCGGCCGGCCGTCAGGCGTCGCCGGTTTCGAGCGAAGCCTGGGCTCCGGTCGCTTCGGCCTGCACCTGCGCGGCGCGCTCCATGTAGAGCGCTCCGAAATCGATCGGATCGAGCACGAGCGGCGGGAAGCCGCCGTCGCGGATCGCGTCCGCAACCACCCGGCGGGCGAAGGGGAACAGAAGGCGCGGGGCTTCGGCGAGGAGGAAGGGCTGGAGCTGCTCGGCCGGAACGTTGCGGATCGCGAACAGGCCGGCATAGAGAAGCTCGACCGCGAACGCCGTGTTGCCGTCGGCGCTGGCGGTGACTTCCATCTTCAGTGCGACCTCGTGAACGTCGTCGCCGACGGTCGCGGCGCCGATGTTGAACTGGACGTCGATGCTCGGCTGAGCCTGCCACTGGTAGACGGCGGGGGCATTGGGATTCTCGAAGGAGAGGTCCTTCACATATTGAGAGATCATCCCGACCTGCGGCATCGTGTCTTCGCCGTTGGCGAAGCTCTCGTCCGCGCCCGCAAAGCCCTGTTCTTCGGCCATCTTCGTACCTTCTGAATGATGAGGAAAGTCCGGCCGCCGTGCGGCCGCTACCGTGCGCGGTGCGGGTAGCAGGAGCAGTGGCGGCGCGCAACAGACGAGCCGGCTCCGGAGCGCGGCGACTCGCCATTTGAATCCGGGCGCGCGGAGGCCTATGTAGGGACCTCTATTCATGGAGAAGTGCGCGTGACCGTGGAGATTGTCCTGCTGGCGATGGTGGCCCTGTTCGTTGGCCTCCGCCTTTACGCCGTGCTTGGGCGCCGCACCGGTCACGAGCAGCAGCCGGTGACTCGTCCGGACGCGGTTCCGGGCTCCGAAGCGCCGCCGCCGGTTGCCGACGTCGCGCCCGAGCGCACCGAAGGAAGCGGCTATGCCTATGAGGACAAGGCCGCGGGCGGCGTCAGGGCGATCGTTTCCGCCGATCCGGGCTTCGACGTCGCGCGCTTCCTGGAAGGCGCTCAGGCGGCTTACCGGATGATCCTCGAAGCGTTCTGGAAGGGCGACCGGGACGAGCTTGCGCATCTGGTGGGCGATGAGGTTCGTTCGAGCTTCGACGAGGCGATCGCCGCACGGGAAGCTGCCGGGCACCGGCTCGACAACCGCCTGATCGCGATCGAGCGGGCGATGATCGAGGATGCGGAGCTCCGCGGCCGGACCGCGAGCATCACGGTGCGCTTCGATGCCGACATCGCCGCGATTACCCGGGACGAGGCCGGCGAAGTGGTTGCAGGTTCGCTCACAGACGCGGTCGTGACCCACGACCTCTGGACCTTCCGCCGTACGCTCGGCAGCGCCGATCCGAACTGGCTGCTGGTCGAGACCGACGAAGCGGCCTGAGCGGCAGCGCTTTCCTATCGGCCGCGCTTGCGGTTATGCCTTGGGCGTGACCGCTTCCGAATCATCATCGTCTCCGCACCGGCGTGGCCGGCGCGCCCGCGGGCTTTGGCGCCGCTCGGCTCTGCTTGCGGTGGTGGCGCTTGCGCTCGGCAGCTGCGCGAGGACGATCGCGCCTGAAGCGCCGCCGGCCGCGCCGCCTCCTGCGGCTCCGGTGGCGGCCACGGCGCTCGCCGCGGGGGTGAGCGCGGGTCCGGCCCTGGCGAGCCTCGGCCTCGCCTCGGCGCGGGCGGCGCAGGCGCTGGGCGCATTCCGCATCTCCTGTCCCTCGCTGGTGAAGCGGACCGATGCGTCGGGGCTTACCC
Organism: Allosphingosinicella sp.; assembly: GCF_036387215.1. GTDB lineage: Bacteria > Pseudomonadota > Alphaproteobacteria > Sphingomonadales > Sphingomonadaceae > Allosphingosinicella. The sequence continues at coordinate 12,601 of NZ_DASVUE010000321.1, read as the reverse complement.
GTCCCGAGGATTGGCGGCCGGCCTGCGAAGCGGCCGCGTCATGGCCCGATGCGAATGCCGCCGCCTTCTTCGAAACGCATTTCGAAGCGGCGGAGGTGGGGCAGGCGCCCGCCTTCATCACCGGCTATTTCGAGCCCCAGATCGCCGGATCGCGCACCCGGATGCCCGGCTATGATGTGCCGGTCTACCGAAGGCCGCCGGACCTCGTCGATGCCGACGCCGCTGCGATCGCCGCCGGGGCGACGATTAAGCGCGGCCGAATGGAGAACGGCGTTCTCGTCCCTTATTACGAGCGGTCCGAGATCGAGGAGGGGGCGCTTGCGGGGAGGGGGCTCGAGATCGCCTGGGCCGCGGATCCGATCGAATTCTTCTTCCTCCAGATCCAGGGCTCCGGCCGGCTTCTGCAGCCCGACGGCAGCGTGATCCGGATCGGCTATGCCGCGCAGAACGGGCGCGAATATGTCGGCATCGGCAAGCTGATGAAGGATCGCGGGCTGCTCGGCCCCGGCCAGACCAGCATGCAGGGCATCGTCGCCTGGCTGCGCGCGCATCCCGAAGAGGGCCGCGCCATTATGCGCGAGAATAAGAGCTATATCTTCTTTCAGGAGCTGACCGGCCCCGGGCCGCTCGGATCGCTCGGGCTTCCGGTGACGGGGCGGGCAACCGTCGCCGCCGATCCCAAGTTCGTGCCGCTCGGAGCGCCGGTGCTGCTGTCGGTCGACCGCCCGGAAGCGACCGGCTTGTGGGTCGCGCAGGATACGGGGGGCGCGATCAAGGGGGCCAACCGCTTCGATACCTTCTGGGGCGCGGGCACCGAGGCCGCGACGATCGCGGGCGGGATGACCGCACGCGGCAAGGCTTATCTCTTGCTTCCCAAGGGCGTCGTGGCGCGGCTGAATGCGGGCGGCGGCGATGCGCCGGCTCGCCCCTGAGGAGCGCGCGCTCTGGGAGAAGGTGATCGCAAGCGTTCGCCCGCTCCGCCCGCGGACAGGCGCCGAGGCTCCGCAATCACCCGCGACTGAAGCCGCGCCCGCGGCTCCCAAAGCTCCGGCCGCTCGCCCAAGGCCGGTAGCGGCGGCGAGGAAGGCGGAGCCGGGCACCACTCTCGATTCAAGCTGGGACCGGCGGCTCGCGCAGGGGCTGGTGCAGCCGGATTTCACCGTCGATCTTCATGGCCACAATCTCGCCACCGCCTACGATCTCCTCGACCGGCGGCTGGACGATGGAGTCTCGACCGGTGCGCGCCTGATCCTGCTCATTACGGGCAAGCCCCCGACCGGGGAACGCTGGCCGGTGCAGAGGGGTGCGATCCGGGCCGCCGTGGGGGACTGGCTCGCCGCGTCCCGCCACGCCGGCAGCATCGCCGCCGTCCGCGGCGCGCACCGGCGCCACGGCGGCACGGGCGCGCTCTACATCGTTCTCAGGCGCCGCCGCTGAGCGCGGAGCGGATCACCCGCGCATAGATACGCTGGAGGGCGTATATGTCCTCCACCGCCGCCGCCTCGTCGAGCTTGTGCATCGTTGCATTGGGAAGGCCGAAATCGACGACCGGGCAAAGCTTGATCAGGAAGCGCCCGTCGGACGTGCCGCCCGCGGTGGAGAGAATGGGGGCAATCCCCGTCTCCGCTTCGATCGCGCCCGTCACGAGGTCGTAGAGCGGCCCTGGCGGCGTCAGGAACGCCTCGCCCGAGATCCGTGCTTCGACCGTCGCTCCCGGCGCTGCCTCTTCCACCGTGCGTCTCACCAGCGCAACGAGGTCCTCGCCGCGGTGGAGGTCGTTGAAGCGGATGTTGAGCTGCGCGGTCGCGGCTCCGGGGATGATGTTCGTCGCCTTTGTGGGTGTCGAAACGGCGGTGAATTCGAGGTTCGACGGCTGGAAGGCGTCGGTGCCGTCGTCGAGGTGGAGCGCGTCCAGCGCCGCTAGCGCCCGGGCGAGCTTCGGCACCGGATTGTCTGCCCGATGCGGATACGCCACATGCCCCTGAACCCCCGGTACCGTGATCCACATATTAACGGTACCGCGCCGTCCGATCTTCACGATGTCTCCGAGCCGGGCCTCGGAGGTTGGTTCGCCGATGAGGATCATGTCCGGGCGGATGCCGCGCTCCTCCATCCAGGCGATGATCGCCTGCGTCCCGTGAATGGAGGGCCCTTCCTCGTCGCCGGTGATGATGAGGCTCAACGTCCCACGGTGCTCCGGAACCTCGGCGCAGGCGGCGACGAAGGCGGCGATCCCGCCTTTCATGTCGACCGCTCCCCGCCCGTAGAGGAGGCCGCCGCGGATCTCCGGCTTGAACGGATCGCCGGTCCATCCCTCTCCAGGAGGGACGACGTCGACATGGCCCGCAAAACCGAAATGCGGCCCGCCGCTGCCGCGCGTCGCGAACATGTTCTCGACCGGGCCGTCCGGGGCGTTTCCGGAGAGGAAGCGGTGCACCTCGAAGCCGAGCGGCTTCAGCGCCTCCTCCAGCACCGTGAGCGCGCCCGCTTCGAGCGGCGTGACGCTGGGGCAGGCGATGAGGCGGGAGGCGAGCTCGACGGGATCGATTGCGGTCGTCATCGCCTCCGCCTAGCAACCGGACGGACACTTGCACAGCGGAGTGAGCGATGCCGAAGATCGATCTCGATGCGATCGAGCCGAGCAACAAGACGACTTATCCCATGCCGTTCGCGGCGGACATGGGCGGCCGATATTCCCGGCGCCTCGCTCCCGCCACGGGGCTTACGGACTTCGGCGCAAGCCATGTGACGCTGGAACCCGGCGGCATCTCGAGCCAGCGGCACTGGCACGTAGAGGAGGACGAACTCGTGATCATGCTGTCGGGCGAGGCGGTGCTGATCGAAGACGAGGGCGAGACCCCGATGCGTGCTGGCGACCTCGCCGTTTTCCCCAAAGGCGCTCCGAACGGGCATCACCTAGTGAATCGCAGCGACAGCCTTTGCGTGTTCGTTGCCATCGGACGGCCACCGGTAAACGGGATGTGCTATTATTCGGACGTCGATCTCGTCTGGGACGGGCTGAACGGCCGCTTCACGCACAGGGACGGCACGCCCTATTGAGCTGGCGTCTCATAGCGTTCGATCACCCAGGGTTCCTCCTGCGCCGCCTCCATCCAGTCCCGCATCCAGGGGTGGTTGAGGATCGCCTCCATATAGGCGGCGGCGAAGCGAGGAACCGGGATCGAATAGGTGACGAAGCGCGTGACCACCGGCGCGAACATGATGTCCACGGCGCCGAAATCGCCGAACAGATAAGGCCCTCCGGAGCCGTGGCGGGCGCGCGCTTCGGCCCATAATTCGAGGATTCGGATGATCTCCGTCCGCACCTCTTCCGAAAGCTCCTTCTGCGGGAATTGCTTCCGGAGGTTCATCGAATGCTCGCGTCGGAGATTCTCGTAGCTGGAGTGCATCTCGGCGGCCATCGAACGCGCCATGCCGCGCGCCGCATCTTCTCTGGGCCAGTAGCGGGCGCGATCCGTCTTGTCGGCAAGCCACTCGATGATTGCGAGCGAATCCCAGATCACCGCCTTGTCGTCCCACAGAACCGGCACCTTGCCGCCCGACGGGGCGAACTCGTCTCCCTTTCGGCGCTTGTCCCAATCCTCGTCGAACATCGGCACCGTGATCTCCTCGAACGGGAGACCCGATTGCTTCACCGCGAGCCAGCCGCGGAGCGACCAGGATGAGTAAGCTTTGTTGCCGATGATGAGCTTCAACATGGATTTCCCGCTACACGACCGCTTCGATCACTGCCCTTCGTAACTGATCGATGCCGAGCCCGGTTTCACTGGAAGTGGCGATGATTTCCGGATGGGCGGCCGGGCGCTTCCGAGCCTCGGCCGCGGTCTGGGCCGTCACTTCATCGAGCTCCGTGGCCTTGATCTTGTCGGCTTTGGTGAGAACGAGGTGATAACTTACGGCCGCATCGTCGAGCATCTTCATGATCTCGCGATCGATGTCCTTGATGCCGTGGCGGCTGTCGACCAGCACCAGCGCCCGTTTCAGCGCCTGCCGGCCGCGCAGATAGTCGTTGACGAGGAAGCGCCACTTCTTCGCAACGTCCTTCGGCGCCTTGGCGAAGCCGTAGCCAGGCATGTCGACGAGCCGCATCCGCAGCGGCTCGCCGATGTCGAAGAAGTTGAGCTCCTGCGTCCGCCCCGGAGTGTTCGAGGTGCGCGCGAGGTCCCGCCGGTTCGTAAGCTTGTTGAGCAGCGAGGATTTGCCGACGTTGGACCGGCCGGCAAACGCGACTTCCGGCGCGGCCGGAGCGGGCAGGAAGTTGAGGCTCGGCGCTGACTTCAGGAACGCGATCGGCCCCGAAAACAGCTTCCGCGCAACCTCGTCCAGATCGGATGCTTCCTCGCTCACTTCGCTTCCGGTGTCGCCGCCAGCCCGGGATAACGGCTGTAGAGGAACTTCTGCTGCGCGATCGTGAGGAGGTTCGACACCGTCCAGTAAAGCTGGAGACCGGCGGCGAAGGGCGCCATCACGAACATCAGCACCCAGGGCATAATCGAGAAGACCTGCTGCTGGACCGGGTCCATCGGAGCCGGATTGAGCTTGAACTGGAGCCACATCGTGATGCCGAGCAGGATCGGCAGAACGCCGAGCGCCAGGAAGTGCGGCGGCGTGAAGTCGAGATAGCCGAACAGGTTGACCGGCGTCAGCGGATCGGGCGCGGAGAGGTCCTTGATCCACAGGAAGAACGGCTCGTGCCGCATTTCCACCGACAGCATCAGCACCTTGTAGAGCGCGTAGAAAATCGGGATCTGGAGCAGGATCGGAAGGCAGCCCGCCATCGGGTTCACCTTCTCCTCCTGGTAGAGCTTCAGCATCTCCTGCTGCAGCCGCGGCTTGTCGTCCTTGTGCCGTTCCTGGAGCGCCTTCACCTTCGGCTGGAGCACGCGCATCGCAGCCATCGACTTGAACTGCCGCTGCGCGATCGGGAACATCAGCCCGCGCACGATGAGCGTCAGGCAGATGATCGCCACTCCGAAGTTGCCGATCACTCCGAACAGCCAGTTCAGGAGCGAGAAGATCGGCTTCATGAACCAGCGGAACCAGCCCCAGTCGATCGCCCGTTCGAGCTCGGTCCCGAGCGCTTCGGAGTACCGCTCCAGCAGCTTCACTTCCTTGGCGCCGGCAAAAAGATGCGATCCGTAGCGGGTGATCTTGCCGGGGGCGACGATGGTGGGAGCAGGGGTTTCGACCGCCTGGAACCCGCCCGTGCGGCCGCGCAGGAATCCAGCCTCGACGCTGGTGCGCTGGTCCGGGATCACTGCCGCCAGCCAATATTTGTCGGTGAAGCCGAGCCAGCCGCCGGTGGAGGAGAAGCGCTGATCGCCTTCTTTCTTCAGATCGTCGAACGTGAACCCGTAATTGGCTGCCCCGTTGAAGACGCCGACCGGGCCGACATGGCTGGTCCAGCTGCTGGGATCCTTGGACGGCGTCGCTCGGCTGATGAGCGAGAAGGGACGTACCGCGATCGCGGCGGGGCCGGTATTGGCGACGCTCTGCTCGGCCGTGAACAGATAGCCGTCGTCGACCGCCAGCTTGATCTGGAAGATCTGCCCGCGGCCGTTGTTCCAGCTCAACGTCACCGGCTGCCCGGGAGCGAGGCGCGCGCCGCTTGCCGTCCAAATCGTGTCGGTGCCGGGCAGGAGAACGCCTTCGCCGGTCCATCCGAAGTTCGCGAAATAGGCGTCGTGAGCTCCCGAGGGCGAGAAGAGCTGGATCGGCGGCGAATTCTTGGCGAGGCCCTCGCGGTGCTTCAGCAGCAGCAGATCGTCGATGCGGGCGCCGCGCAGGTTGATCGAGCCCTGGAGGCTGGGCGTCGCGATCGGAAGCCGCTTTGTTTCGGCAAGCACGATCTTCCGGCCGCGTATCGCCGCCGGCGTATCGGCCGCCGGATCCGCCAGCGGCTTCGGGAGCGGAACCTGCTTACCGTTCACGCTCTTGGTCGAAGGCGGGTTGGCGGTGGGGAAGTAGCGCTCGGACAGGAAGCTCCAGCCGAACAGGACGAGCGCCGAAAGGACGATCGCCAGGATCATGTTGCGGTTGTCGCTCACTTACTTCTTCCCCTCAACGGAACAGCCCTTACGGTACAGGATCGTAGCCATGGCCCCCCCAGGGGTGGCATCGAGACAGGCGCCTGGCGGCAAGCCAGCTGCCGCGGAGCGCTCCATAGCGTCGGAGCGCCGTGATTGCATAGGCCGAGCAGCTCGGATTGAACCGGCAGCTCGGCGGAAGGATCGCCGACGGCCCTTTCTGCCACCCCTTCGCGACCAGGATGAGGAGCTTGGCGATCATTGCGACAGCTTGCGCAATGCCTTGCGGAGCTCGGCTGCAAGCTCCTGGAACGGCCGCTCGACGCCTCCGGCACGGCCGATCAGGACGTGGTCCGCGCCTGCTATTCCGGCCTCGGGGAGGATCTCCCGCGAAAGCGCACGGAAGCGACGCTTCATGCGGTTGCGGACGACGGCGCCGCCGATCTTCTTGGTGACCGTGATCCCGAGCCGCATCGCCGCATCGCCGTCCTGCCGCTCGCGGACGAGCAGGACGAAGCCGGGCATGGGGGCGCGGCGGCCGCGGTTCGCAGCCAGGAAATCCGCGCGGCGCGTGAGTGTGGTTAGGCCGACAGGACCTTGCGGCCACGGGCGCGGCGCGCAGCCAGGACCTTGCGTCCGCCTACGGTCGCCTTGCGGGCTCGGAAGCCGTGACGCCGCTTGCGCACGAGATTGCTCGGCTGGAAGGTGCGCTTCATCGCTCATACCTCGAAACTGAAATGAATAGGGCGGCCACTTGGACCGCCTCGTTGGGTGCGCGGATAGGCAAAGAGGGGGCGTAAGTCAATCATCTTGCGCAAGCGCCGCCGCCTCCCGCTGCTTGCGTATCTCCTCGCGCCGGCGTGCGCTGGGCCTCCGCATGCCCCAATCCGTCCAGCGGCCCTTTTTGGGGTGCTTGCGCTTGAACTCCACATATTTCCGCTTGGCCCATTCGCTATATTTGAGCGTGAGCGCGAGGCCTGCGGCGAACACGAGGATACCCCCTGGTCCCGGGAGGACGCCGGCCAGGGGCGAGACGATCATCAGGAACAACCCCAGGATGAACAGGGCGCTCCGGACGGCCGGCACCTTGCCCGCGGCGATCCATTGGTCTCGTAAGCTCATCGCATCCATGTGGTTAGGGTGTGTTAGCTCCGCAAGACGCGGTGCTCTCCGCAATCTATCGACAAGCCATAACGCTCCCTCCAAAGTGGATGTTTCTTGGAAGGGGGGTCCTGGATGGTCGCGCATGTCGCCACGGTTGCGTTCCTGGGGCTTGAGGCGCGTGCCGTCGAAGTGCAGGTGCAGATCGCAAGCGGCCTGCCGAAATTTCTCGTGGTAGGCCTGCCGGACAAGGCAGTGGGGGAGAGCCGGGAGCGGGTCCATGCGGCGCTGGCATCGATCGGGCTGTCGCTTCCGCCCAAGCGGATCACCGTCAACCTCTCCCCCGCCGATCTCCCGAAGGAGGGATCGCATTACGACCTGCCGATCGCCTTGGGGCTGCTTGCCGCGATGGGCGCGATCGATGCCGAGACGCTGGCGCAATATGTGGCGGTGGGTGAGCTCGGGCTCGACGGGCGGCTGACTCCGTCGCCGGGCGTGCTCCTTGCCGCCATCCATGCTTCCTCGCGCAGTCTCGGCCTCATCTGCCCGGCGGCGCAGGGGCCGGAAGCGGCCTGGGCGGGGGACATAGAGGTGATCGCCGCCGCCGACCTCATCTCGCTCCTCAACCATTTCCGCGGCAGCTCCGTGCTTTCGCCGCCGGCGCCGGGAGAGGCGGACCCGCCGGGGCTGGGGCCGGACCTAGCGCAGGTCAAAGGGCAGGAGACCGCCAAGCGATCGCTCGAGATTGCCGCAGCCGGAGGACATAACCTCCTGATGAGCGGCCCGCCCGGCGCGGGGAAATCGCTGCTTGCCGCCTGTCTCCCCGGGATTCTCCCGGAGCTGACGCCGAGCGAGGCGCTCGAGGTCTCCATGATCGCAAGCGTCGCGGGAGCGCTGGTCGACGGGCGGCTGATCCGGAGCCGCCCGTTCCGTGCGCCGCACCACAGCGCCTCGATGGCCGCGCTTGTCGGCGGCGGTCTCAAGGTGAGGCCCGGCGAAGTGAGCCTCGCTCATCTCGGCGTGCTGTTCCTCGACGAGCTGCCGGAATTTCAGCGCAGCGTGCTCGATTCGCTTCGCCAGCCGCTTGAGACCGGCTCGGTGAGCGTCGCCCGCGCCAATGCCCATGTGACTTTCCCGGCCCGGGTGCAGCTGGTGGCGGCGATGAACCCCTGTCGATGCGGCCACCTCGGCGATCCGGCTCTCGCCTGCTCCCGCGCGCCGCGCTGCGCAGCCGACTACCAGGCCAAGGTGTCGGGGCCTTTGCTCGACCGGATCGATCTTCACGTCGATGTGAACGCCGTCGCCGCCGCCGACCTGGTGCTTCCGCCACCCGCGGAAGGGTCGGCGGAAGTCGCGGCTCGAGTCGCCGCGGCGCGCGACATCCAGACTGCGCGCTACGAAAAGCATGGCATCCGAACGAACGCGGAAGCCGACGGCGACCTGCTCGACGGGGTGGCGACGCCGGAGGAGCCGGGACGGCGGCTTCTGGCGCAGGCCGCGGAGGCGATGCGGCTCTCGGCGCGCGGCTATCACCGGGTGCTCCGGGTCGCGCGCACAATAGCCGACCTTGCCGGCGCCGAGACCGTGGGGCGGATCCATGTCGCCGAGGCGCTCAGCTACCGGAGGCAGGCGCCGCGCAATTGAGCGCGGCTGTTGCGGGGCGCCACTGCCTCGGCTAGACGCGCTTCGCGTGCCCCTGTGGTGGAATTGGTAGACGCGCTCGACTCAAAATCGAGTTCCGAAAGGAGTGTCGGTTCGACTCCGACCGGGGGCACCAGCGCCGCAGCTTCGGTCTAGTCGACCTTGAACCGGTAGCTGATTGTGAAGTTCGGAGAGCCCGAGCTCCCTGCTGCCGCGAAAGTGCCCTTCGGGCTCACCTTGATGTGAGTCACCGCTCCGTCATAGCCGCTTGCGTCGGGCACGGGCGTGTAATTGTAGGTCGCGCCGTTGTCGTTCGAGAAGGACACGTCGTCGGTGGTGCTCGAAAGGCTCGTATAGGTGTAGGTGAGGCCGCTCGTCGGCGTCCCTTGAGCGAAGGTCAGCGGACCCGAACCCGTGCTCCCCAGATCCTTGACGTAGAGGCTGGTCTGCGTGGGCACCGCCTGCACCACGACGAACGAATTGGAATCCGCATAGCCCGCGCTGCTGCTGGTGATCTTGAGCGAGCGGAGCGCGATCGCGCCTGGGATCAGCTTCGGGTTCACGCTGAGATTGTACGTGTCCCAGCTGACCGCGGTAGTGGCTGCGGTCGAGAACGAGGGGGCGGGCTGCGTCACCACCACCAGCTGGGGCCGCTGCGTCGTCGTGCTCCATTCCCGGCTGGTGAAGGCGGCGGAGCTGTTGCTTCCGCCGATCCTTAACATCAGTCCGTAATTGGCTGTTCCGGAACGCCATTGAGTGACGAGCGAGGTCACGTCGATGTCATAATAGCGGCTCGTGGCCGATGGCGTGAAGGAGGCGCTGGCGAGGCTGTCGTGGGTCAGCCCGCTGCTGTTCGCCCATGTGAGGGTCGACTCCCCCCAGCTTTGGGTGACCCGGTGGACACTCACCGCGGTGCTGCTCGCGGTCGTGACCCAGATGCGCAGCGTCGCACTCGTGAGGCGCTGGCCGGAGGGGATGCCGGAAAGATCGAACTGGTAGAGCGCTCGATACTCGCCTGTAGAGTGGGCCCGGACGTTGACGGTGGTGCAGCTGCCGCAGTTGCTGCCTGTCGCGTTGGCTCGAATATCGGTGTCCTGGGTTGGCGACAAGGTAGAGCTTGTCTGGGCGACCGCCGGCTGCGCCGCGACCAGCAGCGCCCAGAGGCAGGCGACAAGCACCAGGAACGGGGAAAGGCGCATCACCGGCGGCCGAGTCCGAGCCCCTGCAGGCTCAATTGGTCGAATTTCAGGCGCATCGTCACATAGGGGCCGGCGCGGGTGTAGCGGCTTTCCTCGAAGTCGCGGTCGCTGAAGCCGACGAGGTTCCAGCCCACCGACATCCAGCCGTTCTTGAAGGGCGTGATGCCGATATTGGGGCCGGCCGAGTAAGCGAGGCTGCGGCCGCCCGCGCTTTGGCGGAGGCTCGCCGCGCCGCCGAAGTCGATCGTGTCCGAGAGGTCGAAGCGCAGATCGGCGCCGACGACGTTGCTCCAGCCCTTGATGTCGTCGCCCTCGAAGCGGTCGTCGACATAGCGCGCGCCCCAGAAGAGCGAGACTTCCGCGCCTTCGGAAGAGTAGTTGACCGACAGGCTGTTGATCATCCGCCGCGAGCGCGCGTTGCCGGTGACGGTGAGGGGGGCGCCGATCGGCCCCGCCGAACCGGCGACGGCATTGGCGACCGCGTCCTCGCGGAGCTCGAGCTTGTCGAGCCACGACCAGCGGCTTGCCGAGGGGCGGTGGGCCCAGCTCAGTTGAAGATTGGCGGTGCGGGTCTCGGCGCCCTGGTCCGCTTTGGCGGTGAACCAGTTGAGCGCGGCGCCGAGCGCGCTGCCCTCGCCGATCTGCCGAAGCGCCGCGGCGGTGAAGCCGTAGCGGTCGTCCCGATCGCCGGCGCGGTATTCGGCGCGCGCGGTGAGGCTCCAGAGGGCGGCGCGATAAGTGGCTCCGGCGGTGACGGCGGTGAAATCCTCGGTCAGGCGGTCTCCGCTGCCGATGAAGCCGCCGCCCGCAACCGGGTGACGAGGGTTCAGAACCCGTGCTGGATCGATGCCGCCGAGCGTCTTGTTGCCGTCGACGGAGAAGTCGACGGACCAGTTGGCGTTGACGACGAATGACTGGGCAAGGCCGAATGCCGCGAAGCTGCGCGGCCCGTATTCGGCAATCTCCTGCCTGTTGCCGGTGACGGCGATGCGGGCGCCGGCCCAGGGCTTCAGGTCGAAGCCGATGCGGGCGGTGCGGGCATCCGCATGCTCGCCGTCCGCCAGCTCGTAGGCGCCGATCAGCTGTACCGCATTGCTGAGGGCATAGCGGGCGCTGAGGCGGTGGCGAGCCGGGAAGTCGACGCTCTCGTCCTTGCCGCCGAGCGGGATCTCGGTCTGCGCGTCGACTTCGAGCCGGTTGGCGAGAAGGCGCTTCGAAGCGCCGAGCTGGAGAATGGTCGAACGCGCGGTCTTTCCGTCGGCAAGGCGATCGTTGGCGAAGGTGATGCCGGCGCGGGCCGAGGCGCTGGCGCCGCGATATTCGACGAGCGCGCGGCCGGCGACGCGGCGGGCGTCGCTCGCGAGATAATCCTCATGCCAGGCGCTGCCGGTGACGGACCAGGCATCGGTGATACGCGCGCGGCCGTCGATCCCGAATTTGCGGGTGCCGGTCTCGGCCCCGTTCTGCTGGCCGAGGCCGAAGCCGGCCTGCTGCTCCCGGCCATAGGCGATCACGTCGAAGCGCGAGCCGTGATGCTCCGCCTCGATTTGCCATGCGGTGGCGGTTCCGGCGGAGTCGCTGACGGCGGCTTCGGCGCGGATCTCGGTAGCCTCCGCCGGGCGGTAGCGGATGTCGGCGCCCACCAGGTTCGTCTTCCGCTGCCCGTCGTCGTCGTGAATCGCCGTCGCGGCGATCTGGAGCTTCTGGTCGGCGGTCCGCCAGCTTGCCCGGCCGCCCGCACTGGCGGCGCGGCGGGCAACGCCGTCCACCTCGTAATCGGCCACGATGAACTGCGGATCGAGCGAGGAGGAGCGGCTGAGGATCGGCTCGCGGAAGCGGAGGGTGCCGGCCACATAGTCGATGTCATAATCGACGTGCCGGGTCATCAGGCGGCGCTCGACGATCCGGTCGGAGCGGAGGCGGTCGCGAACTTCGATGACGACGCGCTCGCTGTTGGCCAGGATGTCGCGGGCGCCGAGCGCGTAGGGGCCGCTAAGGCCGTTGCCCTGGATTTCGTCGCGGCCGTGGCGGTTCGGCGTATCCGCGGCAAAGGCGGTCGCCGACACGCGGTCGGAGCGGTATTCGGCCTTGAGGCCGTTCAAGGCACGGACGTAGCGGGCGAGCTCCGGCTCATCGATGCCCGTCTCATAGTCGCCGAACAGGGCGTAGAATTGCGGCCGCTCCAGCTTCAGGTAGAGCCGGCGAACGGACGCGGCATCGTAGCGGCGCTCGCTGCGATCGGCATAGACGGTGTAATAAGCCTGGGGATCGATGACGCCGCCGAAGCGGCTTTCATCTTTCGACTTGTCGCTGTCGTAAGACAACGTCATCAGCCACTTACCCTTCACTCTTCCCTTTGCATATAAGGCAAGGCGGCCGTCCTTCAGCAATTTGCCCCCGCTCTCGGGCAGCCGTTCCATGCGCTTATCGAGCCGGTTGTAACCGGCCGTGCCTTCTGCGAGGCCGACGATTGTCCACGGGCGCTCGCCCGGATCGAGCCAGGCTTCCACCCTCTGCTCGCGTGCAGTCTCGCCGTCGCGGAAGCGGAAGCGGAGGCTGACGGTGCCGGAAGCGGTGGTGGGCTCGAGCTCGACATAGGCGATGCCTTCATCC
>NZ_DASVUE010000320.1:0-5316 GCF_036387215.1 Allosphingosinicella sp. | reverse complement strand
TGGTGTTGCTTTCCAGCCTGCCGCGCTGGTGGTTCGGGATCGGCCTGTTGGCCTTCCTCGCCGGCACCTGGGCCATGAACCGCTGGCAGATGCAAGCCACCAGCCGGTGGATCAACGGCTTTCGCTATGGCCGCACCCTGTGGGTCGCTGCCTTGATGCTGATCGTGATCATCGGGCTCGTGCTTGCCTCGAACGAGAAGATGATGCCCACCTTCGCGCTGTTCACGCCGCTGCAGGGGGCGCTGATCGCCTTCATCGCCGTCACCTTCCTCGATTGGCTCTGGGTGAAGGCGTACGACGCCGAGATGCGGAGCGGCCGGTGAGCGCCGCGGGGTTCGATCCCATCATCCATGCTCCGATCAGGCTTCAGGCCTGCGCGATCCTTGCTTCGGCGGACAAGGTCGAGTTCGGCTTGCTTCGCGATGCGATCGAGGTCAGCGATTCGGTCCTTTCCAAGCATTTGAAGCAGCTTGAGGAGGCAGGCTTTATCAGCCTGCACAAAGCGGCGAGTGCCGGGCGCGTCAGGACCTGGGTTTCGCTCACGCCGGTGGGGCACAAGGCCTTCTCGGCGCACGTGACGGAGCTCGAAAGGCTGGTGAGGAGCAGCGCCGCTCCCGCGGCCGTGGCGGGAGAATAGCTGCTCCCCCATCGCCTTACCTCATTTCGGCCATCTGGACAGCGGCGGCATGCGAACATAAATAGAACGCATGGCCCAGCTCGACACCCGCGAGAAGCTGGCGATCCTTGCCGACGCCGCCAAATATGATGCCTCCTGCGCCTCCTCCGGCACGGCGAAACGCGACAGCTCCGGCGGCAAGGGCATCGGCTCGACCGAGGGCATGGGCATCTGCCATGCCTATGCCCCCGACGGGCGCTGCATCTCGCTTTTGAAGATCCTGCTCACCAACAGCTGCATCTTCGACTGCCATTATTGCATCAACCGCAAGAGCTCGAACGTGCGCCGCGCGCGCTTCACGGCCGAGGAGGTCGTCCGGCTCACGCTCGCTTTCTACAAGCGCAACTATATCGAAGGGCTGTTCCTCTCCTCCGGCATCATCCGCTCGTCCAACTACACGATGGAGCAGATCGTCGAGGTGGCCCGGTCGCTTCGGGAGGATTATGATTTCCGCGGATACATCCACCTCAAGACCATTCCGGACGCCGATCCGGAGCTGGTCCACAAGGCGGGGCTCTACGCCGACCGCGTCTCGATCAACGTCGAGCTTCCGACGGAGCGGGGCCTGAAGCGGCTTGCGCCGGAGAAGGACGGCGCCCGGATTGAAGGCGCGATGAAGGGCATGAAGGGCGCGATCGAGGAGGGTAAGGATGCCAAGCAGCGCTTCAAGTCCGCCCCCAGCTATGCGCCCGCGGGCCAATCGACGCAGATGATCGTCGGCGCCGACAGCGCGAACGATGGCGAGATCATCCAGAAGGCGAGCCTGCTCTACGACCGGTTCGCGCTCCGCCGCGTCTATTATTCGGCCTTCTCGCCCATTCCGGACGCAAGCGCCGTGCTCCCGCTCCAGCGGCCGCCTTTGATGCGCGAGCACCGGCTCTACCAGTCGGACTGGCTGATGCGCTTCTACGGGTTCAAGCCGGCTGAGGTGGTGGAGGCCGCGGACGAAACCGGGATGCTCCCGCTCGACATCGATCCGAAGCTTGCCTGGGCGCTCAAGTTCCGCGAGCATTTCCCGGTCGATATCAATCGTGCGCCCAAGGAGATGCTGCTCCGCATCCCGGGGCTCGGCGTAAAGGCCGTCACTCGAATCCTCGCCTCCCGCCGCTGGCGTCGGCTCGGGCTGGACGACGTCGCCCGCCTCACCGTCTCGGTGGCGAAGGTGCGCCCGTTCATCACCGCGGAAGGCTGGCGCCCCACCCTCCTCACTGACCGGGCCGATCTCCGCCAGCGGCTGAAGCCGAAAACGGAACAGCTGGAGCTGTTCGCCGCTTGAGTGGCCATGCGCGCCGTCACGCTCGCTCATGAAGACGATTTCGAAGGCTGGCGCGACGCAGCCCGCTCCCTCGCTTTGCTCGGAACGCCCGCTTCGGAAATAAGCTGGCAGGTTGGAGACGGCGTGGCCGACCTGTTCGGCGCCGGCGCCGCTGCCCCTCCCCCGGCCGACGGACCAGCCTTTTCGGTGCCGCGCCCGTTCGTCGATCTCGCCCGCTCCGTCATCTGCCACAACGACCCCGAGCGCTTCTCCCTGCTCTACGCCTTGCTCCTCCGGATCCGCGAGCAGCCGCGGGCGATGGAGGACGCCGCCGATCCGCTCGTCCAGCGCCTCCAGCGGATGGCGAAGGAGGTTCGGCGCGACATGCACAAGATGCACGCCTTCGTCCGCTTCCGCGAGGTGGAGGCGGAGGGGACCGTCCGCTACGTCGCCTGGTTCGAGCCCGAGCATCATATCGTCCGCTCCAACGCCGGCTTCTTCGTACGGCGCTTCGCCAGCATGAACTGGTCGATCCTGACGCCGGAGCTGTCGATCCACTGGGACGGGGAGACGCTAACCGAAAGCCCGGCCGCTGTGCGCGCCGATGCCCCTGACGGCGATCCAGTCGAGGAGACGTGGAAGACCTATTATTCCTCGATCTTCAACCCGGCGCGCCTCAAGGTCAAAGCCATGACCAAGGAGATGCCGAAGAAATATTGGAAAAACATGCCTGAGACGGCGTTGGTGGGGGAGCTCATTCAAGGCGCTCAGGCGCGCGAGGCGCGGATGGTGGAGACCTCCAGGGGACAAATCGGCGACAACGCGCTGGCGGCGTGGGAGGCGGTGCGGGCCGAGGCGATGGGCTGCACCCGCTGCCACCTCTACAAATGCGGCACCCAGACCGTCTTCGGCGAAGGTCCTCTCGATGCGCGGATCATGTTCGTCGGCGAGCAGCCGGGCGACCAGGAGGATCTTGCCGGCAGGCCCTTCGTCGGCCCCGCGGGGCAGCTTTTCGACCGCGCCCTGGCTGACGCTGGTGTGAACCGTGTGTCAACTTACGTCACCAACGCGGTCAAGCATTTCAAGTTCGAGCGCCGCGGCAAGCGCCGGATTCACTCGAAGCCCGAAGGGCCGGAGATCGAGGCCTGCCGCTGGTGGATCGAGCAGGAGCGGATCCTGATCCGCCCTCCGATCACCGTCGCCCTCGGCGCCACCGCAGCCCGCTCCCTCTTCGGCAAGGCGGTCACGATCGGATCGATGCGCGGGCGGGCGCACGCGGTGCCGGACGGCGGCGAAGCCTGGGTCACCGTCCACCCAAGCTTCCTCCTTCGCGTCCGCGACAACCGCGAGCAGGAATATGCCCGCTTCGTCGAAGACCTCGCCGCGATCGGCGAGCGCGCGAAGGCGCTCGCCTGAGCCTCAGCGGGCGGCGATCTCGCGCGCAGGTGCCGATCGGGCCATCCGCTCGATCTCCTTTTCCGCCTGGAGCACGGCCGCCCGGCGGCAAGCCTCCGCGTTGAGCGTAACGCCAAGCGGACTGTCGCCGTCTCCTTCGCAGAGCCTCCGGGCCTCGCGCCGGGTGAGGCTTCGGGCGAGTGCACTGCCGTCAGGGCTGGAAAGGTCGATCCCGCTCAGGCTCAAGCGGCCGGTCACCGTCTCGATCGTGCCGCCGTACAGCCAGGCGCGGCTTCGGGTCTGAGCCCCCGCGGGCGCGGTGAGCATTGCAGCCGCAGCCAGGGTTCCAATCACAAATTGCTGTCTCATCTGAAGTCTCCTGCTTGAAAAGAGGGGATCACCACTCGGTCTGGAAGCCTGCCCGCGCTCCGACCTTGCCGCTGTTGAAGCCGACGCCGACGCCGGCCGAGAAAGCCGTCGTCGCGCCGACACGCGCGGAAAAGGCGGCGGTGCCCGCCATCCGGCTGCCGAACATCCCAACCCCGCCCGACAGCGCGAAGCTGGAGCCCGGCGAAAGGCTCGGGCTGTCCATCGCAAGCGCCATCGCCACGCCTTCGTTGGCGCGCTGGATGCCTTTCCGGTTGACGTCGGCGAGGTTGAACAATTCGCCGAGCTGGGCCTGCATTGCGCTTCCCGCCGCCTGCAGCGCCGCGATCTGGGTCGTCTGCGTCCCCGACGAGGCTTGGAGCGCGGCGATGGCCGGGATGATCGTGCCGTTGCTGCCGAGCGTTCCGTTCGCATCCACCGTAGCCACGCTCACGGTGCCGGTTTGAGCGGCGGTGCTCGCGGCGATGTCGCCCACCCGCACCGAGCTTCCGGTCGCCCCCAGCGCGACCTGGTTTGCAGCTGTGGTTGCCGCACGCTGCCCGACCGCGGTCGAGCCGGCGAAGGTTGCCGATGCGGTGGATCCCAAGGCCGTTGCGTTCAGCCCGCTGGCCTGCGCCCGCACGCCGGCGGCGAGCGAACCGATGCCGCTTGCGACCGTGTTGTGGCCGACCGCCGAAGCCGCCGGCGCGGTCGCCTGGGCACCTTGCCCCAGAGCCATCGCCGCCGGCCCGGTCGCCAGGCTGACGTCACCAAGCGCAACCGCGCCCACGCCCGTCGACTCCGCAAACGAGCCGACGGCAACGCCGCGCTCCGCCGTTGCGGTCGAGAAGGCGCCGATCGAAGTGGAGTATAGACCCGTTGCGGCCGCGGGTCCGCCAAGCGCGGTTCCGAACTCCCCTTCGACATTCTGCGATGCTTGCAGGCTCCCAATGATCGAGCCCTGGAAAATGCTGACCGGGGCGCCGGACACCGTGCCGAGACGCAGCGGGCCGCTGGAGGTCAGGGTCCCGCTCGCTCCCGTGAAGCGGCCGGTGCCGCCGGCGATGACCAGGTTCTCGACCGCGGCGAAGGTGCCGGGCGTCGAGGTGGCGGCGGCATTGCCCGAATAGGTGCCGAAGATCGTGTCGCCGGCGCGAAACGTGTAGGTGAACCGCCCGTCGGCGAGCGGCGTCGGCGGCTGCCCCGTCACGCAGAAGCTCTGGGTCGACGTGAAGGTGCCGAGGTTTGACGTCCCGGTCGAGGATATGTTGCCCGGTGCGACGTTCACCGTGTTGGCATATTGCGGCACGCAACGGCCGCCCGGGGGCGTCGCCGGCGAGACATTCTCCCGCGTCCCGTTGAATTCGAAGCTCTGCGCGGAAAGGGGCGACACCCCCGCGAGAGCGGCTGCCAGGATGACGGCCGAAACCGCATATTTGTCGATCATCTGAACCTCCTAGGCTGATGGCCCGGGAAGGTTGGACGAGGCGGACGCGTGGGGCGACAACGCCGCGCTGATGAATTGCTGATGGACCTGACGGAGGTCTGATTTTTCCCCTCGCAGCGGCCCTTAAAGCCCGCCAGGTGCCCGATTCAGCCCCTGCGATAGTCCGGCGGGATGCGT
>NZ_DASVUE010000319.1:0-12995 GCF_036387215.1 Allosphingosinicella sp. | reverse complement strand
GCCTCCCTGCGCGGGTTGCTGGGGGATGTGGTGCCGACGTTCGGCGTCGATTATTTCCTGATGGCGCATCATGTCGATTTCGGCCGTCCCGTTCCCGGGGCCGTGCAGATGGGCAATTATCCGCGCGATTTCGTGGCCAGGCAGCGCGAGCATGGCGGCTGGAGGCACGATCCGGTGCTGCTTGCGTGCGAGCGCACCACCACCGGCTTCTTCTGGTCGCAGCTCGGCGAATTCGTCAAGCTCGATCCCAGGCACATGCAGCGCGTCGACGAGGTGCGGCGGGCAGGGCTCGGCGAAGGCTTCGCCGTGCCGAACCACATCCCCGGCGAATATAGCGGCTCGGTTCAGTTCGCGGTCGGCGAGGGGGAGCAGTTCCCCAGGGAGATGGCATCGGCGCTTCAGTCGGTCGCCACTTATGCCTTCGAGGCGGCGCGGCGGCTGGCGCGATCGAGCGGAGAACCGATCGTCGCATCCGCGCCCTTGACCGAGCGCCAGCTCGATTGCCTGCTGCTTGCGGCGCGGGGCAAGAGCGACACCGACATCGGCCACCTGCTCGGGCTCAGCCCCCGAACCGTCAATTCCTATATGGAGGCGGCGAAGCGGCGCTACTGCGTCGCGACGCGCCAGCAGCTGATGATCCTGGCGCTGTTCAACCGCCAGATCACGTTTTCCGAGGTCTTGCAGTAGCCGAGGCGTGCACGCGCCGGCGCGGGCGGCAGTTCGGCCAGTGATACCATTGCACCCCGTCCGCGTGGATTTGGACGTCCGCGGTGGAGACCAGGCGGCTGAGGAAGATCCGCGCCTGCTGCTGCGCGAAGTGCAGTCCCAGGCATTTGTGGACGCCGCTGCCGAACGGCACGAATGCATGCTTGTGGCGCTTGGCCTCTTCCTCGGGCGTGAAGCGGAACGGGTTGAAGCGGAGCGGATCCTCCCAGATTTCCGGATCGCGGTGGACCAGCAGCGGATTGATGCCGGTGATCGTGCCGGCCGGGATGTCGTAGCCGTAGATGCTGAAATCCCGCACCGCGCGGCGCCAGACGATCGGCGCCGGCGGGTTGAGCCGCATCGCTTCCTTGAAGAACATGTCGTGGAGCGGGAGCGAGGCCGTGCCGGCGTCGATGGGATTTGAAAGCTTCGCCCGCTTTACTTCCTCGCGCAGAAGCTCCGCCCAATCCCTGTGCTTGGCGAGGAAATAGATGGACGAGGTGAAGGCGGACGCCAGCGTGTCGTGCGCGGCCGCCAAGAGGAAGATCGTGCTGTTGTAGATTTCCTCTTCGGTCAGCCCTTCGCCGTCCTCCGCACCGACCTGGCAGACCCGGGAGAGCATGTCGTCGCCGGGGTTCGCCCGCCGCTCGGCGATCAGCTCGCGCACATAGGTTTCGAGGAATGCCTTGCCGCGAAAGCCCCGTGCCGCGACCGGGCTCAGCCACTTGTTCTGGTTGATCGCGAGCAAGGCGCCCATCATGTCGCTGAACGAGCGGAGCGCCTTGTCCGCTTTCTCGTCCATGTCGATGCCGAGGAAGGTGGAGGCGGCGATGCGGAGGGTGAGCCGCTTCACCTCGTCGTAGACGTCGAAAGTGCGCCCGCACCAGGAGGAGATGCTGCGCTCGATGTCGCGGTCGAAGATCTGCTGATAGCCGGTGAGCTTCTGCTGCTTGAAGGCTTCGCCGAGGATGCGCCGGTTGGCCCGGTGCCGCTCGCCGTCCTGGATGAGCAGGGCTCCCGGGAAGAAGGGCTCGATCACCGGGCCCCAGCCGCCGTGTGCGGAAAAGGTGCTGTCCTTGTCGAACAGGACGAGTTCGTTCGCCTCGGGGCCGACCAGCTGTACGTTCCAGCTGCCCAGCGCATAGAAGCAATAGACGCGGCCATGCTTGGCGTGCAGCCGCTCGGCGAATTTGAGCGGGTCCAGCACCGCTTCGGGAAGGATTCCGAAATAGGGGAGGCCCTTCTTGCCGGGGATGTGCTTCAGCTCCTTCCGGCCCGGCTTGCCGATCTTGTCGAAGATATCCTCCTCGATGTGCCAGCGCGTGCCGCGCTCCGGGTGCGGAGCGAATGCGGAAGATTTGGGGATTTCGTTCACGAGTGGCCTCCGGTCGTACGGCTGACGGGTTCCACATGCGCGGGGCCAATTCCATCCCGGTAATTGCCTATATTGGGCGCGCGGGGGAGGGGACCTAGTCTTCGGCCCGAGGAGAGGCCCATGCAGCTTAAGATCGTCGAGCCGAGCCAGCGCTGGCAGTTCAGCCGGGCAATGATGGAGATGCACCACCACCGGAAGCGGATCTTCGTCGATCGGCTGGGCTGGGAGCTGCCGAGCAAGGGAAGCTGGCTCGAGGTCGACGAGTTCGACAATGACGACGCCGTCTACATCATGGCGGTCTCCGAGGACGGAAGCAGCCATCTTGGATCGGTGCGGCTTTTGCCGACCACCGCTCCGCACATGCTGAGCACGCTCTTTGCCGGCCTCTGCCCCGGGGGAGCGCCGGCCGGCGAGGACGTCTGGGAGATCTCCCGGCTGGTGGCGACGCCGGAGGGGGCGGACGGCCGCAACATCCTCCGGATCCACCGGCTGCTGGCGATGGGGATCGTCGAATTCGGGCGCATCAGGGGCATCGAGCGCTTCACCCTCGTCGCCGAGTCGCACCGCATGCCGGCCCTGCTGTCGATCGGCTGGCGCGTGCTGCCGCTGTCGCTGCCGATCGATTCAGGCGGCTGCCTGATCGAGGCGGCCGAGATCCTGATCGACGAGGGCACGTTCGACCATGTCAGGCGAAGGGCGGGGGGCGAAGGCGTCCTGGACGCTTCGCTCGGCCAGCTGCGGAGCGCGGCATGAGCGGGGAGGGCGCGAACATCCCTGAGCGGCTGAAGGGGATCGAAGCGGCGCCCGGCTCGCCGCTCGCCTGCCTGATCGAGGAGGGCTATTGCATCATCAGGGGCGCGGTGCCTGCCGACGATATCCTCGGCATGGCCCGGCGGCTCGACGAGCGTTTCGAGCAGACGCCGTTTTCAGTTGGCCCCTTCCACGGCCACCGCACCAAGCGATTCCACCGGCTGCTCGCGCGGTCGCCCGATTCGGCGGCACTGGTGATGCATCCGGAAGTCCTCGGCATCGCCCGCACGATCCTCGGCCGCTGGTGCGATTTTCCCGAGCTCAACCTCACCCAAGGCGTCGAGGTGCACCCCGGAGCTCCGGCGCAGATCCCGCATTGCGACCAGGCGATGTGGCCCGCGCCCAAGGGGCTCATGGAAATGAGCGTGAACATAATGTGGCCTTTGGGGCGCTTCACAGCGGAAAACGGGGCGACGCGGGTCTGGCCGCGCACCCATTTCAAGCCGCAGACGGCGGACGATGTGCTCGCCGAGCCGGTGGTGTGCGAGATGGAGCCGGGCGACGTGCTGCTGGTGCTCGGATCGACCGTTCACGCGGCCGGCGCCAACCGCACAGCCGTCCCTCGCCGGGCGGCGATCGTCAGCTACTGTCTCGGCTGGCTGAAGGCTTACGAGAACCAGTCGCTGGCCTATTCGCCCGAGTTCGTCCGGACCCTGGAGCCGGAGCTGCAGGCGCTGCTCGGCTATCGCTGGCACCGCCCGAACCTCGGCACCTATGACGGGCAATGTCCATCGATCCTGCTCGCGGCGGAAGTGCCGGACGCGCTCGCGACGGTCGATTCGCTGTCGCCCTTCCACGAGCCGCTGGTGGCGGCTTTCGCCGAGCGCGCGATGGCCGAGGTCGCCGCTTCATGATCAAGCGCAGGGACAAGCCCGACGAGGCTCCAGAGGAGGGAAGCGCTATTCCCCTCAACGCCAGGCGCGGGATCGACGATATCGCGCGGCGGCTGGACGATTTGCTCCAGGCGATGTCGGAGGTGCCCTCGCCCGAAGCCGCCGTCTCCACCGTCGGCGGCGAAGTGCTCCAGATCGCCCAAAGAACGCGCATCGAGCGGAACGAGCGGGAGCGGGTCTTCGGGACCACCCTGTTCGGCGACCATGGCTGGGAGATCCTGCTCGATCTGTTCATCGCCCGGGCCGAGAAGCGCGAGGTCACCATCGTCAGCATCTGCCGCGGGATCTCGCTTCCCGAAGCAGCGGTGCTGCGCTGCATCGCCACCCTCATCGAGGCGCAGCTCGTCGTGAGGAGAGCGCAGAATTCCGATCCGCGGACGATCCTGCTAGCGCTCACCGACAAGGGGCTGGCGATGATGTGCGACTATTTCAATGGACTGGCGGCAATCCAGGGTGACGCTGCCGCATAGCCTCCAGCGCCATCGCAAGATGTGCGCCCGCAAGATAGAGGCCGAGCCGGTCGAGCCCCTCCAGCACTTCCGCGCCCTTCCGGAACAGCTGCTCGAGCTCCTCCCAGGCTTGTTCGGGGCTTGGGGGCTTCTGCTCCATCCTGGCTTGCGTCTCCGTAACCGCGTAGCTGTGCCGATTAGCACAGCTACGTCGGCTGCAAATGCGGGGATGCACCCGCTTTGGCGGCATCGTCCGTCCCACTCCCGGACCGGAATCGCCCCGAGCAGCGCGGTACCTCGGAACTCTGGCGTAACGACGGGCATTTAAGTCGTTCCAAGCTCCCTGCGCCTGTTCTGGCCTGCGTATTCGACCAATCAGGGACAGCGAGACGAACGAAACGAGAAGGTGAGTCCAGATGCTCTTTGGCGCGGACACGGAACCGGCGACGCGGCTGATGACGGAGCCGATGCAGGTGCTGGAAACGGGGGTCTATCGGGGCCCTCATTATTACAGCCACACGCCCTTCGTGCGGATCATGCTCGATCTGGGGCGGCTGGAGGACTGGCCGTCGAACCGCATCCCGGGTTTCACCGACCGTCTGATCGAGATCCTCCCGGGCCTCGAGCGGCACGGCTGCTCGCTCCGCCGCCGCGGCGGGTTCATCGAGCGGATGCGGGAGGGGACCTGGCTCGGCCACATTGCGGAGCACGTGGCCCTTGAGCTTCAAAGCATGGCGGGGATGCGCTCGACGCGCGGCAAGACCCGGTCGGTGAAGGGGCGGCCCGGCGTCTACAATGTGATGTTCGCCTATCAGGAGGAGCAGGTCGGGCTGATGGCGGGGCGGATCGCGCTCGAGCTCGTCAATTCCCTGCTTCCGGACGAGTTGAAAGGCATCAAGGGCCTCGACCGCGTCTACAAGCTCAGCGGGGACTTCCATTTCGGCAAGAGCATGTCGAGCCTTCAGCGGCTGGTCCGCCGTTCGAGCTACGGGCCGACGACGCAGTCGCTGATCGAGGAGGCGAAGCGCCGCGGTATTCCGGTGATGCGGCTCAACGAGCAGAGCCTCATCCAGTTCGGGCACGGCCGCTTCCAGCAGCGGGTACGCGCCAGCATCACCGGCAAGACCTCGATCATCGCGACCGAGATTGCGGGCGACAAGAACCTCACCAAGAAACTGCTCGGCGACAGCGGCATCCCGGTGCCGCGCGGGGTCGTGGTGCGGGACGTCGAGGAGGCGGTGCGGGAGGCGCGGCGGCTCCGCTATCCGCTGGTGACGAAACCGCTCGACGGCAACCACGGCCGCGGCGTCACGATCGGGATCGCCGACGAAGAGGGGCTCCGCTTCGGCTTTGCGGAGGCTGTCGCGCAGTCGAAAGGGCGCGACATCATCGTCGAGGAATATTTCGCCGGCCACGACCACCGCATCCTGGTCGTCGACGGCAAGCTGGTCGCCGTCTCGGAGCGCATCCCGGCGCATGTGATCGGCGACGGCGTCCACACGATCGGGCAGCTCATCGAGGAGGTGAACAAGGATCCCAGGCGCGGCGAAGGTCATGAGAAGGTGATGACCAAGATCAAGGTGGACGCGCACGTCACCGAATATCTCGCGCGCTCCGGCCTCACCATCGACAGCGTGCCTGAGGCGGGCGACGTCGTGATGCTACGCGCCACCGCGAACCTCTCTACGGGCGGCACCGCCGTTGACCGCACGAACGAGATCCATTTCGATAATGCCGAGATCGCGCGCCGGGCGGCGATGATCGTCGGCCTCGACATTGCGGGCATCGACTTCATCGCGCCCGACATCACCAAGTCCGTCCGCAAGACCGGAGGCGGCATCATCGAGGTGAATGCGGCGCCGGGCTTCCGGATGCACATCGAGCCGTCCGAAGGCGCGCCGCGCGACGTGGCCAAGCCGGTGATGGAGATGCTCTTCCCGCGCGGCTCCCGAAGCCGGGTGCCGATCATCGCAATCACTGGCACCAACGGCAAATCGACCACGGGGCGAATGGTCAAGCAGGTGCTGCGCCAGACCGGCTGCACGGTCGGCCTCACCTCGACCAGCGGCGTGCTCGTCAACGACATCCTCGTCTCTGAGGGCGATGCGACGGGCCCTCGCAGCGCCCGCCTCATTCTCCGGGATCCGACCGTCGAAGTGGCGGTGCTGGAAACGGCGCGGGGCGGCCTGCTTCGCGAGGGGCTGGCGTTCGACCGGTCGGACATCGGCGCGGTCCTCAACGTCACCGCCGACCATCTCGGCCTCAAGGGCATCGATACGGTCGAGGACCTCGCCGAGGTGAAGTCGCTGATCATCGAGACGGTCAGCCGCAACGGCACCTCCGTCCTCAACGCCGACGATCCGCTGACGGTGAAGATGGCACGCCGCGCGCGCGGCAACCTCATCTGGTTCTCGCTTAACGGAAGCGCAGACATGCCGCCGTTCCTCCGCCGCCACATCGACAATGGCGGGATGGCCGTGGTCCGCGAGCCGGGGCACGAGGGCGGAACCATCGTCCTCTACCAGGAAGGAAGGCGCGACGTGGTGATGAAGGCGGGCGACATTCCCGCCACCCTCCACGGAATGGCGACCTTCAACATCGCCAACGCTCTCGCGACGATCGCGATCTGCGTCGCGCACGGCGTTCCGATCCTCACCATCCGCTCGGCGCTCGCCAGCTTCCAGTCCACGTTCGAGCAGAATCCGGGGCGTCTCAACGTCCACGATGCGCACGGCTTTCGCGTGATCCTCGATTATGCGCACAACGCGGCCGGCCTCACCGCAATGGGCGAAGTCGTGCGCGGGCTCCGGCACCGCTACAAGAAGTCGATCGGCGTACTCTCGATCCCGGGCGACCGCCGTGACGAGGACATCCTCGAAATGGGCCGGATCGCCGGCGGCATCTTCGACGAGCTCTTCTTCCGCGAGGATCCCGGCACCCGCGGCCGCCCGCGCGGCGAGGTCATGAGCCTCCTCAAGGAAGGCGCGCTGGAGGCGGGATCCTCGCCCGATGCAGTCCACATGATCGCGGGAGAGGCGGCGGCGACCGCAGCGGCGCTGATGGCGGCGGGGCCGGGCGAACTGCTCGTGATCACGCCGACCGACGTCACCGGGACCTGGCAGCAGGTTCTCGACTTCGAAAAGGTCCAATCCGCCACTTCGCCTCGCGGCCATCTCGTCGCCGCCGAGTAGAAGAAGCTCATGACAATTCAGAAGCGCCGCTGGGCATTGATCGTCCACGGCGGCGCGAACGAGATTGCGCCCGAGGAGGGAAGCGGAAGCCCCGGGGGTTTGCCGCGGCGATGATCGATAGCTCTATGGATGCACCCTGTATCCGGCTCAGGAAAGAAGAGGAAGTCGCCACTCATGGCTGAAGCACAAGACGCGCGCAAAGGCACTTTGATCATCATCGGCGGCCATGAGGACAGGGATCCGGAGAGCAAGCGGACCATCCTTCGCGAGGTCGCGCGGCGGATCAGGGGCGGTAAGCTCGTGCTCGCAACGGTCGCGAGCCACCAGCCGCAGGGCTATTTCTCCGACTATCAGAAAGCCTTTGCCGACCTCGAGATCGGCGAGCTCGTCGAGCTCTACGTCGAGGACCGGACCAAGGCGGGCGACCGCGAGAAGCTCCAGGTGGTGGACGACGCCGCCGGCATCTTCTTCTCTGGCGGCGATCAGCTGCGCATCACCAGCCAGATCGGAGACACCGGCATCGAGGCGAAGGTGAGGGCGCTGTTCGAGCGCGGCGGGATCATCGCCGGAACGTCGGCCGGAGCGGCGGCGATGAGCGAGACGATGCTGGTGAAGGGCACGAGCGGCGAGACCCACCGAATCGGCGATCTTCACATGTCCCCCGGCCTCGGCCTCATCCGAGACGTGATCATCGACCAGCATTTCGCCGAGCGCGGGCGCTTCGGCCGGCTGCTCGGCGCGGTGGCCCACAATCCGCGCGTGCTTGGGCTCGGCATCGACGAGGATACCGCGGCGGTCGTGGACGGCGACCAGCTTCAGGTGATCGGCAGCGGCGCCGTCTACGTGGTCGACGGGCAGGACGTCACCCACTCGAACGTCGCCGAGGCCCGTCCGGAGCGGGTGCTGAGCATGCACGACGTCCGCGTGCACGTGCTCGGCACAGGCGACGGCTTCGATCTCAAAACCCGAAAACCGGTCCCCGCGAAGAGCAGCTGACCGCCCGCGTGCTGCAGGTTCGTCGCTGAAGCGGCTGCTTTCGTCAGACGAATTGCGCGTTTGCCGCGCTGCACAACATTTCAGCCGCAAGACCGCAGACCGGCGCTGCGGCCCCGCATATCCGATCCCCAGCACCTGACGGCAGCAACCGGCAGGGCAACAAAAACCTAAACGAGACAAAGGGGTAAGAATATGCGTGCTTCCATCATCCTCATCACTTCGCTGGTCGCTCTGGCCGCCACCGCAACGCCCGCAGCCGCGGCCGAGGGCCAGTTCCGCGCCGAAGTCCATGCCGGCTGGGATCGTCCCCAGACCGACGGCTTCAAGGACAGCGGCGTCATGTACGGCGTCGGCTTCGGCTACGATCTCAACGTCGGCAAGAAGGCGTTCGTCGGCCTCGACTTCAGCATCGACGACAGCACGATGAAGGAGTGCGAGCGGAGCTCGATCCTCGCCAATGACGAGCTGTGCCTCCGCGCCGGCCGCGACCTCGCCGCCGGTGTCCGCGCCGGCGTCAATGTCGGCGAGAAGGGCAAGCTCTATGCGCTGGCCGGCTACACCAACGCCCGGTTCCGGACGTCCTACACCACGCCCGCCGGGGTCACCACCAGGGACGCCTCGAACCTCGACGGCTTCCGCATCGGCGCCGGCTACCAGCATGCGCTGTCCGGCAACACCTACGGGAAGGTCGAGTATCGCTACTCGAACTACGAGAACGGCGTCGAGCGCCACCAGGCCCTGGTCGGCCTCGGAATGACCTTCTGACCAAGCTGGAGGGGAGGCCGCCGATGAAGCGGCCTCCCTTCTTCTTCAGCCGCCCCCGCACTTTCGTCGCGCGAATCGTCACTTTCGTCCCGCGGCGGTTGGGATCGCCCTTTCCGGCGGATCAACCTTTCGATGGGGGGCTTGCGGCTCAATGTTGATGTTAAGTGACAGCCTCAGGTCTTTGCGGCAGGATGGGCCCTCGGTCAGGCGGGGGTTGGGTCGATACATGCCTTCGGGGAGCAATCAGGCACGGTGGCCGGAGGCGATCCTCGTCACCGTCTCGCTCTGGCTCTTCGCGCTCCTCATGTTCCTGCCGATCATCATGGACCGCCATGTCGGCGAGCCTTGGAGCAGCGTCCTCCTAGACGGCTCTACGATCATCGTATCGATGCTGTTCGCGATGCCGATGTTCGCGATCTTCCGGAAGACATTGGATTGGCCGCAGGGAGCGCGTGCGTTGATCCTGGTCGGCACGGTGATGGCCACCGCCATCATGAACGTGATCTTCGACCTGCTTTTCCAGGGGTTCATCGCCGATCACGTCGAAGCCGCGTGGCGCTCCCTGCCGACGGACCTCAGCCGCACCTACCCTTCGGCCCTTCATTATACCCTCGTATTCGGCGTCAACATGGCCTTGTTCCAGGTGATGTTCTCGCGTCGGACCACCGTGAAGCAGGAGCTGCAGCTTTCGGAAGCGCGATCGACGGCCCAGCAGGCCCAGCTGGCGGCGCTCCGATACCAGCTCAATCCGCACTTCCTGTTCAATGCTCTCAATTCCATCTCCGCGCTCATCGTCACCCGCCGCAACGAAGATGCCGAGCGGATGACCGAGAAGCTTTCGAGCTTCCTGCGCACCTCGCTCTCGGCCGATCCTGGCGAGCTCGTCCCGCTCGAGGAGGAGCTTTCGCTGATCGAGGAATATCTCGATATCGAAAGCGTGCGCTTCGGCGAACGTCTCAACGTCAGCGTCGATTGCTCGCCGGATGCCTGCCAGGCGCTCGTCCCGAGCTTCCTCGTCCAGCCTCTGGTCGAGAACGCGATCAAGCACGGGGTCGCGCCGTCCCGCGATCCGACCGAGATCGCGATCAACGCGTCGGTCGAGGACGGCGAGCTCTGCATCATCGTCCGCAACTGCATTCCCGACGGTGCCGAGCGGGCGAAGGTGCGCGGCCGGCCTGGCGTCGGGCTGCTCAACGTGCGCCGGCGGCTGGAGGCTGTCTACGGCCAGCGGGCGACCCTTGCCGCGGAGGCTGAGGACGAGGCCTATATCGCACGGATTTGTATCCCGGAAATCCAGCAGGCGAGTTGACTTGAAGCTGCGCCCGCCCGACAATCGCGGCCGGGATGAGGAGGGGCGAATGACCGAAATGCGCGTGTTGATCGTGGACGACGAGTCCCTCGCGCTCGACAGGCTGCGGACCTTCTTCGGCGACATCGAAGGCGTCGAAGTGGTGGGCCAGGCTCGCGACGGCGACGAGGCGGTCTCCGAGATCCAGCGGCTGACCCCTGATCTCGTCATCCTCGACATCCAGATGCCGGGCCGCAACGGCCTTCGCGCGGCTGCCGACATCGATGTCGAGCCCAAGCCCGAGATCGTCTTCGTGACGGCGCACGAACATTATGCGCCGGACGCCTTCGACGTGGACGCTGCCGATTATCTGCTGAAGCCGGTCCGCTTCGACCGGCTCCGCCAGGCGGTGGATCGCGCGCGCCGCCGCCGGCAGATCCGCGAGCAGGCGCAGCGGGCGGGCGATCTCGAAGAGCAGGTGGCGGCGCTTCGCGCCAACGGCTCTGCGCCCGGCATCGACGATAACGGCTTCTGGGTGCCGGAGCGTGACGGGCAAAGGCGCGTCCCGTTCGATTCGATCGATTGGATCGAAGCGGCGCGCGATTATGTGCTTCTGCACACCAGCGTGCGGAGCCACCTGCTTCGCACGACCATGGCCGCGCTCGAGGAGAAGCTTGCGGGATCGCCGCTGCTGCGGGTCCATCGCTCGGCCTTCGTCAGGCCGGACAAGGTGGTGGAGGTGAAGCGCCTCGGGCGCTCGCTGACCCTGGCCCTGGCCGACGGGGCCAATGTCCAGGTGGGTCCGAGCTACGTCAACGCCGTGAAGGGCGCGCTGGCTCTGGACTGATCGGGAAGGAGGGAGCCGGAACGGGCAGGATTGCCTGCCGAGGCCGATCACCGGCAATATTGCCCGCGCCCCAGCGGGTTCGTCTGTGCCTTCGGCGCATCGGCCATCGAACAAGCGTTCATGGCTTCTGGCCTCATACGACGAAGGGCATGGACGTGGCAGCGGTCACCAGCATGGTGCTGACGAAGATCGCGGCAACGCAGGTCGAAACCGTGCGGAACAGCTCTGCAGTCATGATTTACATCCTTTCTAGCGGCGCTCATTCGCCGTGAGCTGCCGTTAGGCCGGAGGTGCGCATCATTCCGCTGTCCTTCGACGATGGCTCCGAACACTTCGACGAGCGCGCGGAAGGATCGACGAAAGTGCGGCCTGGCGAGATCAATCAGCGTTGCGGGATATCGTTCTCGGATTCGAAGAACTGCATCGAGACGGAATTGAGGCAGTAGCGCAGGCCCGTCGGGGGCGGCCCATCCGGGAAGACGTGCCCGAGATGGCCGTCGCAGCGGGCGCAGCGGATCTCGGTACGGACCATTCCGTAGCTGCGGTCGTGGATCTCGCGGATATGCTGCGGATCGTAAGGTTCGGTGAAGCTCGGCCAGCCCGTACCCGATTCGAACTTGCTGTTCGATTTGAACAGCGGCAGCCCGCACAGCCGGCAGGCGTAGATGCCGCCCATCTTGTTGTTGAGCAGGGTACCGCAGAAAGGGCGCTCGGTGCCGTGGTTGAGGATCACCTCGCGCTCTTCGGCGGTAAGGTCCTCGGCAAGCCGCTGGATTTCGCTGGGCTCAAGCGGGGTCACGTCGTAGCCGGAAGCGGAGGTGGCGTGGGCAGTGTCGTTCATGAGCGTCTCCTTGGTCCCGGATGTGGGCGTTTTCCGCGGGATCGGCAACGTTTGGACGCTGCGGCTGTTGGTGGGGCATGGCTGAAACGCGAACGATCGAGCTTGGGAACGGCCGGTCCCTCCACGCGGTAACAGCGGGGGAGGGGCCCGACGTGCTGCTCCTCCACGGCGCTCTGGAGACGGGGCATGATTGGCTGGCGTGGCCGGTCGAGCGGCTGGTCAAGGAGGGTTGCCGAGTCACCGTCATCGATCGGCCCGGACATGGGCTCAGCCGGCGTCCCCGCTTCGAAGGCACCCCGCGTGCGCAGGCCGCGCAGATCCATGACGGGCTGGCTGAGCTCGGGATCGAACGGCCGGTGATCCTGTCGCACAGCTACGGCGGGCTCGTCTCGCTCGCCTATGCCGAGAGGTTCCCGGACGCGGTGGCTGCGTTGATCCTGGTGGGGCCAATAGCGTTTCCGGAGCCGAGGCTGCTCGAACATAGCCTGCTTGCTCCCCGGGCTGTTCCGTTCTTCGGCCCAATCCTCTCTGCCGCGGCGGACGCGACGATCGACCGGCCGATGCTGAAGCTGGTCCACAAGCTGATGTTCTCGCCGCAGGACGTGCCGGAACATTGGGAGGCGACCTTCCCCTACGATCAGTTGCTCCATGCGGCGGCGATGGTCGCCCAGGGCGAGGATGCCGCCGCGATCCTGCCGATGGCGCCGGCCGGTCTGGTGGACGTCACCCGCATTCAAACGCCGGCGCACGTTCTTGTCGGCACGTCAGACAAGATCGTCGAGCAGGAGCGGCAGGGAAAGCTGCTTGCGCGGCTGATGCCGAACGGGCGGCTTAC
>NZ_DASVUE010000318.1:0-4330 GCF_036387215.1 Allosphingosinicella sp. | reverse complement strand
GTCGAACGGCGCGGGGATGATATAATCGGCGCCGAAGCTGTGCGCCTTGCCGCCATAGGCCGCGGCCACTTCCTCGGGCACCTGCTGCCGGGCGAGCGCGGCGAGCGCTTCGGCGGCGGCGATCTTCATCTCGTCGTTGATTCGCGTTGCCCGCACGTCGAGCGCGCCGCGGAATATGAAGGGGAAGCCGAGCACGTTGTTGACCTGGTTCGGATAGTCCGAGCGCCCGGTGGCGATGATCGCGTCGGGCCGTGCGGCCTTGGCGTCGGGCGGCGAGATTTCGGGATCGGGATTGGCCATTGCGAAGATGATCGGCTTCGGCGCCATCTGCATCACCATCTCGGGCTTCAGGGCGCCGGCTGCGGAGAGGCCGAGGAAGATGTCGGCGCCGATCAGCGCCTCCTCGAGCGTCCGCCGGTCGGTGTCGACGGCATGGGCGGACTTCCATTGGTCCATGTCGCCCCGGCCTTCCCAGATCACGCCCTTCCGGTCGCACATCAGCACATGGTCGTGCGGCACGCCCATCGATTTGATGAGCTCGGTGCAGGCGATCGCGGCCGCGCCCGCTCCGTTCACCACCACCCGCACGTCCTTGAAGTCGCGTCCGGTGAGGTAGCAGGCGTTGATGAGGCCCGCGGCGGTGATGATCGCCGTGCCGTGCTGGTCGTCGTGGAAGACGGGGATGTTCATCCGGTCGCGAAGCGTCTGCTCGATGACGAAGCAGGCCGGCGCGGCAATGTCCTCGAGGTTGATCCCGCCGAAGCTCGGCTCCATCAGCGCGACCGCTTCGATGAACGCTTCCGTATCCTCGGTGGCGAGCTCGAGGTCGATCGAATCGACGTCGGCGAAGCGCTTGAAGAGCACCGCCTTGCCCTCCATCACCGGCTTCGATGCCGCCGCGCCCAGGTTCCCGAGCCCCAGGATCGCAGTGCCGTTGGAGATGACGGCGACGAGGTTTCCCTTCGCCGTGTAGTCATAGGCGGTGCCGGGATCCTCGGCGATCGCCCGCACCGGCACCGCGACCCCCGGCGAATAAGCGAGGCTGAGGTCGCGCTGAGTCGCCATCGGCTTCGAGGCGATGATCTCGATCTTCCCGGGGCGGCCCTGCGAGTGGAAGTCGAGCGCTTCCTGCTCGGAGAATTTGACGTTGCTGCCCTCGCTCACATTCGCTCTCCTGTTTTGTGCGGCTTTAGGCCCGCATCCTCAACGGCTGCAACCACAAGGCGGTTTCGCGCGCTCGTCGGAGCCTCTATCCAGAGGCCGTGGCGACGAAGGTGAAGGAAAGCAGCGGAGCGGCGGCGCCGACTCCCATGATGGCGCAATATCTGGCGCTGAAGGCGGAGGCGTCCGATTGCCTGCTCTTCTACCGGATGGGCGATTTCTTCGAACTGTTCTTCGATGACGCCAAGGCGGCGGCGGCCTGCCTCGACATCGCGCTCACGGCGCGGGGCGAGCATGAGGGCGAGCCGATCCCGATGTGCGGCGTCCCGATCCACGCCGCCGAGGCCTATCTCGCGCGGCTGATCAAGGCCGGACACCGGGTCGCGATCGCCGAGCAGACTGAAAGCCCTGCCGAAGCCAGGAAGCGCGGCTCGAAGTCGGTCGTCAGCCGCGCCATCGTCCGCGTCGTCACTGCGGGCACTCTGACTGAAGAGGCGCTGCTTGATTCGCGGGCGGCCAACTGGCTCGCCGCGGTGGTGAAGGTGGGCGAGCGCTGCGGGATCGCCGCCGCCGACATCTCCACCGGCCGGTTCGAGCTCTGCTCGGCTGCTCCGGGCGCGCTGGGGGCGGAGCTTGCCCGCCTTGGCGCCGCCGAAATCGTCGCTCCCGAGCCGATCGAGGGCTTCGACGTGCAGCAGCGGCGCCAGGGCTTCGACAGCATTGCGGGCGAGCGGCGCCTCAAGGAAAGGTTCGGGGTCGCGACCCTCGACGGCTTCGGTGCGTTCGATCGCGCCGCGCTGGCGGCGGCGGGCGGGCTCCTCTTCTATCTCGACGAGGTCGCCCGGGAATCGCTCCCCTTCCTCCGCCCGCCGCTCGGCCGGCCCTCCGACGCGCACATGATGATCGACGCTGCGACCCGCGAGAGCCTCGAGATCATCGTCTCCGCGGGTGGCACCCGCGCCGGTAGCCTCCTTGCGGCGGTGGACCGCACCGTCACCGGCGCCGGGGCGAGATTGCTGGCGGCCGACATCGGCGCGCCCCTCCTCCACCGCCGCGACATAGAGGCGCGCCTCGATCTGGTCGCTTTGTTCGAACGGGACGCGGTCGGCCGCGAGGCGGTGCGGCGGCAGCTGAAGGCGCTTCCCGACATCGGCCGTGCGATCGGGCGGTTGGCTGCGGGGAGGGGCGGCCCGCGCGACCTCGGCCAGCTTCGCGACGGCCTCAACGAAGCCCGCCGTCTCCACGGCCGCCTCTCCGCGCTGCCCGACCAGCCGCAATTGCTCGCCGAGCTGCTCCCGACGCTCGTCGGCCATGGCGAACTGGTCGATCTCCTTGCCCGCGCTCTCGTGCCCTCGCCGCCGCTGGACGCTTCGCAGGGCGGCTATATCGCCGAGGGCTATGACGCCGCGCTGGACGCGCTCCGCTCCACCGGCGGCGAGGGCCGCCGCGCAATCGCCGCGCTGGAGGCGCGCTACCGCCAGCAGACCGGCATCGCTTCATTGAAGATCCGCCACAACAATGTGCTCGGCTACCATATCGAGGTGCCGGCCAAGAATGCCGACAAGCTGATGGCGGCCGAGTCCGGCTTCACGCACCGCCAGACGCTCGCCGGGGTCGTCCGCTTCAACGCGCCCGATCTTCACGAGCAGGCGATGCGGGTCGGGCAGGCGGGCGCGCATGCGCTCGGAGCCGAAGCGGCGCATCTCGAGGAGCTGACCGGCGAGGCGCTGA
Organism: Allosphingosinicella sp.; assembly: GCF_036387215.1. Taxonomy (GTDB): domain Bacteria; phylum Pseudomonadota; class Alphaproteobacteria; order Sphingomonadales; family Sphingomonadaceae; genus Allosphingosinicella. Next base: position 1,438 of record NZ_DASVUE010000318.1, on the reverse strand, counting down.
AACGCGCCAACGCCATCGCCGCCGCAGCCGACGCGCTTGCCCGCCTCGATGTCGCGTCCGCGCTTGCCGAGCGGGCGGCGGAGGGCGGCTGGTCGCGGCCCGCTTTGGTCGATCACAGTTGCTTCGAGGTCGAAGGCGGGCGCCATCCGGTGGTTGAGGACGCGACCCGCGCCGCCGGCGGCCGCTTCGTGGCCAACGATTGCCGCCTGTCCGAGGACAGCCGCCTCTGGCTGGTGACCGGCCCGAACATGGGCGGCAAATCCACCTTCCTCCGCCAGAATGCGCTGATCGCCCTCCTCGCGCAGGCGGGCTCCTACGTCCCCGCCGCGCGCGCGACGCTCGGCATCGTCGACCGGCTGTTCAGCCGCGTCGGCGCGTCCGACAATCTCGCCCGCGGCCGCTCGACCTTCATGGTCGAAATGGTCGAGACCGCCGCCATCCTCGCCCAGGCGAGCCCGCGCAGCTTCGTGATCCTGGACGAGGTCGGCCGCGGCACCTCGACCTATGACGGCCTCGCCATCGCCTGGGCGGTGGTGGAGGCGATCCACGACCGCAACCGCTGCCGCTGCCTGTTCGCGACCCATTATCACGAGCTGACGCGCCTCGCCGAGCGGCTGGACGCGCTGTCGCTCCACCATGTCCGCGCCCGCGAGTGGAAAGGCGAGCTCGTCCTTCTCCACGAGGTTGCGAAAGGCCCCGCCGACCGCAGCTACGGCCTCGCCGTCGCCAAGCTCGCGGGCCTGCCGCCGCCGGTGCTCGCGAGGGCGAAGTCCGTCCTCTCGAAGCTCGAAGAAGGCCGCGCCGCCACCGGCGGCATAGCCGCGGGCCTCGACGACCTCCCCCTCTTCGCCGCCGCCCAGGAAGCCGAAGCCGCCGCCCCCGATCCGCTGCAAGCCGCGCTTGCCGAGGTGGATGCGGATGCCCTCAGCCCCCGCGAGGCCCTCGACCTCATCTATCGCCTGAAGAGATTGGCGGCGGAGGACTGACCATCACCGTTCGTGTCGAGCGAAGTCGAGACACCCAGCCGAGCGCAGCCGAGGCGAACGGTGGTGTTCTTGATGCGTTTGGAAGCTTAGACTGGGGCCATGCCCGCCCGCTTCGACCATATTCCCGGCCGCCGCGCGATCATCGACCGCAAGGCGCTCGCCGATTCGCTGGAAGCGCTCGGGCGGCAAGCGGGCGATCCGCGGCTTGCCGCAACCGCGCTCCTGAAGCAGGCGCTTGGCGATGGGCGGGCCGAGATTGCCCGGCGGCTTGAGCGGAAGCCCTATGCCGGCTCGGAAGCGGCGGCATCCTACGCCTTCCTCACCGACCAGATCCTCCGCCTCGCTTACGATTTCACCACCACCTGCCTCTTCCCGTTGAGCAACCCCACGGCGTCGGAGCGGCTGCTGCTGATGGCGGTCGGCGGCTACGGGCGCGGCGAGATGGCGCTCCA
>NZ_DASVUE010000317.1:0-15853 GCF_036387215.1 Allosphingosinicella sp. | reverse complement strand
TAGACGAGCTTGGGCGGCTTGCCCGGCCGCGGCGTATAGCCGCAGGATGGAGTGCTGCTGCAGCCATTGTAGCCGTTCGGTTTCGGCGCCGCCGGGTAGCCCGAACCGCCCGCAAGCGCCGGGCTTGCAAGGGCGACGCCTGCGAGAAGGATTGCGAGCCGCATGGTGATCTCCCTGTTGGAACGATTGCCCCCGCCCAACACTCGATGGTGTACGCCTCGTCAACCACGAGTCAACGCGCTCCGAGTCCCGATTCGGGACATCTATGGGGCGGAGAGCAGCCAAAACTTAAGGGGGAGTGCGCCGTGCGTACCAAGCTTAGTACATGCGAGAGGAAGGTCCGCTTCGGCTCGGCTGCGGAAGCGGATGCGGCGGCCGCCCGCGCGGCGCTCCCGCTGCGCGCTTACCGCTGCGACCGCTGCCGCTGGTTCCACCTGACCAGCCGAACCAAGGGCAAGCGGGTGCCGCGACCGGATTAGTTACCCGCAGGCCTGCTTATCTTTGAAAAGGGAAGGGGCAGGAACTCCCTGGCGGTTGCTCCTGCCCCAGGCGTAATTAGTGCTTGCGGGCGTCGACGTGGATGTCGCGCTCCTGGCGCTTGCGCCCGAGCAGGCCGGCCAGGCCGAGGAGGCCAAGAAGACCCCAGGGGAAGTCGTTGTCGTCCTCTTGCTGGGAGCGGTCGACATATTGCGTGTTGGCGGGATCGGCAGCGTCTTGCGCGAAAGCGGTGGCGGGGGTCAGCGCGAGCGCGGCGGCCGCGACGAGTGCGGCTTTGAATTGGGTACGCATATCATCCTCCTGTTGTTTACTCACCCATGGTTTGGGGGCGCTGGCGCAACGGGCAGGCGCAGCGTCCGTTCCGTCAAAACGGTCCGTGAGCTCCAAGCAGCGCCGCCGGGCAACCGATTGGCGCAAAGCGAAAAAGACGTGGAACGGCGCGCGGGTAAAATGGGTTAGGACCGCGCAATCACCTGAACAATCTTGAATAAGGGGCGCAATGGCCGGACCGGAGGAAGTCGCAGCGATTCCGCTTGTCGAAGAGCGGGTCTCGGTCGCCAAGCGGCAGGTCGAAGCCGGCCGGCTGCGGGTCCGCATCTCCGTCGAAGAACGCGAGGAACTCGTGCCCGTCGAGCTGGCGCACGACGAGGTGGAGGTCGAAAGGATCCCGAAGAACCTGCCGCTCTCCGAGCTCCCGGGCGTCCGTCTCGAAGGGAATACGACGATCATCCCGGTGGTCGAGGAAGTGGTGGTGGTCGAGAAGCGGCTGGTTCTGGTCGAGGAAATCCATGTGCGGCGGAAGACCGCCATGGCGACTGAGGAAATACCGGTGACGATCCGGTCCGAGACCGCAGCCGTGGAACGCGACGGCGGCGCTGCGGCCGTCCGGCAGCCGGAGCCCGCGCAGCCGGAACCCGCGCCGCCGCCGAGGGTGATCTGAGATGCCGAGGGTCGTCACAGCCCGCTACGAGAGCGAGCAGGCCGCCGAGCAGGCGCTGGAAGTGGTCGGCGCCGAGGTGACGCTCACCGATTCCGCGATCGTCAGCCAGGGCCCGGCCGCATCGTTCACGCTCGACAGCCTGGACCTCAGCCGAGAGGAGCGAGCGCTTTGCGAGCAGCAGCTGAAGCGCGGCGGCTTCCTTCTGGTGGCGCAGGTCGCCAGCGATCGGAACGCCGAGGCGGCGCTCCGCGTGCTGCGCGGAATGGCGGGCAAGAGCGATGCGCAGGCAGGGCCGGCCGCGGCCGCCCCTGCGCCGGCCATGCCTCAAGCGGGCGCCGCTCAGGAAGAGCGGATACCGATCGTCGAGGAGGAGCTCCGGATCGGTAAGCGCGAGGTGCTCCGCGGCGGCGCGCGCGTCCACACCTTCACCAGCGAGACCCCGGTGCGGGAGCAGGTGGAGCTCGCCGAGGAGCATGCAAGCGTCGAGCGGCGGCCGGCCAACCGCCGGTTGACGGAAGAGGAAGTGATCAGCGGCGGCCTCCTTCAGGAGCGCGTGATCGAGGTCAGCGAGATGCGCGAGGAGGCGGTGGTCTCGAAGGAAGCATTCGTCCGCGAGGAAATCGTCGTCAGGAAAAGCGTGGAGCGGCGCACCGAGCAGATCGAGGAAACCGTGCGCCGGACCGAGGTGGAGACCGAGGAGCTCGGGAGCACCGGCGAGGTTCGGCCGCGCTGAGGCGGCAATAGAGGTTGCGGGATCGCGGCGCCCGGCGCCGCTTTTCCGCCTCGAGTAGAGCGGGGAACCACCAAGGAGAGTAGCTTATGTCCCGGACAGTAACCGCATTGTACGACACCAGAGCCGAAGCAGAAGCCGCGCGGCAGCGGCTGACCACCGCAGTCGATGTCGAGCGCGTGAAGATCATCGACCAGGATTCGAACGGCTCGGGAGGGTCCGGGAGCGGCTCGCTGAGCAATCTCTACATGACGAACGAGGACCGGCATGCCTATGGCGAGGGGCTGCGGCGCGGCGGCTTCCTCCTGTGCGCCGAGGTCGACGGGGGCGAGGATCCGGACGAGATCGTGCGGCTGCTCGAGGAAAGCTCGAGCGTCGATCTCGACCGGCGCCAGGAAAGCTGGCGGAGCGAAGGCTGGGCGCCCTATGCTGCCAGCGGCGGCACCGGCAGCGGCCAGACCCAAGCCACTGGGACGAGCGGAAACGTGGTCGAGGAGCAGCGCATCCCGGTCGTCGAGGAAGAGCTTCGTGTCGGCAAGCGTGAAGTGTCGCGGGGCGGCGCCCGCGTCCGCTCCTACGTCCGGGAAGTGCCGGTGCAGGAGCAGGTGACGCTCCGCGAGGAGCATGTGCAGGTCGAGCGCCGGCCGGTGAGCGAGACGGTCAGCACGGCCGACGCCGCCGCTCTCCTCCAGGAGCGGACGGTCGAAATGCGCGAAACGGCCGAGGAGGCCGTGGTCCAGAAGGTCGCCCAGGTGCGCGAGGAAGTGGTTGTCAGCAAGACTGCCGAAGAGCGCACCGAGCAGATCGAGGACACGGTGCGCCGGACCGAGGTCGACGTCGAAGGCGCTGCTTCGGAAGGCCAGGGCCGCTCCGCGTTCAGCGGCTTCGGCGGCGATGCCTCCGCCGGCGGCGGCACGGGCACCGACACCAACGTTTCCGAGTTCGAGCGGAACGGCGAGCGTCGCTAGAAGAGGGAGCGGGCCGCCGTCGCGCGGCCCGCTTCGTTTCTACTCGGGGACGACCAGCCCCAGCAGCGCACCGACGAAGAAGGCGATCAGCAAGGCGGCGCCGGTCATCAGCACGAACCTCCTCCACCAGCGCGCCTGTTCGTCAGCGTCGCCAGCGCTTTCCCGCCGCGGCGTTGCGGCGGCAGGCTGGGGCCGCGGCGGCCGGGCCGCACCGTCGGCAGGCCCTCCGAAATAGACATGGCCGCTCGCCGCGTCGCCCGCCGGAGCGGCTCCGGGGGAGATCGCCGGCTCGGCAGCCTTCGTCGCCCGTCCCGCAAGGATACCGCTCGCCGCCTGCACATGCTCGGGCGGCACCTTCGCCGTCAGGACGACGCCGCCCGATCCGCCGAGCGCGCCGCCCGGTGCCGCCTGCACCTTGATCGCGCCGGGCGGGATTCCGAACGCTTCCAGGCGGCGGCCCGCGGCTTCTGCTTCGCCGAGGCTTGGGAAGGTGCCGGCAATGGTACGCATCTGCTAGGGTCTTCCGTGAAACGGGCGGCGGGCACCAAGCCTCGCCTCCGCTCTAGAAGCCCGCAAAGCCGTCCCGGTTCCACCGAGCCGGATTCAACGGCTTACCCCTCGCCGCGCTTCCGCGGATGCCCGGTCGCAACGCCGCCCGACAGCCGCGCCACGTGCGGATAGCGCTCGGCGATTTCCGGCGTGTAGCCGAGGTTGAAGACGGTCTCGCTCTTCTTCGGCCGCTCGGGCCGGTCGTAATGGGTGCCGAACAGCTTGTCCCAGAAGAAGGTGGTGATGCCGTAATTGCCGTTCTCGTCGTGGAAATGGTGCGCCATGTGGCGGCGCTTCATCTCCGCGAGCCACTTCGATTTCGGCTTGTAGGCGAGGTGCTGGATGCAGTGGCAGAATTCGTAGAAGCAGGTGGTGAGCAGCCCCGTCGCGAACGCGATCGCGGCCGTCCCCACCGCCGCCTCCGGCCCCGCCCAGGCAAGCCCGATCGCATAGCCCACCGGCGCCGTCGCAAGCGCGATCGTCGGAAGCGTCGTGTGCAGCGCTCCGAACAGCACTTCGAGATGGTTCGGGTCCTGGTGGTGGTCGTAATGGATCCGCTTCCAGGTCGAAGCGAGGATCGGCACCTTGAACATCCAGCGGCTGTGAAGCACCCAGCGGTGGAGCACGTACCAGACGAGCGGGTAGATGAACGTCGAAACGAGGATCGTCACCAAAGTCGGCGCGATCGGCGCCGGCCGCCACGCATAGCCGCCGATCGCAACCGCGCTCAGCAGCACATAGGCGATGATCGCCGGATATTGCGCATAGGCGACCACCAGCTCCTTCAGCGTCATCTTGTCCAAATGATGCTCCCGCCGCCAGAAGCTCGGCCGGATCGATTGTGCCAGTTTCACGTCTAAGGTCCTCGAACTGCTCGGATTTCGCCGGATGCCGGCCTGCTACGCCTTAATATGTGTCCGCGTCATGAATTCGCAATAAGGCGGTTTTGCGGCCCTGTCGCGCTCCACCCGCGCTAGAGCAGCCGCACGCGCGGCTCCGGCCGCTGCTTCAGCAGGAGCTCGGTCAGCGCCCAGATGCAGGCGTCCGCCCGGTCCGGGCTCCGTCCCGGCCCGTGATAGGCCCCGCCCGCGGTCAGCCCGGCCAGCTGGTCCTCGAGCTCCGGGAAGTGCCCCGCCAGCCGTGCGGCGCCGGTCTCGAACCGCGCCGCCACCGGCTCCGCCCGGGCGCTCTTGCCCCGGCTTGCGCTCACCAGCGTCACCGGCAGGCGCGGATCGACGCTTCGAAGCACGCTTTCCACCATGTCGCCGCCCATATTCTTCTCGGCGATCACCCGGTCCGCCTCCCACAGGTCCGCAGCCCGCGCCGCCGCCCGTGCCCAACCTTCGGGCGAAAGGCCGGAGACGGTGCAGTCGGCAAGCACATAGCCGGTGCCGTCCTCCCCAAGCCCGCACACCACGATCCCGCACGCATCCCCGTCGGCCGAAGCCGGCGGATCGACGCCCACCACGATCCGCCGCAACGCCCGCTCTCCGCCGTCGCCCGGCGCAATCGCCGGAACCCGGCACCCCTCGATCAGCGCCCGGCTCCAGAGCGCCCCCTCCACATCCTCGATCAGCTCGCCCCAAAGCTCCTGCCGCCCAAGCCGGGTCCCGCCGTAGATCGCCTCCATCTCCGCCGCGAAGCAGTTCGGCAGATGGAGGTTCTCAGCCGTCCGCCCGCCTCTTTCTTCCGTGTCCGGCATCGCCTTGATCCGGGTGAGGAGCGCCATCGGCTTCGGCGTCGTCGTCACCAAAGTCCGCGGCCGCTCGCCGCATCTCAGCCCGAGCTGCAGATTGTCCCATGCCGCCTCCGCACGGGTCCATTTCGCAAGCTCGTCGGCCCAGGCGAAATGATGCTCCGGCCCGCGCAACTGCTCCGGCGCCGCGCCCGAATAAGCGAAGGCCTTCGCGCCCGAGGAAAATTCAAGCAGGCCCCGGCTTGCGATCCAGCGCGGCGCCTCGCCCGTCTGAGCGACGCTCAATATGCCGCTCGGCCCCTCCACCATCACGCTTGCGACGTCGGCGAGGCTCGCGCCCACCAGTGCGATCCGCGCCTCCGGATGTTGCCGGGCGAGCCCGCTCACCCATTCGGCGCCGGTGCGGGTCTTGCCGAAGCCGCGGCCGGCCATGATCATCCACACCCGCCAGCTGCCCCCCGGCTCCTGCTGGCTGCCATGCGCCTGCCATTCCCATTCCTCCGCGAGCGCGCGGATGTCGGCGGGGGAGAGGCGGTCCAGCACCCGCGCCCGCTTCGCCGGCTCCGCATGCTCCAGCGCGATCAGCAGGCTCCGGAGGTCGGGACGGGACAAGCGGCCGCCCCTCATCCCTCCGATCCCGGAAAGCGGATCCCCAATATCCGCATCGCCTTTTCCAGCCGCGCCCGCGCCGTCTCGATGTCCGATCGCTGCGGCCGGCCGGGCCGCCGTCCGACGCTCCCGTCCTTCCGCCGCCAGGCGGTCAGCAATTGCAGGCTCCGGTCGAAATCCTTCGCCGCCCCCGCCGCGTCCTGGTCGGGCGAGACGCGGTAGGCCCGGTGCGCCGCCCGTCGCTGCGCTACCAGCTCGGCCTCCAGCGCGAGGTAACCGGTCTCGAGCGCCGCCTGCCAGCCCTCGGCGAACAGGGGGTCGCTCGCCAGATGCTTGTCGACGGTCGACGCGCAGACGCCCGCCGCCGCGGCCGATGCGGTCGCATCGCAGGTGGCCGCGAAATGCGCCAGGAACCTCTCCTTCCGCTCCCGCGTAAAGCGGATCCGCCGGGTCCGCCTCTTCTGCAGCTTGCGGCCGTTGCCGGGCGCGATCAGCACCGGCGCGCTGCTCTTCGCCATCGCCTCGTCCCAGGCTTCGGCGAAGGCGGGATCGCGCTTCCGAAGCCGGTAGAATGACGATGCCGCCACTCCCGCCGCCTTCGCCGCCTCCAGCACATGCGCCCCCCGCTCCAGCGCCTCCACGAACGCCCCCAGCGCCCGCGGCTCGATCCTCTTTCCCATCCGTCCCTCCCGCAAAAGAAAGGCCGGAGCGGCAATGCCGTCCGGCCTCATGGTCCCCGTCAATCAAAGAGCTGTTTCGCGCCCCGGCCGAAGCGCAACGAAGGCGCCGCCTTCCGTCCCCGATCGGGACTGCCGAAACTGCCCGATTGAACCGAGCCGCATGTTGGCGCTTTCTCCCGCCGCGCCCTTTCCTCGGGGCGCATCTGAGGAGAAGAACATGCGTAATCTCGGCAGCAATGAAGTGAGCTTCGTGGCCGGCGGCCGCGGCGGCGGCGGAGCCGGCGGCGATCGCGGCCAGGGCACGTCCAGCAGCGCGACCAACAACAATAACCGTCCGCTCGCCAAGAATGCCGGCGGCGGCCCCGGCAACAGCGGCACTGGCGACAAGAACAGCGCCGGCCTCGGCGGCGGCGGCGTCGGCCCCCGCTAAGCGCGGGCTTCCGCTCGAACGAGGGGCGGCTCAGGCCGCCCCTTTTTTGCGTCTACGTCGCCTGCAAGGTCCGGCGCTAGTCCCTGGGCCGGCGGTGGTGCTTGGTCAGAACCTCGACGGCATCGAGGAACGGCACCGTCATGACGAGCTGGCGGTTTTCGTCCTCGATCTCGACGAACGAAGCCATGTTGATCTGGCCATGCTTCAGTTCTTCGGCCATCACGTCCCGCAGCCCCACGATCGCCGCCCGCCGCGCAGCCTCCACGTCGTGATATTCCGAGCCTTCCAGGTCTTCAGCGAACAGCTTCCCGTCGCTGACATGCAGATAAAATCGCGGCATGGCCTCCCGAGCGACTCACGGCTTCGGTTGTTCCACCGGCTCCTGCTTCACGAGCGCCCGCCCCCGCTTCCCAAAAGCGCTGCCCGTCATCCATGAAATCGAGAGCCCGCGTCACGGACCAGCGGGTTAGTCGATGCCAGTGCCACCGGATCCCCAGCTATCGAGATTTTCCGATCCGTCTCCATGCCGCTTGTGCCCGCTTATGCCACGGATGACGAAGAACACGATCAACAGCAGGAAGGCGACAGCGCCGCCACCGATGGTCACACCTCTGAAGCCTAGCAAGAATGTGGCGTATATGTAGCTTACAAAGCCAGCAGAGATTAGCCGAATAGAGCGCGGTTGCGACGGCGCGCTGCGCCAGTGGCACGCAGAAACACCGGATCGGTGAAGCCAGCCGTCATCTCGCGGAACTCTTCGACAACGTCATCGAGGAGCGGAAATGTGAGATACGGGTTACGCCGCTTCGCTGCTTGGAAGGCCAAATCGGCTTCTCCGACCAATGTAGCTAACAGCAGCCACGTCTCTCCATCGCTGGGTGACCCGTGCCTCAGAATATCCTGAGCCTGTTTCAAATCACCTTCCGCATCCGCAAGGCCGCTGGTCACTCCGGCTTCTCCACCGGCTTATGCTTCACAGAGCCATCACAGCGAGTAGCGAGAGGCCGAGCAAGGCTAAGCCCCAAGGCCAAGCGCCAATGACGGTGCAGCGTGTGCAGCGTTCATACATTCCGGCCTCAAGGATCGGTCTTCCGCAACCCTCGCACGGTTCGATCACTCGGGCTTCTCGACAGGCTTCTGCTTCACCAGCATGCTTAGTTGTTCTGCCAAGAACCAAGGCAATCCATCATCGGTGCAAACCAGGCCTCGTACCCCACCCCCAACGCAACCAGCGCGGCCAGCGAAACCACAAGTGCGGCTCCTACTTTGAAGGTGCGGTCGCTCATCACCGGCCTTGCTCGGTTAGATCCAGCTTCACCAGCTTCCTCACCTGAATTCGCCGCTCGTCATCGTCACACTATAGCACCGGCCATCGCCGCTTTCGTCTGAAATCAGTAATGGAAGCGGCACTGGGCTATTTCGAGGCGCTGATCCTCGCCCTTTCCCTCCACGCGGTAGACCAGCCGATCATCCTGGCTAATCCGGCGCGACCACCAGCCTTGGAGGCCGCCCTTCAAGGGCTCCGGCTTTCCAATCCCCTTGAAAGGTGTCCGCCTGCATTCCCTGATGATGTCGTTCAGCCTCTGGAAGGTCTTGGCGTCCGTGCCGTGCCAGTAGAGATAATCGTCCCAGGCGCTATCGGACCACAGGAGCTTCACGCCGCGGCTTCACGCTCCGTCACCAGCTCCCGCTCGGTCCCTCCACCGTTTTCGAGCTGACGAATGGACTCGCGCAGCCGCTCCGCATTGGCCGGCGTGGACAGGAGGTGCATGGTCTCCTCCATCGCATTCCAGTCTTCCAATGAAACGACGACGACCGCCTCTGCCTTCTGGCGCGTGATGACGACATGGGTTCGGTCGTTCACAACCCGGTCCATCACCCCTTTTAGGTTCGCGCGGGCGTCCGAATAGCTCACAACGTCCATGGCATCCTCCGTCACCGCCAGATGGTTATGTACAAATATCTGTACAAGCGCAAGCTGAACGGAGCGTGAAAAACACGGTGTCTGTCGTTGCCGCCAATGCAGACTATCTCCCAGCGCCATTCCCCGTGGTCTTGATCCAGCCGGCGGTGGCGAGACATCGCCCAGTATGTAGATGTTTGCTGCGATTTTTACGGCTTGTTAACTGGTTGTATATAGAATCCCTTTAGATTCGCCCTTGCCTCGCATGAGAGGGATGGCGCATATGAGGCAAGCGCCCACCTCTCGACATGAAAGGTTGAGACAATGGGTGACCTGATGGCGTTCTTTGCGAACGCTGTGACGGTCGCGACTGGGCTAGCTTTGGCCTATCGCCTCCTGCGCCGCCATAAAGAACAATAACAGAAGACAAGAAGCCCCGCTAACTCCCTCCCGGGTGGCGGGGCCTTTTTGCGCTTTGGGTTTCGTTGCGTCCGCATCGAGGATGCTAAGCAATCCCTCAGCTCCTCCTCAACCAAGGTGGCTTAAGGCTAATCGGACGACCCACTGATGGTGACCTTCGTTCCTTTGGTACTGATCTGTACCTCCGGCTCAATCCCATACACTAGCTGGAAGATCACGGTTGCGGCGGAAAGCCATGCAATCCGCTCCTCAACGGCCCATTTGGACGTATTTCGAGGGAGGCGGTCAATGAGTCCGAGGAGCATCTTGTCCAGGAGCGGCTCGTCTCCTCCATTTGAGTTGCCACCATTGTCGTTGGGCCGGGACTTCGTTTCTTCCTGCGGTCCCTGAGCGTCGGTAATCCCGGGCTTTACGAGCCGGTTGCGGCCTTGCTCGAAAAACGCTGCCTGTTCCGCCGAGCGCTCTAGAACCTGTCGAGCGCGGGACTTTTGCTTTGGTGCCACCCCCGCAGCCTCGATTGCACGTTCTAAGGCAGCTGCGGGCGGAAGTACGCCGCCTTTGTGCTGCTCGTATATCTTTTCAAATAGAGGCACGTTGAGAAACGCGTGGACCCTGGCCGTTCGCTGGCGGAGCGGATCAACGATCATCTTGCCCAGATCGGTCAGCCGGTGATTGCCGTCGTGACTTTCGATAACGCCGAACAAGCGAGCGGCTGAGACACGCACCCTGAAACCGCTACTCTTTGGGCTCAATCCAAGCCAAGGAGCGAGTTGGCTATCGTCACACTCGCCGCCGCCTACCTGCGAATGGATTGCTTGAACTAGCTGCTCGACGTCTGCCAAATCCGCATATGGAAAACCGATTGTGGAACGCTGACGCGGATCGTTGATATCGCCTTCTTCAGCGACATCCGGGTCCTGCGACGAAGGTTGATCCAGAACCATAACCCCACTCCTTATCCAAACAAGGTTGGAAAATAGGTGCTAATTCTACTCTCGTTATCCAGATTTAGCAAACCAACATCCCTCATTAGATTCGCGACAATCCACAGGTTTCGCATAACGGGGGGATTGACGGTTGGCGGCGAAAGAGTCATGGCGTGGTGAACAGCTAAGGGCCGCCCCTGAACACCGCCTGCGAAACGGGTAGTCGCGCCAGGTTAGGTCGTGGTGGTCCGTAGGCGCCCTAGCCTGCAACCGACCATCCGGGATCGAGCCCCGGATGAGGGACCCTCTGCGCGTTCTACGCCAGACGCGCAAGAAGGCAACTAAGGCGTGAACAGGGGTCGGTAGATGACCGAACAGGAATACTGGGGCACATTAAAGGGCTGGGGCTTTAGCAACCCGCGCCGGCTCACCCCTCGCACCTTTTCAATGCTGAACCGGGACGCGGACCCCTGCCACATTCCAGATCCTGCCCCGTTGTCCCATGAAGAGCGGGAAGCGGCACTTCACATTGTTAAGAAGCTGCACGTCTCGCTGGACAGTTAGGCGTGCTCAAGCTCGAGCTTAGCGCACTTCTCGACCGCCGTTTCGAAACCCGGAGCGATGGGTTCATCGTCTTCCCATTCAACGCGCACGTCCGCACCATAGCGCTCCTTCACCAGATCGACGATCAGGTGGGGAAGCTCCTCGTGAAGCTCCTCGAAGGTGCGGCCCATTGCGAGAAGGCCTTTGAGGTCGTGGCTGAACGCCGCGAGCAGCCCGGTCTCGGAATGCCTCTGATAAGACAATCGGATCATATGTGGGACTGACATTGACATTCTCCTAAGCGTCTAGATGGACATGTGCGCCGAAAGTGTCAAATTTGAGTTCAGACGACGGTGCCGCTTCTGAAACCCGCTGTTGATGACGTTGACGGCGCGATCCCCATCGCGATGGTTGCGGCTGCTCCATCGCCGGTCGAACTCTGCTCCTGAAAACCCTGCTCGTCATCGTCATATTCCCGCTTGGCGCCACCGTCTCCTTTTTGAACTGAGTGTCGGAGGGCGAGGCGGAGCGATTTCGAGGCTCTGATCCTCGCCCTTTCCGTTCACGCGGTAGACCAGCCGATCATCCTGCGTAACCCGGCGATCACCAGCCTTGGAGACTGCCCTTATCAACGCTGTTAGTCCTAACCGAACGGCGAGAGGGTCCACCAATCCGGCTTCTCCACGGGCTCCTGCCTCGGCGACTGGCCTGTTCTACAAAGAAACGAGACAGTCCATCATCGGCGCAAACGAGGCCTCGTAGCCCAGCCGAACCGAAGCATAACCGCGGCTCTATTTTGAGGGTGCGCTCGCTCATCACAGGCCTTCCTTGTTGGGTCCAGCTTCGCCAGCTTCCTAACCCGCTCCGAGATCCATGCCGTCCTCCTCCCACCCCAGCCCGCCAGCGGCTCCGCGGGCCCTGCCGAAGGTAAACTGCGGCCGGAATTCGGTCGCACTTCCGGAGCTTGGCAAAGATGTACCACATCAGCGTGACGCTGTCAAGAAAAGATTCCAGATAGGATAGCGGCTGCTTGCCCGGTCAGCCGGAGCGGGTGACTGGAAGATACCTCAAACCAGCCGCAGCCGCCGCGCCAGGCCGCCGAGCGCCTCGCGGTCGGAGCGGACGAGGCCGAAGCGGAGGGTGGACCAGCTGGTGAGGGCCCAGAGCAGGAGCACAAGGGCGAAGCGGACGGGGCCGCGGGCGAGATAGGCGGCGAGCGCCATCAGCGCGACGCCGGCAAGCGAGACGGCGAGGTTGCGAAGCAGCTTCGCGTCGAAGGGCGAGAGGCCGTCCGAGATGCGGAGCTCGATCGTCGCGGCCGACGCGATGACGAAGGTCGCCGCGGCGACCGCGATCACCATGCCCATCGCGCCTGAGCGCGGCACCAGCAGGAAGGCGAGGAAAGCCCAGAGCGCGGTGCCGGCGAGGCTGTTGAGGGTGGGGAGCGCGCGGTGGCCGATCATCTCGATGACGGTGGTCGCGGGGCCGACGACCGCTTCGATCGCGCGCGCGGCGACGAGCACGTAGAGGAGCGGGAGCGCGGCCATCGCTTCCGGCCGGTAGACGCTGAGGATGTCGGGGCCGGCGAAGACCAGCAGCCCGCCGAGCGGCACGACGAGGGCGGCGGAGACGCGGCAGGAGAAGCGGTAGAGCGGTGCGACCGCCTCCCGGTCCGCACGCGCCTGCGCCGAGGAGAGTGGCCCGAGCACGTAGCCGAAGGCCTGGCGGACGATCAAAGGCACGGTCGAGATCTTCCTCGCGATCTCGAACAGGCCGGCGGCGGTGGCTCCGCGCGCGCCGGGGAGCATGAGGTTGAGCGCGACTGGCGGGCCGTCGATCAGGAAGCGGCGCGCCATCGCGGCCGGGAGGAGGCCGAGGCCGGTGGCGAGGAGCTCGCGCGCGAGCGGGCGGCCGACGGGCGCGCGGAGGAGGAGCTTCAGCCGGTAGTAGCGCGAAATGAGGGGGACGCAGAGCGCCGCCGTCAGCGCGAGCGAGCAGAGGTGCGCGGCGATGAGGCCGAAGCTGTCCATGCCCGCCGCGAAAAAGCCGAGTGCGAACAGGATGCGGGCGATCTGCTCCCAGAGGATGCGGAGTCGGATCTCCGGGCCGAAGGCGCGGCGGGCGCGGGCTGCGGAGGTGGCGACCTCGATGAAGGTCCAGAGCGGCAGCGCCCAGACGAAGAAGGCGATTGCGGTCGGGAGCGAGGCGCGGTCTTCGGCGGCGGTGGAGAAGAGGCTGGCGACGCTTTCCGCGTTCAGCGACACGAGGAGCGCGATCGCGGTTGCGGGGAGGACGGAGACGAGAAGCGAGAATTTTACCGCGGCGTGGGCGCGGGTCTCGTCGTCGATGCCTGGGACGACGCGCTGGAGCGCGACCGTCATCGACAGATCGACGATGTTGGAGACGAGGTTCACCGCGCCCCACAGGACCACGTAGATGCCGTAGCTCGCGAGGCCGAACAGCCAGACGAACAAGGGCTGGGCGACGGCTTCGATCAGCGCTCCGGCGCGGGCGAGGCCGGCGAGGCCGGCGCCCCTGGCGACGTCGCCGCGCGTGACCGGGTCGCTCACTCCTCGGTCCGAATCAGCACCGCCTCGCCGATCAGGAGGAACAGGACGAACGGCGCCCAGGCCGCGAGCGCGGGCGGATAAGCGCCGAAATTCCCCATCGCCAGCGCGAAATTGTCCGCCACGAAATAAGCAAACCCCAACGCCATCCCCAACACCACACGAAGGAAGAGCTGCCCGGATCGCGCGAGGCCGAAGGCAGCGACGCCGGCGAGGAGGGGCATCAGAAGCACCGAAAGAGGGCCTGAAACCTTGTGCCAGAGCCCTGCCTCAAGGGCCGAAGTGGGGCGGCCGGCGGCCTTCATCTGATCGATTGCGTCCTGGAGCGCCCGGAAGTCCTTCTGGTCCGGATCGACGTTCGAGAGGGTGAAGCGGGTCGGATCCACGCCTTCTCCAAAGATCACGGCCGGTATCCGCGTCACGCGGGTGTTCGTCACTTCAAACCGCTCGACATCCTCCAGCAGCCATGCATCGCCTTGCGAGCGGCCGCTTGTGGCGGTGAGGATCGACATCAGGGTGCCGCCGCTGCGGTCGTAGATCCTGACGTCCCGGAGCCGCGTTCCCGTGCCTCGGCCGCTGACGAGGCGGGCGAAGATGAGATCCTCGCCGTGCCGGACCCAGACATTCTGCGACGTCCGGCTTTCAGGTGGCATCGGGCCGTAATCCACTGCCTCCCACGTATCGAGCGTCGCAATGGCGCGCGTGACGATCCGTTCCTGGAAGGCGAAGGTGACGGCGGCAATGGCGATGCTTGCAACCACCAAAGGCGCAACGATCTGGTGGGCGGAGATGCCCGCCGCCTTCATGCTGACGATCTCGCTGTTCTGGTTCAGCGTCGCAAGGGTGATTAAGGTCCCAAGCAGCACCGCGAAGGGCAGGAAGCGAGAGACGAGCTGGGGCACACGGAGCGACACATATTGCCACAATTCCGCATCGCCGTTCCCCGGATGGCGAAGGATCTTGCCGCTTTCGCCAAGGAGATCGAGCGTCTGGAGGATGATCACCAACGCGGCGAGCACCGCCAGGCTGCGGAGCACGAACAGCTTGGCAAGGTAGAAAGCCAGCCGCTTCGAAGGAAAGAAGTGCAGGTTCATCGGCTCAGGACGGCTGCGCCCGGAGGCGCTGCGGCAGCCGTAGGATACGGCCGATGCCCTTGCCCAGCTTCGAGAAGACCCGCTCGAGCGCCCCGATCGGCTGGCCGCCGGGCTTGTAGGCGAGCGTCCAGTACATCCAGAAGATGAGCAGTGCGAACAGAGCGAACGGCACCCACAAGGCGATCACAGGATCGATGCGGCCCTGCGCCCCCATCTGCTCGGCATACTGGTTGATCTTGTGATAGGTGACGATCATCACGATCGAGACGAAGATGCCGAGCCCCGACGTACTTCGCTTCGGAGGCACGGCCAGCGCCACCGCAAGCAGCGGCAGAAGCAGCATCATCGCCACCTCCACCATCCGGAAGTGGAAGTTCGCGCGCGTTGCATCCCGGAGCTTGTCGGGGAGCTTGGCGAGGCGCCCGTGGCGCACAAGCTCCGGAATGGTAAGCTCTTCATTGCCGCTGCCGCGAGCGCGGAAGCGTTCGGTGCTGGGCAGGTTCACCGGGATGTCGTGGCTGGCGAAGCTCAGCGCCCGCGGCGTTCGGTAATTCGGGGCATCGTGCACCATCCGGCCTCGCGTGAGGCGGAGGATGATCGTGTCGGGATCGTCGGTGGCGAGAAACTGGCCGAGGTCGGCGGTCGCGACGAGCCAGCGGCCGTCCTTGCTTTCGGCGCGGATGAAGACCTGGTGGAGGTGCCGG
Organism: Allosphingosinicella sp.; assembly: GCF_036387215.1. GTDB lineage: Bacteria > Pseudomonadota > Alphaproteobacteria > Sphingomonadales > Sphingomonadaceae > Allosphingosinicella. The sequence continues at coordinate 596 of NZ_DASVUE010000317.1, read as the reverse complement.
CCCTCATCGTCGGTCCGCTCGACGCGGAGCGTCATCCGCCGCCCGAGATTGTTGAACTCACCGACCTTGATGGAGGCTCCGAGCGCTCCTGAGCGGAGGTCAAAGCGGAGGCCTTCGTAGGCGTAGCGCGCCTTCGGCTGGACGAAGCCGACGATCGCGAGGTTGAGCGCAGCCAGAGCGATTGCGAACAGGTACGGCACGCGCAGCAGCCGCCCATAGCCGAGCCCCACCGCCCGCAAGGTGTCTAGCTCGGAAGACAAAGCCAGCTTCCGGAACGCGAGCAGCACGCCGAGCATCAGCCCGATCGGAATGCCGAGCGACAGATATTCCGGGATAAGATTGGCGAGCATCTGCCAGACGACGTTGACCGGCCCGCCCTGGCGGACGACGAAATCGAACAGCCGCAGCATCTTGTCGAGCAACAGCAGCATTGCCGCGAGGGTAAGCGTCGCGAGCAGCGGCACGAAGATCAGCCGCGCCAGATAGCGGTCGATACGGGTCCCGAAACTCAACTTTTGGACGCCCCTTGAACATATTTTGGCCGCAAGCTTCAGCCATTTGGCTTGCATGGGGGCTCATTGCAACGAGGCCATGCG
>NZ_DASVUE010000316.1:0-2869 GCF_036387215.1 Allosphingosinicella sp. | reverse complement strand
CATGGCCCGCGAAGGATTGATCACCGAGGAGGAAGCAGTCCTCCGCATCGATCCGTCAGCGCTTGACCAGTTGCTTCATCCGACGCTCGATCCGGAGGCGCCGCGGCAGGTGATCGCCAAGGGCTTGCCCGCATCGCCGGGTGCCGCCTGCGGCCAGGCGGTGTTCGATGCCGACACGGCCGAGCGCTATTCGGCTCTCGGCGAGAAGGTGATCCTCGTCCGCATCGAGACCAGCCCGGAAGACATTCACGGCATGCACGCGGCGAAGGGCATCCTCACCTGCCGGGGCGGGATGACCAGCCACGCGGCCGTGGTGGCGCGCGGCATGGGACGACCCTGCGTCAGCGGCGCCGGCGGGATCTCGATCGACTATAAGAACAAGGTGATGCGGATCGGCTCGATCGAGGTCCGCGAGGACGATACGATCACGATCGACGGCTCCACCGGCGAAGTGATGCTGGGCGCGGTGCCGACGGTGCAGCCGGAGCTGGTCGGGGATTTCGGAACGCTGATGGTCTGGGCCGACCGCGCCCGCCGGCTCCGCGTCCGCACCAACGCCGAGACGCCGAACGACTGCCGCACCGCGCGCGAATTCGGCGCCGAGGGCATCGGCCTCTGCCGTACCGAGCATATGTTCTTCGATGCCGAGCGGATCACCAACGTCCGTCAGATGATCCTGGCCGAGGACGAGAAGGGCCGCCGGACGGCGCTCGCCAAATTGCTCCCGGCGCAGCGGGGCGACTTCGAGGAGATCTTCCGGATCATGGCCGGCTTGCCCGTCACGATCCGGCTGCTCGATCCGCCGCTCCACGAATTCCTGCCGCAGAGCGAGGCCGACTATGCCGAAGTCGCCGCCGCGACCGGCATCTCTCCCGAGCTGCTGAGGCGGCGTGCCGAGGATCTGCACGAGTTCAACCCGATGCTCGGCCATCGCGGCTGCCGGCTGGGCATCACCTACCCCGAAATCTACGAGATGCAGGCCCGCGGCATCTTCGAGGCGGCGGTTGCCGTAGCGAAGGAAAGCGGCGCCGCGCCGATCCCCGAAGTGATGGTCCCGCTCGTGGGCACGAAGGCGGAGCTCCAGATCATTCGCGACCTCATCGACCGCACCGCCAAAGCCGTGTTCGAGGAGCAGGGCAGCACGGTCGATTATCTCGTGGGCACCATGATCGAGCTTCCGCGAGCGGCCCTGATGGCCGGCTCGATTGCGGAGCAGGCGGAATTCTTCAGCTTCGGCACCAACGACCTCACCCAGACGACGCTCGGCGTCAGCCGCGACGATGCGGGCCGCTTCCTCACCGCCTATGTGGAAAAGGGGATTTACGGCCGCGACCCGTTTGTCAGCCTCGATGTCGAGGGCGTCGGCGAGCTCATCCGGCTGGCGGCCGAGCGGGGCAGGGGGGCGAAGCCGGGGCTGAAGCTCGGCATTTGCGGCGAGCATGGCGGCGACCCGTCCTCGATCGCTTTCTGCGAGGAGACGGGTCTCGATTACGTCTCCGCCTCGCCCTACCGCGTGCCCATCGCCCGGCTTGCCGCCGCGCAGGCCGCACTCAGGGCGCGGGCCTAGTCGTGGTCGTCGTCGTGGTGGCGGTGTCCGATCGTGCGCGGGCGGCGATGTCCATGGCTGCGCCGTGCTTATATTCGCGCTCCAGCCGCTCCCGGTGGGCGACCTCCTCGCGGTAGCGGCGCTTCCACTTGGTCCCCGCGAAGATCCAGCCGCCGAGGAACAGGCCGAGCAGGAAGACGAGGATCATCATAATCCACTGGTCGGAAGTGAATGGAGTCACGAGCCGCATCCTTGCCTGAGGAACGTTACGGCTGCTGAATGGGCGGGCCGGGCAGGTGGTTCCCGCCCGGCCGCAGTTCCGGTCCGGTCAGGCGGCGCCGATCAGATTGTCGGAGATGCTGCACGCGGCCGGCCCGAGGATGACGATGAACAGGGTCGGCAGGATGAAGAGGATGAGCGGCACCGTCATGATCGCCGGCAAGCGCGCGGCCTTTTCCTCGGCGCGCATCATGCGCTCGTTGCGGAACTCGGCCGAGAGAACGCGCAGCGCGCTTGCGAGCGGAGTGCCGTATTTCTCGGTCTGGATCATGGTGGTCACGACTCCGCGCACGGCCTCGAGATCGATGCGGTTCGCAAGGTTCTCGAACGCGCTCCGGCGGTCGGTGAGGAAGCCAAGCTCGATCGAGGTGAGCGCGAACTCGTCGCCGAGCTCCGGATAGGCCTTCCCCAGTTCCTTCGACACCCGGTTGAACGAGGCGTCGACGGTAAGGCCCGCCTCGGCGCAGATGATCATCAGGTCGAGCGCGTCGGGAAGACCTTTGCGGATCTTGTCCGTGCGCTTCTGGATCTTGTTCTTGAGGAAGATGTCCGGCGCCTTGTAGGCGAGGATGATCGATCCGGCGACCGCGCCATACTTCTTGATCGCGCCCCAATCCGGGAACCAATCTAGGAAATAGACGCCGGTGATCACGATCGATCCGATCACGACCGGAAGCACGAAGCGCGCGAAGATGACGACGAAGGCGAGGTCCTTGGTGCGGATGCCGGCCTGGAGGAGCCTTCTCTGCGCCTTCTCCACCTGCTCATCCTGGAGCATCTTCATCGAATCGAGGACTCCGCGGACCTTGTCCGCCGCCTCGTTCTTGTTGGTGATCTTCTTTCGGCGCTTGGAGGTCGAGGCGACGATGCCGGCCTTCAGCTGCTCACGCCGCTCGTTGAGCGCCTTGACGCGCTTCGCCATCGGATCGCGGACCGTGGTCGCGGCATAGATTGCGACCATCACGGCAAGCGTCGCGATGGCGGCGAGCGCCGTCGCCACCTTCGCCGTGCTCGTCGCGATCTACGCGGCGACCACGGTCCGCG
>NZ_DASVUE010000315.1:0-4159 GCF_036387215.1 Allosphingosinicella sp. | reverse complement strand
GTAAGGGGAGGGCAAGATGGCTGAACTCAAAGCTTTCGCTTCCCTCTCCTCCGGTCTCCTCGCCCGCAAGGGCGCGGCCAAGCCTGCCATGCGGCCCCAGGGCTTCGGTCAGATGCCGATGAGCGTCGGCATGGAAGATCTTGGCTGGAACGACATGGGTCAGGCGCCTCAGGCGCCCGTCGAAGAGCTTCCGGAGCATGTGCCGAGCTCGATCGCAGCTCTGACGCCTGCGCCGCGCACCGGCCAGGTCGAGCCGGAGCGTGACTTCGACCACGAAGAAGTCGCCCCGCCGCCGGTCGTCGAACAGCAGCGGGCGATCGAAGCGACTTTCGCCGAGCCGGCAAGGCCCGCGCCGGCGGCGCCGGTCGCGACGGCTTCGGTCGTGGCCCTGCCGCCGCGCGCCCGCCGCGCTCCCGGCAGCAAGGCGAAGGCCGCCTTCACGCTTCGGCTCGATGCCGAGCGGCACCTGAAGCTGCGCCTTGCCTGTGCGGTGACGCATCGCTCGGCCCAGCAGCTGGTGACGGAAGCGGTCGATCAATTTCTCTCGACCCTGCCGGAGCTCGACGGGCTCTCGAGCGCGGTCGCGGCCAAGGCCGGCAAACGGAATTAAAGCGGAGTGGCGAAGATGAAGAAGAACGTATCGTTCAAATTGGCGGCTTCGACGCTGGTCCTGGGGCTCACCGTCGTCGGCTGCAAGCCTGCGACCGGGAATTTCCGCCCCGCCGCTGCGTCCGCGGCCACTGCCAAGAGCGAAGCCCAGGCCGCCAGGATTTACGAGCAGGCGCAGGCAACGGTGCAGAAGGGCGATGTCGCCGGAGCGCTTACGCTTGCCGAACGCGCCGTCGAGCTTTCGCCGCGCGACGCCGGATACCGCATGCTGCTCGGAGACCTCTATCTGAAGAGCGGGCGCTTCCTCTCCGCCGAGAACGCCTTCACCGACGTGCTCTCGCTCTACGAGGGCAATCCCCGCGCTACGCTCAGCCTCGCCCTGGCGCAGATCGCCCAGGGCAAGAGCCGCGACGCGATCGCTCATCTCGACAGCGTCGCCGGCTCCGCTCCGGCCGATGCCGGCCTTGCCTATGCGCTGGCCGGACAGCCGCAGCGTGCGATCGAGCTGCTCGAGGGCGCCGCCCGCGCCCCCGGCGCCAACGCCCGGGTTCGCCAGAACCTCGCCCTTGCCTATGCCGTCGCCGGCGATTGGCAAAAGGCTCGCGTGACCGCTTCGCAGGATCTCTCGCCTGAAGAGGTCGGCAAGCGCATGCAGCAATGGGCTTCGTTCGCGAACCCCACGACCGCCTATCTCCAGGTCGCGACCCTGCTCGGCACCACGCCGGTCCAGGATAGCGGCCAGCCGGTCCGGCTCTCGCTCGCTCAGCCTGGTCCCCAGCAGCCCGCCTATGCGGAAGCTCAGGCTCCTGCCCCGGCCCCGGAGCCCCAGGCTCCCGTGGAGGTTGCCGAGGCTCCCGCCCCCGCTCCGGCGGAAGCCGCAGCCGAGCAGGCCGAAGTCGCGTTCGCCTATGCGCCGCCCGAGCATGCCGATGCCTTCGCAGCCGCTCCCGCCGCCGCCGAAGTGGTCGAGGTGCCTGCGTCGGTTCCGTCGAAGCCGGCCGAGATTGTGTCTGGCGCCCAATTGGCATCCGCAGTGACTTCGCTGGTGAAGGCACCCGCGCCGATCCTGAAGGCAGTGGCTCCGGTCGCGTCGGCTCCCCTCCGCGCCTTCGTCCCGCAAAAAGCGGCGAAGAAGGCTCGCTCCGTCCAGGGCCGCTACGTCGTCCAGATCGGCGCCTATCGCAGCGCGTCGCAGGTCGAGAAGGCCTGGTCGCAGGCGGTCCGCCGCTATCGCTTCGCCAATGCGCCGATGAGCACCACCGTCAGCATCCCGGGCAAGGGCACGTTCCACCGTCTGGCGGTCTCCGGCTTCGAGACTCCGGCCGAAGCGGCCCGGACGTGCCAGACGATCCGCGGCAACGGTGGCACCTGCTTCGTCCGTGCGAATGCCGGCGACGCGCCCGTCCAGTGGGCGTCCCGCTACAACGGCCGCCGCGCCTGAGAAGCGGATAATCTGATCAGGAGAGGGGGCGGCGCCGGCAACGGTAGCCGCCCTTTTTCTTTCAGCCTCCGCGGCGCTCCCGCGTCAGGAGGTCAAGGCAGGCCATCCGCACGGCGACGCCGAGCTCCACCTGCTCCTGGATTGCCGACCGCTCCGGATCGTCGGCCACGTCGCTGTCGATTTCGACACCGCGGTTCATGGGCCCGGGATGCATGACGATGGCGTCAGGCGCTGCGAGTTTCAGCCGCTCGCGCGTGAGGCCGTAGCGGCTGTGGTAGTCGCCGAGGGTTCCCGACAGCGCCTCCTCCATCCGTTCGCGCTGGATCCGGAGCATCATCACCACGTCCGCTCCCACCAGGCCGTCTTCGAGCGCGGTATAGGAGGGGAGGGCAGGTACTCCCTCCCGCCGAAGCAGGGTCTCCGGCCCCACCAGCCGCACCTCGGCGCCAAGCGCCGTCAGGCTCCGGATATTCGAGCCGGCCACCCGGCTGTGTCGGATGTCGCCGCAGATCGCGACCTTCAGCCCCTCGATTCGCCCCTTGCGCCGCCGGATGGTCAGGGCATCGAGCAGCGCCTGCGTCGGGTGCTCGTTGGTGCCGTCGCCGGCATTGATGACGGCGCAGTCCACCACCTCCGCCACTTGCCCCGGTGCCCCCGTCTCGGAGTGCCGGATCACCATCACGTCGGGCCGCATGGCGTTCAGGGTGAGGGCGGTGTCGATCAGGGTCTCGCCCTTGTGCACGCTCGACCCGGCGGTGTGGAAGTTCGCCACCTGCGCTCCGAGCCGCTTCCCCGCTACCTCGAACGAGAAGAGCGTCCGTGTGGAATTTTCGAAGAAGACGTTGAACTGCGTCAGCCCGCGCAGGCGATCGTCCTGCTTTCGCGATTGACGGTTGAACGCGATCCATTGCTCCGCCTCGTCCAGAAAAGCGGTGATATCGGCAGCCGAGAGGCCTTCGATCCCGAGGAGGTGGCGGGGGAGGGGCATGCGATGCGCTTAACCGCCGCCCCTCCGCCTCACAAGACGCGCAGCCAGCCTACTTGGCAGGGAAGCCGCGCTTGCGCATCAGCGCCCGAACGTCCGGATCGCGGCCTCGGAAGGCGCGGTACGCCTCGGCGCGGTCGGTCTCGTTCCCCGTCGAGAGCAGGGTCGTACGGAAGCGGTCGGCCGTCGCCTTGTCGAACGGGTTGCCCGCTTCTTCGAACGCCGCCCAAGTGTCCGCGTCCATCGTTTCCGACCAGAGGTAGGAATAATAGCCGGCCGAATAGGCGTCGGACGAGAAGAGGTGATTGAACTGCGGCAGGCGGTGCCGCATCACCAGCTCGCGCGGCATTCCGATTTTCTGCAAAGCTTGGCGCTCGAACGCATCGGGATCGGCCACGCCGTTCGGCTCCAGGTGAAGCATCATGTCCACGATCGCCGAGGAGAGATATTCGGCGGTCGCGAAGCCCTGGTTGAACGTCGAAGCCTTCTGGATCTTCTCGACCAGCGCCTTCGGCATCGGCTGCCCGGTCTTATAGTGCTTTGCAAAGCGGCTCAGCACCGGCTCGGTCAGCAGCCAATTCTCGTTCACCTGGCTCGGATATTCCACGAAATCCTGCGGCGTCCCAAGGAAGCTCGGATAATGGACGTTCGACAGGAAATAATGGAGCGCGTGCCCGAACTCGTGGAACAGCGTCTCGGCATCGTCGAGGCTGATCAGCACCGGCTCGCCCGGAGCGGGCTTGGTGAAATTGTTGTTGTTGGAGCCGAGGACGATCTTGTCCCCGAGCAGCCCTGAACGGCTGCGATAGGTCGTCGCCCAGGCGCCGGAGCGCTTACCCGTCCGTGCATAGGCATCCATGTAGAAGAGCCCGACGATGTCGCCCGTCGCGCGGCTCCGCACCTCGTAAGTGCGGATGTCGGGGTGCCAGACCGGCACCGTTCCCGTATTCTCCTTGAAGTCGAGCCCGTAAAGCTCGCCGGCTGACCAGAACATGCCGTTGATCATGTTCGACAGCTCGAAATAGGGCTTTATCTCGTCCTGGCTGAGGTCGTACCGCTCTTTCCGGACCTTCTCCATGTAATAGCGATAGTCCCAGGGCTCGATCGTGATCTTGTGGCCGAGC
>NZ_DASVUE010000314.1:0-3097 GCF_036387215.1 Allosphingosinicella sp. | reverse complement strand
CCGCCGCCCCGCTTCGCCGTGCAGATAGACGCCCCACAAGGCGGCCGTCAGCGGATCGGCGCCGCGCGCGCAAAGACCTCCGACGATCCCGGCCAGCGTGTCGCCCGAGCCCGAGGTGGCGAGGCCGACGCCGCCTCCCCTGAAGCGGAACGCGCGGCCGTCCGGCGCGACGATATGGCTGAATTCGCCTTTGATTACCGCCACCACCCCGAACGTCTCGGCCGCGCGCCGTGCGGCTCCGAGGGGATCGGCAGCGACCTCGTCCCGCTCGCACTCCAGCAGCCGCGCCATCTCGCCGGCATGGGGAAGGACGATGGCTCCCCCCTTCCACGCCTTCAGCGCGTCCGCGCGCGGCGCGAGGCTCCCAAGCACCGCCGCATCCAGCACCAGCGGCACCTCCGCGCCGCATGCGAGCAGCGCATCGAGCAATGTGTCGAGCGGCGGCCCATGCTGAAGCCCGCAGCCGATCATTACGGCCTGAGCCTTGGTCGCCCACTCGATCAGGCCTTCGACCGCGGTTTCGTCGATGCAGCCCTCCGCCGTCTCCTTGTGCGGGATCACGCGGGCTTCGGGGATGGCGACCCCGAGCTGCACCGAGATGCTCTCGGCCGTGGCGATCTGGAGCTTGCCAGCGCCCGCGCGGAGCGCCGCCACCGCCGCTAGCAGCGCAGCCCCGGGGAGCTCGCGGCTTCCGCCGACGACGAGGATCCGGCCGCGATCCTCCTTGCTGCCGTCGTCCGGGTGGCGGGGCAGCGGGAAATGCTCAAGAAGCCGAGCGTCTAGCTGTTCGACCTCGCTCATCGCGCGGCCACCGGCGCATCCGGCTCGGACGTGATCGGCGCCTGCTCCTCGATCAGCGGCGCCGCGAAATTATAGGCGACGAGCTTCGGCACGCACAGATTCGCGTCGTCCGGCTCGAACTCATATGCGCAGACGCCGCAATTGAGCACATCCCCCTCCTTGTCGATCGCGAGGATCTGCGCCTCGTCCATCTCCTCCAGGATATAGCGAAGGCAGAGCACCACCACCTGGTGGCAGACGATCAGCACCCGCCGGTCTGCATGGTGCAGGCTCACCGTGTCGAGCGCGCTCCGGAGGCGGAGGATCACGTCAGCCCAGCTCTCGCCGCCGGGCGCGCGGTGGTAGAATTTACCCAGCAGCGCGCGGTGCTCGGCGAGTTCCGGATACTTCTCCTTGATGCCGGCGGTGGTGAGCCGGTCGAAGATCCCGAATTCCCGCTCGCGAAGGCGCTCATCCACGATCGGCGGCCGCGCTTCGCCGACCACGCCGCCTGCTTCGCAGATGGCCCGCGCCGTCTGGCGGGCCCGGACATAGGGGGAGGAGAGCACGATCTCCGGCTTCTCGTCCTCCGGCAGCGACGCGAACCAATCGCCTAGCGCCTTCGCCTGCCGGTGGCCGAGGTCGCTCAGCGGCACGTCCACGTCCCGGTGCGCGATGTCGATGGTCGCCAGCCCGGCTGCATGGGCCGCGTCACGCGCCACATTGCCCGCGCTCTGGCCGTGGCGCACGATCCAGAGCTTCTGCGGCCATCTTTGTCTCATGCCCGAAACAAAGCTCGGGCGGCGCGAAAGTTCAGAGCAGCCCTTCGGCCTTCAGCCGCAGGCGCAGATCGTCGGCATCGACGAACAGGTGTGCATGCATGCCGACGGCGCGGGCACCTTCGACGTTGATCTCGCGATCATCGATGAACAGCGCCTCGGCAGGCTTCAGCCCGAACCGGTTAAGCGCCCGAAAGTAGATCGCGGGGTCCGGCTTCAGAAGCTTCTCCTCGCCCGAGACCACGATGTCGCGGAAGCGGCTGAAAAAGGCCCGCTCCTTTTCATGGAACGGTTTCCAGAAATCGGCGGAAAAATTGGTGATCGCGAACAACGGCACGCCTTTGGCGTCCAGCTCCTCCACGATTGCGTGGACGCCCGGCACCGGATCCGAGATGGTCTCGCCGAATCTCTCGCCCCAGGCGGAGATCAGGTCTGCATAGGCCGGAAATTTTTCGCTTAGCTCATCCGCCGCCTCGCGAAAGTCGCGGCCGCCGTCGAGCGTATCGTGCCATTCCCAAAGGCCGATATCCTCGATGAAGCGCAGGCGAGCGTCATCGTCGGCGATCTGCCTGATGAGAAAGCTGTCCGGATCCCAGCCGTAGAGGACGTTGCCGACGTCGAAGACGGCGGCGGTCACGCTCACTAGGGGTTTAGCCCTGGCGCGCCTTGAAGCGGCGGTTGGTCTTGTTGATGACGTAGGTGCGGCCCCGGCGGCGGATCACGCGGCAGTCGCGGTGGCGCGACTTGAGGGATTTGAGCGAGTTGCGGATCTTCATGGCCGTAACGCCTGCCTGTCTCTTCTAAGCTTTGAGCTGGAAAATGAAGGCGCCCACCTATGGTCGAAACGCCGGCAAGTCAAGCTCGCTGCAGCGCATCATTCCGCGACGTAGCGCCACGGCTCGCTTGGCTGCGCCCGGTACCAGACGGTGAAGAAGGGGACGGCTGCGGGGCGCCCCTCCGGCGGCGGCGCATTGCTGCGGATCATCCCGATCGTCACTCCGAGGTCGCCGCTGGAAGCGACGATCACCTCGTCCGCGGACCAGTTTAGCGGGCTGGTCGGCTCGGGCTTGAACCCTGCGCCGATCGCCTCCGCCCCGATCGTGAAGGACGCATCGCGCCCCATGTTCATCGCGTCGGCTCGCCCGTTCTTCCTGAACGCGGCGGCAAGCCCGATCTTCTGCGCCTCGTCGGAAAAGTTCTTCTCGGCTGCGGCGAGGCTCTTGCCGAGCTTCTCGACCAGCGCCGGGTCCATGCGCGGACGGACGAGCTTCCCCGGAACGAGCGGCGCCATCGCAGCACTGCCCTGCCCTTCCGGCTTCGGCACCCTCTTGTAGACGGCGACCCGCCAGCCCTCCGTCCGCTTGACCCAGTAAGCAAGATACTTTGCCTGCCGGTCCGCCGCGCCCTCCTTGCGGATGGTCATATATCCGAAGGTGAAACCCTGCTGCCCGTCCGCCGAGATGCCGGCGCGGATCGGCGCCCATTCGGCCTTGGCGCCGAGATTGGCGGGGTTCGCCTGCAGCACCCGAAGGACGGCC
>NZ_DASVUE010000313.1:0-12069 GCF_036387215.1 Allosphingosinicella sp. | reverse complement strand
TGCGGATCACCGTTGATGCGGTAGGCGAAGCGGGCGCCCAGCTGGCTGCCGCCGAGCGTTCCCCCGGCGGCAAGCGACTGCGCGTCCCCCTGCCGGACGAACGCCCAGGCGGCCGACGACCAGCGCCGCTCCTCCGGCAATCGGGCGAGGAGGGGACTTTGTGAAGGCACGGAGGTGGCTTGGAAGAAGAGCGGCTCAGGCGCCGACGGAGACTGCGGCCCGGCAGGTGCAGCCAGGCCGGCGAACTGTGTGGGTAGGAAAGGGGGCTCGAAGATGACGGGGTAAACGGCCCGACGGACTGGTGCTCCGCATGAGCCGCACTCGGCCGATCTCGGGAGGAGCATAGACGCAGCGGGGCCCGGCGTTCCCGCAGCGGGCGAAGGCGTGGGGTAATGCACGAGGGGAGGCGGGGCCATTTGAGGCAGGGGCGAGGCTCCAGGGGACCCGGCCCATCCCGGCGCGAGCATCGCCACCCGAAGGCAGGTCCAGCCGCCGAGCACCGCACCGAGGAAGCGGAGCGGCGGCGGGATGCTCATTCGGCCGGCACCTGCGCGGGGAAAAAGTGCGCCGTCTTGTCCCAGGAGGCGCTGCCGGTGCGGCGGATGGAGAGATAGCGGAAGACGGCGCGGCGTGCGGCCATCATCGCGATGATGTTGCTGACGACCACGCGCGGGATCGAACGCAGGCCCTCCCGCCAGCCATAAGCCAGGGCAACGAAGGTGGACCGCATCGCCAGCCGCCACCCCAGCAGCGCCAGATTGAGCTCAAGGAGCAGGGCGAGGAAAGGGGGTATGGGATCGGGCTCGAACCGGGTGAACGCCCGCGCCAGAAACAGTACGCTCCACAGCAGCAGCGACAGATAGCCGGCGAACAGCAGCAGCGAGGCGAGCACCGCCTGCCGGTCGCGAAGCCGCATCCAGCGCTCGGCAATCCCGCCGTTCCAGCCGAGCCGGTCCCAGCCGGACAGTGCAATCCCCACCATCCACCGCGCCTTCTGGCTGACCGCCGCCTCGCGCGTTCCGGGGAAATATTCGCGCGTCATCACCATCGGCCGCCCCGCCGCGGCTCTCAGCCGGACGAAGGCCGCAGTGCCGCCGATCGGGCGAAGCCGGAGCCCCAGCTCGTAATCCTCCGTCAGGCTTTCGGCATCGAAAGGTGCGCCGTGCTCTTCGGCGATCTCGCCCAGGGTGTCGCGGCAGAAGGCGCAGCCGACGCCGGCGGAGGGGAGGGAGGCTCCGAGCGCCTCCCGCACGACCAGCTCCTTGCCGTGCGATTCGGCGAATTCATCGGCATAATGGCCCGCGATCCACCTCGAATTCGGATCGATCAATGGCAGCACCGGCAGCTGCACGAGGTCGAAGCGCTCGATCAGCAGGTCGAAGATCCTGAGCTCGGCGGAATGCACCACATCCTCGGCGTCGTGCAGGACCACGGCCTTGAACCCGAGCCCTTCCGCCGCCTCGTCCTGCAGCATCTTTTCCCAGAGGCGGTTGAGGCAGTCCGCTTTCGTGGTCGGCCCCGGCACCGGCCCGACCACCAGCCGGACCCGCGGATCTGCAACCCCCCTGACGGCGGCGATGGTGGCAGGGTCGTTGGGATAGCAGCCCACATAGATGCGGTAATCGGGGTGCTCGAACGTGGCGATGCTGTGTCGGAGCATGTCGGCTATGACGGCGCCCTCGTCCCAAGCAGGCACGAACACAGCAAGCCTGCCCGGACGCTCCGGCGCGGGAAGGGTGTCGGCAGAGGCACGTTGAAAGCGGCGGTAGACGGTGCAGCGCCGCCACAAGGTGCGGCCGATCCAGATCAGGTCGACGGCAAGATCGCTGACGCCGAGGAGCAGGAACCCGCACGCCGCGAACAGCGCCGTCTCGCGCATGGCAATGCCGATAGCCCCCAAAATCTGGTCCATCTTTACCCCGATTCGGAGAAGAATTGATCCGATCTGGAGTAAGCTCAGGCAATGCCGTGAATTACCGGGGTTTTGCCCCTGGTGCCCGAAGCCGCTACGCCCCCCGCAAGCGACCGGAGGAAAGATGGCCGACAGGATCGAGCGCAGCGGCGGCAGGTCGGCGCTTCGGGAGTTCCTCGACAGCGAGGCGGCGAGCGGCATTCTGCTGATTGCGGCCGCGGCACTGGCGCTGATCGTTGCCAAGGGTCCGTTCGCGGACGCCTATCACCACATCCTCCACGATGCGATCGGGCCGGAACTGTCTCGCGGCCACGGGCCGCTGACGGCGCACCTCGTCATCAACGACGGTCTGATGGCCATCTTCTTCCTGTTCGTCGGGCTGGAGATCAAGCGTGAGTTCCTGGACGGCCGCCTCTCCACATGGGACCGGCGGCGCCTCCCCTTCATCGCCGCCGGCTCCGGCATGGCGGTCCCCGCCGCAATCTACCTGCTGCTGACCTGGAAGCATGGCGGCCTCGTGAGCGGCTGGGCGATCCCGGCAGCGACCGACATCGCCTTCGCGATCGGCGTGCTGGCGCTGCTCGGCAGCCGGGCTCCAACGTCGCTGAAGCTCTTCCTCACGACCGTCGCGATCGTCGACGACATGGGCGCCGTCGCGATCATCGCGCTCGCTTACACGCCCTCCCTTCACACGCTCTATCTGGGGATCGCAGCGGGCATCCTGTTCGTCATGTATGCGATGGGGAAGAGCGGAACCTCCTCGCTGTGGGTCTATCTCCTGGGCGGAGCCCTCTTGTGGTACGCGGTCCTGCTCTCCGGCGTCCACGCCACCATCGCGGGTGTCTTGACCGCGACGGCCGTGCCGCTCGTGAAGACGCCGGGAGCGCCGGATTCGAATGTCTCTCCGCTTCACCGGCTGGAGCATGCGCTCGCGCCGATCGTCGGTTTCCTGATCGTGCCGGTGTTCGGCTTCGCCAACGCAGGCGTTTCGCTCGCAGGATTGAGCTTGGAAGACATGTTCGCGCCGCTCCCGCTCGGCATTGCTGCCGGGCTTTTCTTCGGGAAGCAGATCGGAATCTTCGGAGCCGTCTATTTGTCTGTGAGGCTCGGCATCGCCTCGCCCCTCCGCGGCGCGAGCTGGATGCAGGTGTACGGCGTCTCCGCCCTCTGCGGCATCGGCTTCACGATGAGCCTTTTCATTGGCGCCCTCGCCTTTCCCAATTCGCCGCTGCTGGTCGAGGAGGCGAAGATCGGTGTCCTCATCGGCTCCTTCCTCTCCGCGCTGGCCGGGTTCGCGATCCTGTGGTTCGCTCCAACGCCTGCAGGCCAGCCGGCGGCGGATCGCGCGCTGAACGGTGAGATAGACGTTGACGGGGACGTTTCGAGCACCGAAGATTCGGCGCGATGAAGCCATTCCATCTGTTCCTCGCCGCGATGTTGCTGGCGGGATGCGTATCGAGCCCGATGGGCCGCGACAGCCTCGACGAGATCGCAAAGGACTATGTCCAGATGACGCTCGAGATCGGCGAGCGCGAGCCGGGCTATGTCGATGCCTATTACGGCCCAAAGGAATGGGCCGATGCCGCCAAGGCGGCGCCTCGCTCTGTCGCTGCTCTCGCCAAGGAGGCGGAGGCCCTCTCCGCCCGCGTCGCCGCGATCCCGGCTGCCGGGTTGGAGCCGATCGAGCGCCGTCGGCGCGACTTCCTGCTGGCGCAGCTCCGGGCCGCGCAGACCCGGCTCCGCATGATCCAGGGGGAGAAACTGAGCTTCGCCGAAGAGGCGCAGGGCCTGTTTGGAGTGCGGGTGGAGCTGAAGCCGCTCTCCGCCTACGATCCTGTACTCGCGCGGATCGAGATGCTGGTGCCCGGCTCCGGGCCGCTTTCGGAGCGGGTCGACGCTTTCCAGAACCGCTTCACCATTCCCAAGGAGCGGCTTCAGCCGGTGTTCGACGCCGCCATCCAGGAGTGCAAGCGCCGCACCGTGCAGCACATCCAGCTGCCCCCGGGCGAGACGTTCAAGATGGAGTTCGTCACCGGCAAGAGCTGGTCCGGCTACAATTATTATCAGGGCAATTATAACAGCCTCATCCAGATCAACACCGATCTGCCGATCCGCATCAGCCGCGCCGTCGATCTTGGTTGCCACGAGGGTTATCCGGGGCACCACGCGCTCAACATGCTGCTCGAGCAGAAGCTGACCAAGGGCAGAGGCTGGGCCGAGTTCAGCGTCTATCCGCTCTATTCGCCGCAATCCCTGATCGCCGAAGGCTCGGCCAATTACGGCATCGACCTGGCTTTCCCCGGCCCGGAGCGGCTCCGCTACGAAAGTCAGGCGCTCTATCCGCTGGCCGGGTTGGCGACGCGCGATGCGGACAAGTATCTCGATCTTCTGAAGGCGACGAGCGAGCTTGCAGGCGCACGCTTCACGATCGCGCGAGAATTCCTCGAAGGCCGGATTGGCCGCGACGAAGCGGTTGCGCTCACCCAGAAGTACCAGCTCGTCTCCAAGAAGCGCGCGGAGCAGTCGATCGACTTCACCACTCAGTATCGCAGCTACGTCATAAACTACGGCCTCGGACAGGACATGGTCCGCGCCTTTGTCGAAGCCGCCGGGCCGGACCCGAGGGCGCGCTGGGCGGCGATGGAGCGGGTGATCTCCGAGCCGACACTGCCGAGCGACCTGCTCGTCCGCCGCTAGGGTGCGCTGCTTCTGGGATCCGCGCCAGCTCGCCCACGCGCCGGCGCTGGAGATCCATAACGGCCGTTTCGAGCCCTGTGCCGAGACCCCGTCGCGGGCGCAGGCGATCCTGGATGCGCTGCCGCCCACCGAGCCGCCGCGGGATCATGGCGAGGAGCCGATCCTCCGCGTCCACCCCGGCGACTATGTTCAATTCCTGAAATCTGCGCATTCGGATTGGGTCGCGGCAGGACGCGAGGGCGATGCCATCCCCTATGCCTTCCCGGTGGCGCGGCGGCGTCCACTGAGGCTGGACCGCATCGACGCCCGGCTCGGCCGCTACGCCTACGATACCTGCACGCCCATCGCTGATGGGACATGGCAGACGGCATATTGGAGCGCTCAATCGACGCTCTCTGCCCTCGACGCTGTGCTGGAGGGGGACCGGTCCGCTTTCGCGCTCTGCCGTCCGCCCGGCCACCATGCCGGAGCCGATTATTTCGGCGGCTATTGCTTCCTCAACACCGCCGCCATCGCCGCCGAAGCCGCGATCGCCGCGGGCCGACGACGCGTCGCCATCCTCGACATCGACTATCATCACGGCAACGGCACGCAGGACATCTTCTACGGCCGCGGCGACGTCTTCTTCGCCTCGATCCACGCCGATCCGGCCAGCGATTATCCCTTCTACTGGGGCCATTCGGACGAACGCGGCGAGGGAGAGGGCGAAGGCGCGAACCTCAACCTCCCGCTGCCGCAGGGCACGACAATTTCGGGGTTCGGCGCGGCTCTGGATCGGGCGCTCGAGGCGATCGCCGCCTACGCCCCCAACCTGTTGATCTGCTCCTACGGCGCCCACACCTTTGCGGGCGATCCGATCAGCTATTTCGAAGTCCAGACGGACGACTACCCGATCCTCGCCCGCCGCATCGCCTCATTGGGCCTGCCGACTTTGATCGTCATGGAAGGCGGCTATGCGGTGGACGCGCTGGGCAGGAACGTGGCGGCCTTCCTCGAAGGCTTCTAGTCCGCCGCCCCGCGGCCGCGCTCCAGCTCGCGCCGGTAGGCATCTACCGACCAGTCGCGGCCGAGGAAGTTCTTCGCCAGGACATTCATCGACTCCGATCCGCCCGGCGCAAGGATCATCCGCCGGTATTTGCGGGCGGTGGCCGCGTCGCGCAGGCCCGCCTTGCGGAACTGGCTGAGCAGGTCCGTGGCGAGCGCCTTCGACCAGCCGTAGGTGTAATAAGCCGCGCCGTAGCCGCTCAGGTGCCCGAACGACGCCTGCGGGTGCGTGCCTTCCGCCTCCTCGACCGGAACATACCGCCTGAAGGTCGTCTTGAAGGCGCCGGTCAGATCCTCGCGGGCCGGATCGCCGACATAATAATCGAGCGAAACTGCCGCCAGCCCGATGTCCCCAAGCGCCGAAAATGCCTCGCCGAAGCGGCGGCCGGCATTCATCTTCTCGACCAGCGCTGCGGGGATCGGTTCGCCTTTCTCGTTGGTCGCGAAGCGCTTCAGCGTATCATAGTCCCATACCCACTCCTCGAGCAGCTGCGAGGGCGCTTCGGTCACGTCGTTCTCGATCTCGCTGAAATTCTGCGCCGCCCAACCGACCTGGCCGGCGAACGTCCAGTGCAGCAGGTGTCCGAATTCGTGGAGGAAGGTGACGACGTCGCCATGCTCCATGAGGCCCGGCGGAAAGTTGCAGATCAGCGCCGCAACCGGGACGGTGCGATCCTTGATGCCGAGGCGGATCGGGAACATAGCGGCGTGGCTGAACTTGTTCTGGCGCGGATGCATGTCGAGGTAGAAGCGGCCGATCACCTTGCCGTTCTCGACCATCTCGAAGGCTTTCACCTCCGGCGCCCAGACCTCCGTCTGCCAGGGGCGGATCTGGACCCCGAACAGATCCTCGGTAAGCTTGAAGATGCCGCCGCGCACCTTCTCGAACGCGAAATACTGGCGCACGACCTGCGGATCGACCTGGTAATCCTCGGTCCGGATCAGGCGGCTTGCATAGGAATAGCTCCAGAGCCCCAGCTTCTGCACCGAAGGATCGTCCTTCCGGAGGCGGGCAAGCATCCGCGCCGCGTCCTTTTCGGCGCTCGGCCGGGCGGAAGCTGCGATCTCGTCGACGAAAGTCTGCGCCTTCGCCGGGTCACGCGCCATCCGATTGGCGAGATCGTAATGTGCGTAGGTGGGGTAGCCGAGAAGCCTGGCGAGCTCGGCGCGCTGGACGAGCAGGCGCTTCAGCACGGCGTCGTTCTTCGGAAAGGCACGGCTGTCGAACGCGATCCGCACACGCTTCCTCAAATTCTCGCTGCTCGCATAGCGCAGCACCGGAAACACGTCGGGATAGGCCGTCGTGATCTTCACCAGCCCGTCGGCCCCGGGCGGATGCGCGTCGATATAATCCTTGGGAAGCCCCGCCAGCTCCTCCGGCTTTGCAGCGACTGTCAGGACGCCTTCGTTGATGTTGCGATCGAACTCGAGCGAGGTTTCGGTGATCGCCTTTTGCAGCTCGGCAACCCGCTTCCGCGTCGCCTCATCCTTGTCAACGCCGGAGCGGCGGTAATTGTCGATCTGCCGGCGCAGCATGTAGCGGAGCCCGGCCGGTACGCCCTTCTTCTCCGCGGCCTGCAACCGCTCGAAGATGGGCCGGGACATCATCATGCGGGTCTGCGCTTCGCTGGTGCGCTGGTTGCAGTCTTCCGCCGCCTTGCGGATCGCAGCGTCGGGATGGGTATCCTTGATGAGGCCGGGCTCCGCATAGAGCGCGCTCATCGTCAGGTTGTAGAGATCGTCATAGGCCGCGAGCAGGGTCATGGCCGGTGCCGAAAGCGGCATCGCCTCCACCTTCGCCTGCAGCGTCCCGATGGCGGCGAGCCGCGTGTCGCACATCTTCGCCACCTCTCCCGCACTCTGGGGGTCGGCGAGGATGGGGCCGAGAATGGCATCTGAGACGGGCTTGTACTCGGCGGCAAGCGCCGGTGCGGAAACGCCGAAAAGCAAGGCGGCGGCAAGCGGACGAACGATAGGCATCATCGAGTCTCCCCCACGGACCGGGGAAGGCTATCACGCTTCGCTCATCTTCCCAAAGCGGCTAGAGCTTCTCGGTCAGCTCCGGCACCAGCTTGAAGAGGTCGCCGACCAGCCCGATGTCGGCGACCTGGAAGATCGGGGCGTCCTCGTCCTTGTTGATGGCGACGATCGTCTTTGAATCCTTCATGCCCGCAAGGTGCTGGATGGCGCCCGAGATGCCGACCGCGATATAGACTTCAGGGGCGACGATCTTGCCGGTCTGGCCGACCTGGTAATCGTTGGGAGCATAGCCGGCATCGACCGCGGCACGGCTTGCGCCGACGGCGGCTCCGAGCTTGTCCGCCAGCGGATCGATCAGCGCGTGGAACTGCTCCGAGGAGCCCAGTGCACGGCCGCCGGAGACGATGATGTTGGCGCTGGTCAGCTCCGGCCGCTCCGAATGCGCGACTTCCTGGCCGACGAAGCTGGAGAGGCCGGTATCGCCGGTGCCGCCCGTCTGCTCGATCGTTGCCGAGCCGCCTTCCTTCGCTGCCTTCTCAAACGCGGTGCCGCGGACGGTGATCACCTTCCTGGCGTCGGACGACTGAACGGTGGCGATGGCGTTGCCGGCATAGATCGGGCGGGTGAACGTGTCCGGCCCCTCGACCGAGAGGATGTCGGAAATCTGCATCACGTCGAGCAAGGCGGCGACGCGCGGCGCGATATTCTTGCCGGTGGTGGTGGCGGGGGCCAGGAAGGCGTCGCAATGCTGCATCAGCTCGACCACGAGCGGCGCCACATTCTCAGCTAAGCCATGCGCGTAGGCGGCGTTGTCGGCGACATGGACCTTCGCCACGCCGGCGATCCGCGCCGCCTCTTCCGCGACTCCGCCGACATTCTCGCCGGCGACGAGGAGGTGGACCTCCCCGAGCTTCGAAGCGGCGGTCACGGTGGCGAGCGTCGCATCCTTCAGCTGCCCGCCTTCATGTTCGACCAAGACGAGCGCGATCATCCCACAACTCCCGTTTCACGCAATTTGTCGATGAGCTCGTCAACCGAGCCGACCTTCACGCCCGCCTGACGCTTCGAGGGCTCGGTCACCTTCAGGGTCGTCAGGCGCGGTGCGATCTCGACACCGTAATCGGCAGGCGTCTTCTGGGCCAGCGGCTTCGATTTAGCCTTCATGATGTTGGGCAAAGAGGCGTAGCGCGGCTCGTTCAGACGAAGATCGGTGGTGACGATCGCGGGGAGGTTCAGGCGCACCGTCTCAAGGCCGCCGTCCACCTCGCGAGTGACGTCGACGGCGCTTCCGTCCACCTCGACCTTCGAGGCGAACGTGCCCTGCGCCCAGCCGAGCAGGGCGGCCAGCATCTGCCCAGTCTGGTTGGCATCGTCGTCGATCGCCTGCTTGCCGAGGATTACCAGCTGCGGCGTCTCCTCAGCAACGATCTTCTGCAGGATCTTGGCGACGGCGAGCGGCTCCACTTCCTGATCGGTGGTGACGAGGATCGCGCGGTCCGCGCCCATGGCAAGGGCGGTGCGAAGCGTCTCCTGCGCCTTGACCGGACCGATCGAGACCGCCACGATCTCCGTCGCCACGCCCTTCTCCTTGAGGCGGATGGCTTCCTCGACCGCGATCTCGTCAAACGGGTTCATGCTCATCTTGACGTTGGCGAGATCGACGCCCGTGCCGTCCGCCTTCACCCGCGGCTTCACGTTATAGTCGATGACCCGTTTGACGGGGACGAGGAGCTTCATTGCCTGTTCTCTCCTAAGCCGCTTCTTTCACCTGAGCGACGATCTTTCGGGCGGCGTCGCCAAGATCGTTGGCAGCGACGATCGGCAAGCCCGACTGCGCCAGGATCGCCTTGCCTTCCTCGACATTGGTGCCTTCGAGCCGCACGACCAGCGGCACGGAGAGGTCCACCTCGCGCGCCGCGGCTATAATTCCGTCGGCGATGATGTCGCACCTCATGATCCCGCCGAAGATGTTGACGAGGATACCCTTCACGGCCGGATCGGAGAGGATGATCTTGAACGCCGCCGTCACCTTCTCCTTCGAAGCGCCGCCGCCGACATCGAGGAAGTTGGCCGGGAAGGCGCCGTTCAGCTTGATGATGTCCATCGTCGCCATCGCGAGCCCGGCCCCGTTCACCATGCAGCCGATGTCGCCGTCCAGCTTGATGTAGGCTAGGTCGTATTTCGACGCCTCGAGTTCCATCGGATCCTCTTCGCTCTCGTCGCGGAGCTCCATCAAATCCTTGTGGCGGAAAATGGCGTTCGAATCGAAGCCGACCTTGGCGTCGAGCACCATCAGCTTGCCGTCATCCGTGATCGCGAGCGGGTTGATCTCGATCTGCGCGGCGTCGGTACCCAGGAATGCGTCGTAAAGCCTGGAGGCGACGTTCGCCGCCTGCTTGGCGAGATCGCCCTCGAGCCCCAGCGCGCCCGCCACAGCCCGCCCGTGGTGCGGCATGAACCCGGTGACGGGGTCAATGTCTATCGTGTGGATCTTCTCCGGCGTGTCGTGAGCCACGGTCTCGATGTCCATTCCCCCCTCGGTGGAAGCGACCATCGAGATGCGCCCCGTTTCGCGGTTCACGAGCAGCGCGAGGTAGAATTCCTTGGCGATGTCTACACCGTCGGTGACGTAGAGCCGCTGGACCTGCTTGCCCTCGGGTCCCGTCTGGATCGTTACGAGCGTGTTGCCGAGCATCTCGGAGGCTGCGGCGCGGACTTCATCCAGCGTGCGGGCGAGGCGGACGCCGCCCTTTGCGTCGGGCCCGAGCTCCTTGAACTTGCCCTTGCCGCGGCCGCCGGCGTGGATCTGCGCCTTCACGACGTAGAGCGGACCGGGGAGCTTCTCGGCGGCTGCAACAGCTTCTTCGACGCTCAAGGCGGCATGTCCGGCCGGCACCGGTACTCCGAACTTTCCGAGCAGCTCCTTGGCCTGATATTCATGGATGTTCATCGGGATCCCTTGGAAGACGTCTCGCGGCCCTAAAGCACAAGCGCTTCAGGATGAAAAGCGCTCCACGTGCGCGGGATCTCGCCGGGACCTATCTGCCGAGCTTGGTAAGCTTCATCCGATCGAGCATCCCGAGGCTGCCGCTGTGGAAGCGGGAGATCAGCGCCGGATCGAGGGCGTAGAAGCTCTCGAAGATGCCGCGCCGATCTTGGGCGGGCGCGTGGAACAGGGCGGCGTTGAAGGCGCGGTACGCCTCGCGCTTCCGCCACAAGGCAGCTGCCTCCTGCTCGAACAGATCGTGGAGAGCGGCGCCGGTGAGATCCCGCTGCTGCGTCAGCATGACGGCGGTTCGGACTGCGTCAGGAAGCGTGTAGCCGGTGGTGGGATGGAAGAAGCCGCCGCGGAGGCCGAGCTTCGCTACCCGCGCCCCGCCGACCCGCCAGAAAGCGCCGAAATCCCCGCCGAGCGCAATTGGAAGCGCTCCGCTTTCCTCGCGCTGCATGCGGCGCTTCTTCCACCCCCGCAGCCTGATATAGGCGTCGAGCCGCTCGGCCGCGTCCGCCGGCAAGTCCGAAGTGTCGGAATAATAGCAATCCTCGATCAGCATCCGAGTCTCGTTGAACGGCAGGCACTGGAAGAAGCGGAAGCCGTCCAATTGCTCGACGGTCGCGTCCATCAGCACCGGCCGGTCGACCTTGTGCGGCTGCGCGAAGATGAACTCGCGCCCGACGAACTTCCGCCAGCCGAGCTCCAACATCGAGAGGTTCGCGGCCCCCCGTGCGTCGAGCGCACCGTCGGCCTTGATCTTCTCGCCACCGAGCAGGACGAGCTCGTTGTCCCGCACCGCCACTACCTTGGTGCCCAGCCGATACTGGTCGGGCCGCAACGTAGCGCGCACCGCCGCATCCAGGTCGGCCGAGCGGACGCTGTTATAGCCGGCCCTGAACTTCCGGCTCTGCCCAGGAAAGGCGACGTAATAGCCTTGCCACGCTTTGGCGATCATGGGCTCGACCAGCCAGCGGTCCTCCGCCGCCACATCCTCGTCGTAGAAGGGCCAGATGTGGCTGCCCCCGAAGCTCTCGCCTTCCTCGACCAGCAGAAGCGGTATTTCCGGCCGTGCCCTGGCGACCGCGATGGCTGCAAGGCACCCCGCCAGCCCGCCGCCCGCGATCAGCAATCCGTCCCGCTTTCCCTTGGCCATATGAGCCACTTACATCAGCGACTTAGCCTTGCGCTACCGGCTGTTACAGATGCGGAACGGGGAGCGTCATTTTGGTACTGTTTTCTTAAAGCCGTTGGCATAACGTGGCGGCTGTGGAACCGATCAGCGCCATTCAGCGCTTTAACACAGGTAAAACAGGGATGTACTGCTAGAGGATGCTGAGGCCGCCCGTCATCGCGGCGCTTTCCATGGCGCTCGTTTCCGCCGCTCCGGCTTACGCCGAGAGCGCAGGCGGGCAGAGGCAAGGGCCGTCGCTGCCCGGCCTCA
>NZ_DASVUE010000312.1:0-2318 GCF_036387215.1 Allosphingosinicella sp. | reverse complement strand
CGCAGTGCTCCGCCGCGTCCGCCCGGCCCTCGCCGGGGAGCAGCTGAGCTATGCGGACATCGAGATGGACATCGTCGCGCACAAGGTGAAACGCGGCGGCGAGCCCGTGCAACTTGGCCCCACCGAGTTCCGCCTTCTCCGCCACTTCCTCGAGCACCCCGGCCGCGTCTTCTCGCGCGAGCGGCTGCTCGACAGCGTCTGGGGCCATGACAGCGACATCGAGCCGCGCACCGTCGACGTCCACATCCGCCGGCTCCGCCAGGCGATCAACATCGGCGGCAAGGGCGACATCATCCGCACCGTCCGCTCCGCCGGTTACGCCCTCGACAGCGACGGCCGCTCCTAACAAGGTTTAGCGACTCCGCGGCTGCTCCGGCCGGATATTAAGAATGACCCACTCGTTCTGGGCGCGTGGGTGCGGCTCTTGCCGCGCCTGAGCGGGCGACGAACAGGAGATGGATATGAAAGCTCTTATTTTCACTGCCGCACTGATGCTGAGCGGAGCGGCAATCGCTCAAACCACCGGCGGCACGAGCAACACCGGCGGGACCGGCGGAACCGGCACCACGAGCAGCGGCCAGAGCGGAATGGGCGGCACCGGCGGAAGCAGCGGCACCGGCGGCATGAGCGGCGGCAGTGGCGGCATGTCCGGCAGCGGCGGCATGTCCGGCAGCGGCGGCATGTCCGGCGGCAGCGGCATGAGCGGCGGAATGGGCGGCTCGGCTTCGGCCGGCAATTATCCGCCTTGCTCGCGCACCGTCACCGACAATTGCATCCAGACCAACGAACGCGGAATGCGGCGCTCGCGCGGCCGTCGCTGAAGTCACGGGCGGGGGCGGATCGCTCCGTCCCCGCCGCCATCGAACCTGCCCTCGCCGATCAGCCGAGCCGGTTCCTTTCGCCTCCGATTCGATTGAACTAAATCGAACCGCGTCTCGTTTACCTTGCAGCGCCGGCACTAGCCGCGCGGTTCCTGGCGCCAGGGGAAGCGCCTTGTGCAAGGAGACGATTCGATGAGGACTTTACTTTTCGCCGCTGCAGCGGCGCTCACCGTCAGCGGCGCAGCCGTCGCTCAGGACGCGCAGCAGACGCCGACCACAACAACGACGCCGACGACGCAGACGACGCCCCCCACCGGCCAACAGCCGAGCGGCGAGACGGTGGACGATCCCTCCGAGGCCACCGGCCCCGAAGGCGTTACCCAGCAGGGCACCGACCCCAACGGCCAGGCGACGGCCCCCGCCGGCACCAATCAGGCGCCGCAGACGATGAGCACCGACGCGGCTCAGCCGATGCCGAACCAGCAGGCGGCCTTCACGCCCCGCCCGGCAGCCACCGAATATCCGCCATGCTCGCGCACCGTCACCGACGCCTGCATCCAGACCTACGAACGCGGCGTCCGCGCAGCCCGCCGCGGCCGCTAGACCGCAGCAAGAGGGGCGCCTTCGGGCGTCCCTCCACTGTCCACCGCTTCCTCCATCTGCCATGAGCGCCGGAGGAACGGAGGGACAGACTGAATGACCATCGGCTTCGACAATCGCGTGGCAATCGTCACCGGCGCGGGCGGCGGCCTCGGCCGCGCCTATGCGCTCGAGCTCGCACGGCGCGGCGCCAGGGTGATCGTCAACGATCTCGGCGGCGCCCGCGACGGCTCGGGCAGCTCCGACGCGGCCGAGCGGGTGGTGGACGAGATCCGCGCCGCGGGCGGGACGGCAATCGCAAGCGGCGCCAGCGTCACCGATCTGGAGCAGGTGGAGGAGATGGTCGCCCGGGCGGGGAGCGAATGGGGGGGCGTCCACATCCTCATCAACAATGCCGGGATCCTCCGCGACAAGAGCTTCGCCAAGATGACGATGGAGGATTTCCGCCTCGTCCTCGATGTGCACCTCACGGGCTCGGCCAATTGCACCAAGGCGGTGTGGGAGACGATGCGGGGGCAATGCTATGGCCGCATCCTCATGACCTCCTCCTCGACCGGCCTGTTCGGCAATTTCGGGCAGGCCAATTACGGCGCCGCAAAGCTCGGCCTCGCCGGCTTCGCAAAGACGCTCCACCTCGAAGGCGCGAAATACGACATCCGCGTCAACAGCCTCGCCCCCACCGCCGCCACGCGCATGACGGAGGACATCTTCCCGCCGGAGATGATGGCCGCCTTCAACCCCGACAATGTCGTTCCGGCCGCGCTGTTCCTCGTCTCCGAAGATGCGCCCAGCAACATGATCGTCGGCGCGGGCGGAGGCGTGGTCCAGGCATCCTACGTGACGCTCACGCCCGGCTACGCGCTCCCGGAGGGCCGGCGCACCGTCGAGGAGGTAGCC
>NZ_DASVUE010000311.1:0-4744 GCF_036387215.1 Allosphingosinicella sp. | reverse complement strand
TGATGCTCAACGGCGCTGGCTTCCCAGCCACCGGCCGACGCTTCGGCAGCTATTATGGATACGGCCAATGAGAAAAGAGCTTGGTTCGCTGAGGCGTCTCGCACTCGGCCTTTCCGGCCTTGCCGCCGGCCTGACGCTCGCGCTCGCGGGGCCCGCATCCGCGGGTCCGACGCAGGTGACGCCTTATCTCGAAGTCGAGCAGGTGCTGAGTGCCGACCTCAACGAGGGCGACACGCTCACCTACACGTCGGTCGCCGTCGGCGTGGACGCGCAGACCAAGACGCGCCGGGTGGAGGCGCAGGTCAGCTACCGCTACGAGCGGCGGATCGCCTGGGAAGACGATCTGGCCGACGACGATATCCACACGGGCCTTGCACAGATGCGGGGCCATCTGGTCCCCAACATGGTCACTCTGAACGCCGGCGCGCTTGCAACGCGGGCGCGGAGCGGCGCCGGTGCCCCGATCTACGGCTTCGGCGGCGTCGACAGCGCCGGCCTCTCCGACGTCTACAGCGTCTATGCGGGACCGGACCTTTCGACGAAGGCCGGTCCGCTCGATGTCACCGCCAGTTATCGGCTTGGCTACGTCAAGGTGGACGACCACAATTTCGACTTCGTCACCCTTCCGGGCGGCGCCCGCTCGGACCGGTTCGACAGTTCCGTCAACCACAGCGTGTCGGCCAGCGTCGGCATGGCTCCCGGCCACCTGCCGGTCGGCTGGACCGTCGGCGCCGGCTACGTCCGCGAGGACCAGAACCGGCTCGACCAGCGCTTCGAGGGCAGGTTCATCCGCGGCGACGTGGTTCTTCCAGTCTCTCCGACCTTCGCCGTCACGGCAGGCGTTGGATATGAGAAAACCGAAGCTTCTCAACAGGATTTCAGGCGCAATTCAAACGGCGACCCAATTCTGACGCCGGGCGGGAACCTCATTGCCGATCCGACGCGGCCGCGGCTCCTGGCCTACGACCAGAGCGGCGTCATCTGGGATGCCGGAGTGATCTGGCGCCCAAGCCGCCGAACCGAGCTTCAGGCGCGGTTCGGCCGCCGCTACGGCAGCGAGACCTTCACCGGCTCCTTCCGGCACGAGCTCGGCTCGCGCCTCGCCATCACCGGCAGCGTCTATGACAGTATCGACAGCTTCGGCCGAATCATCGTCGCCGATCTGAAGAGCATGCCGACCAACTTCCAGGTGAACCGCAACCCGCTGAACCCGGGCGTGGGCGGCATCGGCGGCTGCGTGTTCGGCACCAAGGCCGGCACCGGCGCCTGCCTCGGCGATGCGCTCTCCTCGGTCAGCAGCACCAACTTCCGCCATCGCGGCGCAAGCTTCCTGCTCTCCGGCGAGCGCGGCCTTTGGTCCTACGGCCTCGGCGCCGGCTACGCCCAGCGCAAATATCTGGCGCCGGTGGGCTTCTCGCTCGACCGCGTGAAGGACGAGAGCTTCACCGTCAACGGCACTCTCAGCCGCGATCTCAGCCGCACCTCCGGCGTGGATTTCGATGCCTATGCAAGCTGGTACGACAGCGACCGGGCCGGCCTCGGCTCCTCGTTCGGCACCGGCATCACCGGCACCTATTACCGGACCCTGTTCTACGAGCGGCTTCAGGCGAACGCCTCGCTTGGCCTCTACACGACCAATTCGGACCAGCTCGACAGCACGGTCGCGCAGGCTCTGATCGGCCTCAGATACTCTTTCTAACGACGAGGGCAGGGTGCCCGACGGAGACGATTCGATGTACACCGAGCATTACGGCCTCACCGAACGGCCCTTCCAGCTAACGCCGGACGCGCGCTTCTATTTCGAGAGCCGCACCCATAAAAAGGCGATGGCCTATCTCGGCTACGGCCTCGCCCAGGGCGAAGGCTTCATCGTCATCACCGGCGATGTGGGCGCCGGCAAGTCGACGCTCGTCGCCCACCTGATGGAGACGATCGACCGCTCCCGCCTCAACGCGATCAACGTCGTCTCGACTCAGGTCGAAGGCACCGACATGCTCCGCCTGGCCGCTCAGGGCCTTGGTCTCGACACCCGCCGGGTGGAAAAAGCGCAGCTCCTTGAGCTGGTTGAGCAGCACCTTGAAGACGAGGCTCGAAAGGGCAAAAGGACTCTTCTGGTCGTCGACGAGGCGCAGAACCTGCCCGTCTCCGCGCTCGAAGAGCTGCGCATGCTCTCCAACTACCAGGTCGGCGGCAAGGCGCTGCTCCAGATCTTCCTGCTCGGCCAGCCGGAATTCCGCGATCAGCTCGCGCACAGCGCCGATCTCGAGCAGCTGCGCCAGCGGGTGATCGCCACCCATCATCTCGATCCGATGGGCGCCAATGAGGTCGAGCCCTATATCGTCCACCGCCTCAGCCTCGCCGGCTGGGACGGGCGCCCCGAGATCGAGCCGGCCGCTTTCGCCGAAATCTACCGCCACACCGGAGGCGTCCCGCGCCGCGTCAACCAGCTCGCCCAGCGCCTGCTCCTGTTCGGAGCGGTCGAGCAGCTGGACGTGATCGACGCCGAAGTGGTCGCGGCGGTCGTCGCCGACATGGCGGGCGACAACCAGCCGATGCACGAAGAGCGCGTGCTCCCGCTCCGCGGCGCGCACCTGTCCTCGGCTCCCATGCCGCAGTCGGCCGAGGCGGTGCGCGATTTCGCGCTCGAGCGCCGCGTCGCCGCGCTCGAAGCCCGGCTCGAGGAGCAGGAAGGGGCGCTTCGCCGCGTTTTGACTTTGCTCGTCGATTGGGTCGAGAATGATGCCGAGCCGGTGAGCTACCGCCACAACGCTGCCTGATCCGGCCATGAGGGACTGTGATGTTGAATGCCCTCTCGGTGGATGTCGAGGATTGGTTCCAGGTCGGCGCCTTTGAAAAGGTGATCGCCCGCGACGCGTGGGACACGCTCCCGCACCGGGTCGAGCGGAATTCCGACGCCGTCCTGGCGCTGTTCGACCGCGCGGGCGTGAAGGGCACCTTCTTCACCCTCGGATGGGTGGCCGAGCGCTACCCGGCGCTTGTCCGCCGGATCGTCGATGCCGGACACGAGATCGCGAGCCACGGCTGGGATCACCAGCGGGTCTTCACGATGAATGCGGATGCATTCCGCGCCGATCTCCGCCGCGCCCGCAGCGCCATAGAGGATGCGGGCGGCCAAGCCGTCACCGGCTACCGCGCCCCAAGCTTCTCGATCGACAAACGTACCCCCTGGGCTCATGAGGTGCTGGCCGAGGATGGCTATGCCTATTCCTCCAGCGTCGCCCCCATTCGCCACGATCATTATGGCTGGCCCGAAGCGCCCCGCTTCGCGCACCGGCCTCTTGCCAATTCCGACCTGATCGAGCTCCCCGTCACCACCGTGGAACTCGCGGGAAAGCGCATGGCGGCGGGCGGCGGCGGCTTCTTCCGGCTGCTTCCGTACCGTTTCTCGAGCTGGGCGGTCGGCCGGGTCAATGGCCGCGAAGCCCGCCCGGCGGTCTTCTACTTCCACCCGTGGGAGATCGATCCCGGCCAGCCGCGCGTCGAACGAGCGCCGGTCAAATCGCGCCTCCGCCATTACAGCAATCTTTCAGGAATGGAAGGCAAGCTACTGAAACTGCTTCGCTCTCATCCCTGGGGCAGGACCGACGCCGTGGTCGCTTCCGAGCGGGCGAGGCTTCAATGAACGCCTTCTCGCCAGTCTCCGGGCTCGCCGTCCGCACCGCCGAAGCTTCCGATCTTCCGCGCATCCGCGCCTTCCCGGGCGCCGAGCTATTCCACCGCCCCGAATGGAGCCGTGCCGTCGAACAAGGCTGCCGCCAGCGCAGCCACTATCTGATCGCTGAAAGCGCCGACGGCGGGCTCGCAGGCATCCTCCCGCTCACCGAGATGCGCTCGCCTTTGTTCGGCTCCGCGCTCGTCTCCGCCGGCTTCGGCGTCGGCGGCGGCATCCTTTCTTCCAGCGATGAGGCCGTGGAGGCTCTCGCCGAAGCCGCCTGGGCACTCGCCCAGCGCCTCGGCTGCAGCTCGGTCGAGCTTCGCGGAGGACAGCTCCCCACCAGCTGGGAGCGCAAGGAGGGCACCTACGCCGGCTTCGCCCGCGACCTGCCCGCCGACGACGACGCAATCCTGAAATCCGTTCCCCGCAAGCAGCGCGCCGAAGTCCGCCGCGCCCAGGGCCTCGGCTTCGACGTCAGCATCGGCCGCGCACCCGCGGACCGCGACGCCCATTACCGCGTCTATTCGGAAAGCGTCCGCAACCTCGGTACCCCCGTCTTCCCGCGCGCCCTTTTCGAGGCGATGCTGAACGCCTTCGGAGACGATGCCGACATCCTCACGGTTCGGCACAACGACGCCCCCGTCGCAAGCGTCCTCAGCTTCTACCATCAAGGTACCGTCTATCCCTATTGGGGCGGCGGCACCCACGCCGCCCGCACATTGCGCGCCAACGAGCATATGTATTTCGAGCTGATGCGCCACGCCGCCCGCCGAGGCTGCACCCGCTTCGATTTCGGCCGCTCCAAGGTGGGCACCGGCGCTTATTCCTACAAGAAGAATTGGGGCTTCGATCCGCAGCCGCTCGCCTACGCCGTGAAGGGCGAAGCGCGCGAAACCAACCCCTTGAGCCCCAAATACCGCCTCCAGGTCGCACTCTGGCAGAAGCTCCCGCTCTCCATCGCCAACCTGCTCGGCCCACCGATCGCCCGGGGCCTCGGCTGATGCGCGACATTCTCTTCCTCGCCCACCGGATCCCATACCCGCCCGACCGCGGCGACAAGATCCGCTC
>NZ_DASVUE010000310.1:0-12188 GCF_036387215.1 Allosphingosinicella sp. | reverse complement strand
GTCGTACCCCGACGCCTTCGCCCAATCGCCCGCCGAGCCAACGCGGCGGAAATTGTCGTAATCGTCATAGCCGCCGGTGGGCGGCGCCTTGCCTTCGCCCTTGTAGCCGGTCTGCCCGCCCAGCCAGGCGATGTTGGCGAGCCGGAATGCGCCGTAGTGGAACCAGTCGTCCCCCATCCAGCCGTCGATCATCGGGCTTTCCGGCGCCGCCACCTTCAGCGCAGGGTGCGGGTTCAGAAGCGCCATCACCACCGTGAAGCCTTCGTAGGACGATCCGATCATCCCCACGCGGCCGTTCGACTCCGGCAGGTTCGACTTGTTCACCAGCCAGTCGATCGTGTCGTAGGCGTCGGTCACATGATCGACCTTGGTCGGATTAAGCGGGCCGATCACGGGCCGAGTCACCACATAATCGCCCTCGGAGCCGTATTTGCCGCGCACGTCCTGATAGACGCGGATGTAGCCCGCCTTCACGAACGCCTCGTCCGCCAGCGGAAGCGTCGAAAGGATGCGCGGGCTGTCCATCCGCTTCGCCCGCCCCTCGGCGTTGTAGGGCGTCCGCGTCAGCACGATCGGCGCGTTCGTGATCCCCTTCGGATAGACGATCACCGTGTAGAGCTTCGTCCCGTCGCGCATCGGCATCATCACTTCGCGCTTCACATAGTCCCGGTTCGCGGTCGGGGGCGTGAAGGCTGCCGGCACGTCCCCGCCCACTGGAGCCGTCTGCTGCTGCGCCGGCGACGCCGCCGAAAACGCGAGGGAGGCGAGGAAAGCGAGCTTCAGCTTCATGGCAATGAACTCCGGGCGGGGCAGGGTGTGCGGCCAGACTTAGGACGAACGGGCGCGCATGCGCAACGCAGGTGTCTCGGCTGCGCCTTTCCGGCAGAGCACCTTCACCGTGACGCTCTGATCGCCTCCCGCTCCACGCGTTTGATCCAGTCGCTCTTGCAGTCGGTGTAAGCGTGGCTGTCCTGGGGGTGGAGCGCGGCGCAGCGCAGCTTTTCCTGCTCGTAGAGGGCCGCGATTTCCGGATTGGCACGCAGATGGTCGCGAAAGGCCAGGTGGCGGCGGATGGCCGGGTCCCCCTCGGCGTAAAAGTGCAGCTGCACGCGCCGCTCCCCCGTCGCCGGATCGCTCAGCGTACAGTAGCGTCGCCCGGCAAGACCATATTCGCCGTGCCAGGCATAGCCGAGCGTTTCCAGCGCCGGCCTTGCGGCCTCCAGCGCATCGAGCCTGCTCGCCACCCCCAGCAGGTCGATCACCGGCTTGGCGGCGATACCGGGGATCGAAGTGGACCCCATATGATGGATCTCAATCACCGCCGCCCCTGCGGCCTCATGCACGCGCACGGCTTCCTCATGAGCAAGCTCTGCCCAGCGGCGGTCGTGCGGCACGAGCCTGACGGGGAAGGGCGGCGGCATGTCTCAGCGGATGCAGCGCGCGGCCTTGGCCCAGTCGGTGAGGTTCTTCTTGTCCGTCGCCCGGCCGAGGCACCATTGGACGCGCGCCTGGCTGGGCCGCGGGTTGAGGGTGATCGCCTTCAGGAACTGCTGCACGCCGGCCCGCTGCTTCTGGATGCAGCTTTGCCGCTGCTTGCAGAATGTGGATGTCCGGGCCGAAACCGGATCCGCGACCTGAGCCGGCGCTGCCGAAGCTCCGAGGGCGAGGACAAGAACGCTTCCAACCAGGCGAATAGACACGGTCCCGGGACCCTCCCCACCGACGGCCTCAACTGCTTAGCTATTTCGGGCAGCGTCTTCCAGCCATTGCGGCCTTCCTGCGAGCGGCACCTCGGTCGTTCGGCGGGCAGCACAGAAAGGCGCATGACGCCGCCGCGCACGCCCGCTAATCCGGCCCCATGAAGATCGTCACCTATAATTTGAACGGCATCCGCGCCCGGCTGCCGCGGCTGATCGAATATCTGGACGAGCAGAAGCCCGACGCGCTCTGCCTCCAGGAGATCAAGTGCGCCGACGATGCCTTCCCGATCGAGGACATCCGCGCCGCCGGCTATGACGGCGTCTGGCACGGGCAGAAGGGGTTCAACGGGGTCGCGATCCTCACTCCCGCCGGCGCTGCTCCGCCCGTGCTCCGCCGCACCGGTCTTCCCGGCGATCCGGACGACACCCACAGCCGCTATATCGAGGCAGAGGTGGCGGGCGTCGTGATCGGCTCCATCTACCTTCCCAACGGCAATCCCGTCGGCACCGAGAAGTTCGATTACAAGCTCGCCTGGATGGAGCGGCTGCGCGAGCATGCGCGAGGCCTCTTCGCTGAGGAGCTTCCGGTCGTGCTCGCCGGCGACTGGAACGTCATTCCCACCGACAGCCCCGACGACGTCTTCTCGGTGCGCGCGATGGCGCACGACGCGCTGATGCAGCCGGAAAGCCGCGCCGCCTTCCGCCGCATCCTCCACCAGGGATGGACCGACGCGATCCGCACCCGCCACCCGGAAGGCGCCGTCTACACCTTCTGGGATTATACCGCCGGCTGCTGGCAGCGTGACGCCGGCTTCCGCATCGATCACCTGCTGCTGAGCCCGCAGGCGGCCGACCGGCTGCTCGATGCCGGCGTCGACAAGAGCTACCGCGGCCGCGAAAAAGCCTCCGACCACGCCCCCACCTGGGTCACACTCGCCGATTGAGTCTAGAAGGCCGTCACTCCGGCATCAGAGCGAAGCAGCGGACCTCCGGCGGAAGCGACACCCAGTCCGGCTTCTCGCGCGCGAAGATCGCCACGCTTGGCTCGAACAGCGAAGGATCGTCGAGCGAGCCCGCATAGATCGTATGCTGCTCGTCGAGGCCGACGCGCCCGCCGAACACCAGGCCGCCGCATTCGGTGCAGAAGTTCCGAACCGCCTCGCTCCCCCGAAGCGCGGTGCAGCGCACCTCGCGCGACGTGCCGCTGAAGCTCAGGTCCGCGCCCGAAAAGCCCATGAACGGGATGAACCCCGATCCCGAGGACTTCCGGCAGTCGGTGCAGAAGCAATAGCCGGCGAAGAGCGGCTCGCCCGTTGCCTCGTAGCGCAGCTGCCCGCACCGGCACCCACCCGAATAGACACGGCTTCCCGCCACCGGCGCCTCCCTCTGGTCGCCGGAGCAGCCTGCACCAGTCCGCCGCCGCTTTCCATGCCGGTTGTCATCCGCCCGCAAATGGTGGAGCTTCGGCCCGCTTCGTGGAGGGATGAGGATGGGCAATCGGCTGGTTCTTGCAGCGCTGCTTCTGCTGGCCGGGTGCGGCGACAGCGGCTCCGTGGCGGAAAATCAGTCCGCCGCTCGACAGGCTCCTGGGGAGCAGGTGCTGGGCTCCGAGACCGTCCAGGGCGTGTTCACCGGCTGGGACAAGGGCGACTATGTCTGGGCGCGGATCAAGGTCGACGGGCGGGAGGAGTTCGGCGCCTGGTCCGGCCCGTCGCCGATCGATCTCTTCCTCGACACGCATCTCGGCAAGCCTGTGACCCTGACGATCGAGACGGTGCGCACGGACGTGCCCGAGGCGGGCGGAATGACCGAGATCAAGCGCATCGCCGCCGCCAGCCAAGGCACCCAGACGGCTGAGGCCTGGTGGGACTCGCTGTCGCCCGAACAGCGCCAGGACGCCCGGATCGGCCTCGCCGGATCGCTCGAGCCCGCGCCTCCCGCGCCGGCCCGCTAGCCGCGGCTCAGTTGGTCTCCGGGGCCGGGGACCAGTCTCCGGGGCCGTTCCGCACCATCGCGACGCCGCATTTCTTGCAGATGCTGACGAACTGCCCGTCCGGCCCCTGCCTGGCCCGGCTCCGCGATCGCACATGCTCGCACGGGCCGGTGTCCTCTTCCTCGCCGGCAAGGCCGATCTTACGCGGCGAGTTCACCAGCTTCCGCCTCTGCCTCCGCTCGTGCTTGAGGTAGAAAGTGATCGCGATCGGAATGGCCACGAACAGGACGAGCGCGATCAGGATCGTCAGCAGGAACTGATCCGCCGAGATCGGGCTCAACCGCGCAACCATCTCAATCATCGGATCGCTTCTTCCCCCGCCGAATGCGCCGGCCGCCCCGTCCTTTCCACCTATTGGTGCGCCGCACAAGACGGCACATCTGCTCAGCGGGGTTGCAGGCCTCAACGCGCCATCGATCCCGTGCCGCTTGCGAAACGGCTTTTCGAGGCGCATGCTGTTCGGCCTCACCATCAATGGGAGAGGCAAGATGCGCAAAGCTTTGTTGCTGGCCGCGCTCGCGGGAATGTCGTGGAGCGCCGCATCCGTCGCATCGGCGGATTACTTCCTCGAGATCAAGGGGATTGCTCCTTCGTCGGGCTCCGGGCCCCTCTACCTCAAGGTAAGAAGCACCGGCGACCTCGACGGCGACGGACTTCCCGACGATGCGGTGCTGAGGATCACCTGCGCCGCAGGGAAAATCGCCGCCTCCCATCTTGCCGCCCTGCCGCGCGATGCTGCGAGCGGGCAGGCGAGCGGCAAGCGGATGCACCAGCCGGCCACCTTCGTGAAGGAATGGGGGCCGTCGAGCCCACAGCTGATGGCGTACAAACCCGGCTACGACCTCAAGTCCAACACGAAGGCGAGGATGGCGGCGGGCTCGGACGGCTGGACTTCGGTCACCCTGTCCGGCGTCGACGGGCTCTGTCCTGCTGCTGAAGCCGCGGCGAAAGCCACCAAGTCGCGGTCGAACATCCAGAACAACTGATCCTCGGGTGCTAACTGCGGATGTGCGCACCCCGCTTGTTGCGGGGCGGCGAAGATATCGTCATGCCGCCCTCATGGTGCGCACATCCTTCCGCGTCGTCGCTGCGGCGGCTTTCTTCGTCAATTTGCCGCCGGCCCATTCCGCCCCGGCGCCGCCCCGCGCCGCGTCCGTCCCGATCGAGATCGGCAGAAGCCACAAGCTCCGATCCACGCCGCTGGGGGAGGAGCGCACGATCAACGTCGTCCTTCCGGCAAGCTACGGCAAGGAGAAGGGCCGACGCTATCCGGTGCTCTATCTCATCGACGGCGGCATCGGGCAGGACCTGCTCCACGTCGCGGGGGTGGTTCAGCTAGGGGCGCTCTGGGGCCGATCGGCCGAGGCGATCGTCGTCGGCATCGAGACCAGGGACCGGAGGCGGGAGCTCGTCGGCCTCACCAGGGATCCGGAGCTCCTGAAGCGCTATCCCACCGTCGGCGCATCCGCCAAATTCCGCGACTTCATCCGCACCGAGGTGAAGCCGCTGGTCGAACGTTCCTACCGCACCAGCGGCCGCGAGGCGGTCCTCGGCGAATCGCTTGCGGGGCTGTTCGTCACCGAGACCTACCTCGTGGAGCCGTCGCTGTTCGATGCCTATGCGGCGGTCGATCCCAGCCTCTGGTGGGACAAGGAAGCTCTGTCGCTCACCGCAGCGTCCCGCCTCGGCCTGCCGCAACAGGATCGGCCGCTGTTCCTCGCCTTCGCGAAGGAGCAGTCGGAGGAGCCCGCCGCCGCCCGCCGGCTCCTGTCGGCGCTTCGCCAGAAAGCGCTAACCGTCTGCGCGGCAGCCCGCCCCGATCTCACCCATGCGACCATCTACCAGCAAGTGATGCCGCAGGCCGTGCAATATCTGCTCCCGCCTCCAGAAGCCCCGCCGCCCGCTTACGGCTTCAACCTGGATTGTGCCGGCAAGCTCTGAGGTGGCGCCGGGCCGGAGCCCGGCGGCACCCCATGATCGCCGTCAGAAGCGGACGGTGAAGTCCGCGACCGCGCGCTCGTCCCGATAGTCCGAACGGCCGACATTCTTCTCGATGCCGAAGCCGAGGGCCATGTCGCCGCGGTCGAGGCTGAACCCGCCCCTGACCTCGGCCCACCTCTTGTCGCCGTTGGCGAGCGGAAGCTCGAACGCATATTCGGGCGCGGCCGCGAAGGCGACGGTCAGGCCCGCGTCGGCGCCCGACAGGTTCTGGACGAGGTCCGCGTTGAGCTTCGGAGTCAGCTTCCAGCCGCCGCCGAGCGCGGTCGAGCCGTTGAGCGCGAAGCCGAACCTGCCCTCGAGCTGCTTCACCTTCACGCTGTCGAGCTGGAGCGCAAGCTCGCCCCCCGCTTCGCGATAGCCGCCGAAGGCAGCCGACGTGAAGCGAAGCGCGGTCCTGGGAGTCAACGTCAGGCCGCGCGCAACTTCCAGGTTCACGCCGGCTTCGGCCTGTACGTTGTAGCGCGACGATTTGGTTGCGCCCGAAAGGTTCACGCTCTCCATGCCGGTGCTCGCGGTGCGGCGCATGTCGGAACGGCTGTAGGTCGCCGCCGCAAGCCATCCGAGATAGACGCCGCCGTCGAACCGGTAGGCGCCGTAGAACGCCGCCTGGGTCGAGCGCGAGCTGGATTGGGATGCGCTCCCTTGAAGGGCGCTATGTCCCCTCGCCACTCCGAACGCGGTTCCGAACGTCAGACCCGTATCGAGCCGGCGTTCGAGGCCCATCCCGACGTGGGAGATCTGCTGGCCGGAATAGCGGCTTGCAGCGCCGACCGTCGCAGCGCCGGTTGCGCTCACGCCGCCGGAGATGAACCCGCTGAAGCCGGCCGGCAGCCTCATCCCGCCGCGGTTCGTCGCGCTTGCGGCAAGGCTCCGCTGCGCCATTTGCGGCGCCGAGCCTTCGCCCGAGCTGATCGCAAGCGCCGAACCCGGCGATCCGACCAGGCTGAGGCTGTTGCCGGTGCCGGGCGTGCCGAGCATCGACAGCCGGTCGCCGAGCGTGTTCAGCATCAGCATGCTCTGCCGGTCCTGCATCGACCGCGTCTCGCTCGCGATGTCAGGCGTGAGCCCGCTGAGCGTCGCGTTGAGAGCGGCAGGGTCCATCAGATCGACGGCGCCGTACAGGCCCGAGAGGCTGTTGTACGACGTCAGCCTGGCCTTATCGAGCGTTTGGGCAAAGGCAGTCACGCTTGTGGTGGTCGGGACGAGGCTGGCCTGGGTGACCAGACTTCCGGCCTCGAACGTCACCTGCGCCGAATTGGCCTGGTAGCTGAGCCGCGGCGTCAGCACTCCGAGGTTATAGCCGAGCGCGTTCCCGAACCGCCCCTGGATCCCGCCTTCCGCGGTGGCGAAGGTGGCGGTCTGCCCGGCGCGGACGATGTTCGCACTGTTCCGGGTGAACGCCGCCGTGCCGTTGGAAAGCGTGAGGATGCCGTCTGTGGAGTTGGTCGAGCTCCTCGTTACGGCCAGCTTGTCGGCCGTTCCCTGGACGATGTCGATCGCCAGCACGGATCCGCTAGCGAGGATCACGTTGCCCGCAACTGTGAGCGTGCCCGGGGTCGCCTGGTAGGCGGTCAGCATGTTGTTCTGAGTCAGAAGCTGGCCTGGAGCAACGGTGCCGGCAACCACGGTGAGATAGGGCGTCGTGAACTTGCCCGTCCCGCCGAGGACCCCGGTCAGCATGAAGGCCTCGCCGGTCTTCATGGTGCCCTTGATCTCGGTCGTCCCCGTTATGTGGTTATAGTCGTCAAGGACGGTGAGCGCGCCCTGGACGTTGAGGCGCGTTCCTGCACCCGCCATCGCCAGCCGGTCGATGGTGACGCTGGAGCCGAGGTTGAGGGTGGTCGTGCCGGCCGCGGCCAGCGTGACGTCGAAATAGCGGCCGATGGCGCCGGTGGCCCGCACCGGATCCACGTTGTTCGGCACGAAGTTCCGCGCGCCCGGAAGGCCGTTGGCGATCGTCGCGGCGGGCAGGGGCGGCGAAACGACCGAAATTTGCGACTCGGGGCTGGCGATCAGAAGGTCGCCGCGCCCGGTGACACCGATGGACGAGTCGATGCCGGTCCCGATCGGCTTGTTCTCGAGCGTGATCTGGCCTGTCGCGGTATTGAGGCACTCGCTGGTGGTGAGGGTCTGGAAGCAGGCCTCGCCGAAATCGCCGCCGGTGCCGTTCTTGCCAAGACCGGGGGTTGTGGGAACGCCGTTCACCACCTGGCCGTTCGAGTTGATGATCATGTAATTGGGGTCGAGCGTCGTTACCCAATTCTCGGCGCTGGTCCAGGAACGGTCGCCGGCAACGTTGGTGACGTAGCGGTACGGGTTGTTCTCGGCGATCCAGTCCCAGTAGAGGAAAAGCGGCTGGTAGAATGAGACGGTTCCATACCCGTATGCCGGCTGCCCGTTGTAGAAGCGGGTGTAGCCGCCCGAGAGCACGCCCGCAGTCAGCCTTCCGCTGCCGAAATTCTGGAGGACCAGCGGCCCGCCCGAATCGCCTGGGGCCGTGATGCCCTCTTTGGTGCCGCGCGCATTATCGCGGAACGCGTTGAAGTCGTACGGACTTGCGCCCTGTTGCCCGCGCAGAGGGTCGTCGAAATCGAGGAAGTAGAGGTTCTGGGTCGGGCTGCTCGAAGAGCCGTAGAGGAACGTCTCGAACGTCTTCAGATCGGTGAATGCGCCGAGCACGTTTTCGGCGATACGGCGCCTGAAATCGGTGCCTCCGGTCGCCCCGATCGTCGCATTGCCGTTGGCGCCGTAGCCGGCGATCTGCACGTTGTAGCCGGTCCCGCCTGCCCCGGGGGACGTCGCCGGCAGCTGCGAGAAGAGCATCGCCCAGACCGGAATGTCGGCGGCATGGGTGTCGAGCGTCGCCGTCGCCACGTCCGCGTAGAGGAAGCCCCGGGCCGCGGTTTCCGTCGACTGCGCGTTGTAGCGGACCTGGTTGACGTTGTAGATGAACATGCCCGGGTCGGACTTGAACTGCATCGGGTTTGCAGCCCCGCCGGAGACCGTGGGAAAGAGCCAGCTCCGGAGGGCCGGGAGGTTGTCGGCAGAGAAGCCGACGCTGATCCCGGTGCCGCCGGAGCCTGCGCCGTAGGCAGTGGCCGCCCGCGAGTTCACGCAATGCGCCGCGAAGATCACGGTGCGGGGATTGATGAGCGTGCCGGTGCACAGGCCGACGCTGCCGCCGCCATTGTCGGTGACCACCTGGCCGACGCCGGTGATCCCGCTGTCCCTCGCGGTCGTCGCCGTCCCCGGGTTCGCGATCACGATCTGCGGTTCCGGAGAAGGAGCGGTGCCCTGGATCGGTGCGCTGCCTGACAGTGGGACG
The DNA here is from genome assembly GCF_036387215.1 of Allosphingosinicella sp. GTDB lineage: Bacteria > Pseudomonadota > Alphaproteobacteria > Sphingomonadales > Sphingomonadaceae > Allosphingosinicella. Next base: position 3,169 of record NZ_DASVUE010000310.1, on the reverse strand, counting down.
GGAGCTCCTGCCGGCATCGGAAGCGCCTGCGCGAACGCGGTTTGCGCCGGACCGAAGAGAGCCGCGGCTGCGGTCGCAGACATGAGTGCACGCCGCAACGCGGCGCAGTAGCGCTGATCTTGCATTATTTTCCCCCCGTTTTCCCGGCCGGCGCATGCCTTGCAGCACATCGCCCCCGAGTCGCTCCACGCCCCGTGGAGGGAATAGAGTAGTGGAGGGGGGACAATAGTAAAGCGATGATTTGGGACATGAATTTACTTCCGGGACTTGAGTGGAAGTACCTCCTTTGGGCCGTGTCGCGGGTCGCCGGTTGTCATGTTCCCGTCTCTTTCCGCTCTGCCGTCGCTCGGCTATGCGGCAATTCGCTGGCAACAAGGGATTGATGAGGCGCGATGCAGACCGTCTGGGAAATGTGGACCGAGGGCCTCACCGCCGCCTATTGCGACCAGCTGATCGCCCGCGGCAAGCAATTGCCGGCGATGGAGGCGGCGATCGGGCAGCGCGAGGACGGCTCGAAGATGCCCGAGGTGCGGCGGTCGATCGTCCGCTGGCTCGATATCGACGGTGCCGATCAGGGCGTCCTCGCCACCATCATGTATTTCGCCAAGCGCGCCAACCGCCAGAGCTTCGGCTTCGATCTGACGGAGCCGGTGGAGGTCCAGTTCACCGAATATCACGGCACCAACAACGGGGTCTATCACTGGCATTCCGATCTCACGATCGCGAACGTCGTATGGCAGGACCGGAAGCTCTCCTTCATCGCCCAGTTGTCGGATCCTTCCGATTATGAGGGCGGGGACCTCGAATTCTTCGGCTACGCCTCGCCCGGGCCCGATTTCAAGAAGAAGGGCTCCGTCATCATCTTCCCCTCCTTCCTCCAGCACCGGGTGACTCCGGTCACCTCCGGCATCCGGCATTCGCTCGTGTCGTGGGTCGAGGGGCCGAGGTTCAGATAGGAGCGTAAAACGCGCGCCGCTCAGAGCGGCTTTTCGTAGATCCGGTAGACCTTGTTGATGTGCGATTCGATCGTCTCGGCGATCGAGCGCATCCCGACATTGTCGTCCAGGATCCAGCCGATCTCGCTCCGCGACGCGCCGTAATGCGCAACCGCGTCCCGGCGGGTGAATTCGATCATCATGAAGGCGAGCTGGCTTGCGAGCCGCGTCGATTGCAGCCGCTTGACGACACCCATCAAGGGCACCCGCATCGTCCTCACCTTCGGATTGCGGAGCCGCCACAGCAGCTTCGCCCAGCCGAACGGGAACAGGCGGCCGTTCAGGTCGCGCGTGAACTCGTTGAGGTCGGGAAGCGTGATCATGAACGCCACCGGCTCACCGTCCACCTCGGCGACGCGGATCAAATCCTCGAACACGATCGGCTTCAGCTTCTTGCCGGCATAGGCGATCTCGTCGTCCGACAGCGGGATGAAGCCCCAATTGTCGGACCACGCATCGTTGAGGATGCCGAGGATCAGTGCCGCTTCCTCGTCGAACCGGCTCTTGTCCACCTTCCGGATCACGATCCGCGGGTTGCGCTCGCCCGACGCGACGATCCGCTGGATGAGCGGCGGCAGCTCGCTCCTGATGTCGAGGTCGTAGGTGTAGAGCTCCTTGACGCCCTTATGGCCCGCCGCCTCCACCCATTGCTGGTAGATGGGCTTGTTGTGCCCCATCATCACCGTCGGCGGATGATCGAAGCCCTGCACGAGCAGCCCCGGCTCGTCCCAGATCGAGATGCTGTACGGCCCCTGGGCGACCTTCATCCGGCGTCCGCGGAGGAAGTCCTCGGCGCGTGCGATCAGCTCGGCTGCAACTTCCGCGTCGGCCGCCTCGAACATGCCCCACTGGCCGACGCCTTCGCCGACATGTTCGAGCACTTCGCGGTCGACCTGGGCCGAGATCCGCCCCACCGGCTCGCCGTTCCGTTCGGCGAGGAAGAAGCGCGCCTCGGCATGGCCGAACCAGGGGTTGGTGCGCGGGTCGATGAGGCCGTGCACCTCGGTCTTGAGCGGCGGGATCCAGTTCGGATCGTCGCGGTTGAGCGTGAAGGCGAGGTCCACGAACGCCTTCCGGTCGCTCGCCTCCTCGACCGGGCGGATGGTGATTTCCGAACTCATCCCGCCACTCTAGCCGCTGCCTCGACGCGAAGTCGAGTGCGCGAGCCAGGCGTCACCCAAACGCGCCCACCGCCATCCACACCGCCATCGCGATCATCATCAGATTCTCGGTCAGCGACACGAAGCCCAGCGGCACGTTGCTCGATCCGCCGACGCACGCGCATTTGAGCTCGCGCCGGTCGACGTAGACCGCCTTGAACACCGAAACCACGCCGACCGTCCCGATGAACAGCGCGATCGGCACCGACAGCCATGTCGCGACGCCCGCCACCATCAGCACGCCCGCAAGCCCCTCCGCGAACGGATAGACGTAGCCATAGGGCACCCACCTCTTGGCGAGCAGGTCGTAGTTGAGGAACATGGTCGCGAAGGTCTCGACATTCTGGAGCTTCAGAAGCGCGAGCACGATCATCGAGAAGCCGACGAACCACTCGCCCGCGCGCATCGTCAGCGCGCTCCCCGTCGCCGCATGGCTGGCCGCGAGCGCCATCAGCGCAGTCATCGCGAACAGCGCGATCACCGGCCGGTAGCTGGTCGCCTTCGGGTCCGCGACGCGCTTGCCGAGGAACCGCCGGAGATCGTCATAGCCGCCGATGCGCTCGCCGCCGATGAAGACCTGCGGAGTCGTCGCCACCCCGTGCAGCGCCTTGAACGCATCCGTCTCCTGGCGCGTGGTGAGGTGATGGTCTTCGACCTCGTAGCCGGCCCGCTCCAGCAAGTGCCTGGCCTTCAGCCCATAGGGGCAGATGTGGTGCGGCATCACCATCCGGTGCAGCACCGCCTTTTTGGAAGCCTTCGGGTGATTGGACATATCCGACATTTCACGTCTCCTTGCGATCGTGCCGGCACCTATATAGGGTCCGTACCATGGTACGGAGTCAAGAGCCCAAATCGCTGACCATCGGCCGCCTCGCCGCGGGCGGAGGCGTGGGCGTCGAGACCGTCCGTTTCTACCAGCGCAAGGGCCTCATCGAGACTCCAACGCGCGAGGCCGGCATTCGCCGCTACGGCGCCGCGGACCTCCGCCGCCTCCGCTTCATCAGGCAGGCGCAG
>NZ_DASVUE010000309.1:0-13432 GCF_036387215.1 Allosphingosinicella sp. | reverse complement strand
GCGGCAATCCTGGAGATCATGGAGCCTATCTGGGTTCGCTGCCTGTCATTGGGCCTCGACGTCGTTCTCGACTACGGCTTTTGGTCTCGAGCTGAACGGGATTGCGTCCGAGCTGCGGTCGCGAACATAGGGGCCGACTCCATTTTGTGGGCGGTAAGCTGTTCCGATGATGAGGCTCGAAGGCGGATCGCTCTCAGGAACGAGGCCGCTCACCGTAGCCTCTACATCGCTCCTGCCACCTTCGACCTGCTCAAGGCGCGGGTTGAGCCCCTGGACGCAGACGAGCCGCACAGGGGGGCTTGAACAGCGGCGCGGCGTCCACAAACTCGTGTTTCTTGGGGAAGCTCGATGCCTGGAGAGGATATGGTGCCGCTTAGGTGACTCGAACACCTGACCCCATCATTACGAATGATGTGCTCTACCAGCTGAGCTAAAGCGGCTTATCCCTTGGGGAGCGCGCGCTTTATCAGCGGGCCGGCGGCCTGACAAGCGCCGCCGCGGCCCAAGGCTTAACGGTTTCTCAACCACGTCCGGTGCAGTGTCGCCTCGATTTTGGGGCAATGCTGCGAGGACGGCGAGCATGGACAGTTTCCGGGCGTACGAAGGCGGCGCCGAGTTTGACGCGGTCGTCGACGACGAGCCGGCCATCGAGGCTCCGCCCGAAATCGGCGTCGACGAGCGCCGCATGCACGTCCGTGCCTACAATTACTGGGTGTCGCTGCTCGACGGCCGCGCCTATCCTTCTATCCGAGACGTCGATCCCTCGAACATCCAGGATTTCGGCCCCAACAGCGTCCTTCTCGATTTCACCGACGGCACCGACAATCCGGGCGTCGCCTATATCGGCCGTGCGCTTCGCGAGGAATGCCGGCTGGACGGCGACATCCAGAGCATCAGCGACGTTCCGAGCCGCTCGCTGCTGTCGCGCCTCACCGATCATTATCTCCAGATCATCGCCAATTGCGCGCCGATCGGCTTCGAGGCCGAGTTCGTCAGCCAGCGCGGCGTCAACACCATGTATCGCGGCATCCTGATGCCGCTGTCGTCGGACGGCGACCAGATCGACTTCATCTACGGCGTCATCAACTGGAAGGAAGTCGCTGATCGTCAGACGACCGCCGGCCTTGCCCGGGAGGTGAGCCGCGCCGCCGGAGCCGCCGCCCAGCAATCCAGCCCCGTCTGGGCCGATGGGCCGCATTCCGATCCGCTCGGCGAGATCGACTTCGCCCAGCCGCCGCTCGAGCTCGACGCCGACCTCGAGCTCGGCATCGGCTATGACGAGGACCAGCCGACGCTCGATCTCTCACTCGGCGCCGACGCCGGCCTTGCCGACCGCCTCTGCCTTGCCCGGGAGACGGCGGAAGCAGTGAAGAGCGCCGATGTGCGAAGCCGCACCGCGCTCTACCGTGCGCTCGGCCAGGCCTATGATTTTGCGGTGGCCGCCGAGGCGGAGCCGGAAGACTATGCGGAGATCCTGGACGATGCGGGCCTGAAGGCCCAGGCGCGTGCGCCGATGACCCCGATCGTGAAGCTCATCTTCGGCATCGACTACGACAAGACCCGCCTCACCGAGTTCGCCGCTGCTCTTTCCTACGGGCGCCGCCAGGGCGTTACGCAGGGCGAGCTCGGCACGTTTCTCGAAAAGCATGAAGGCGGCCTCAAGGGCGTCGTCCAGGCCGAACGGCGCGAGCGCCGGCCCGCGGCGAAGCCGGATGCCGGCGCCGAAGCACGCGCCGCTCTCGCCGCCGCTCCCGCAGTGGCTCATATCGAGATGGAAGCGGAGGGAGAGGATTTCGTCCTGCTCGTCGCCCGCCGCGATGCCGACGGCCGCCTCGCGGTCGTCGCCCCGGTCCGGCCGGACAAGGCGCTGCTCGACCGCGCCCTCCGCTCCGCCGTCCGCTAGAACCTCCCAGACCCGATCCGCCGCGCACGTAGTGGGTCAGTTTGAATTCAGCCGGATTGACAGAGGCTCGAAGCCGGACCGCTCCCCTGCCATATTGCCCCATGGCGAATGGCGAACGGGACAAGGGGGAGATGCGTGCCGAACGCATGTCCGCTTAGGGCGGAAAGCCGGTATTATGTAGCAAATGCACCAAGGCGATTGCGAACGTCACCGGCTCCACTGGCGAGCGCCATCCTTTGGAGTGCTGCTTATGTGCCGAACCTTCCGGGACTCCACAGCACGTCGGAAAACTAGTCGTTCGTTCGGCATGAGGTGTTTGAATTCGTCATTAAATATTTTATGAACAAGCCAGCGATTTACCAGGCTTCCACTCACCTCTTGGTCACAGATAAGCACGTCTCCTGATTGAAGCCCGGCCAAGACATTTAGCGGATCAAGCTCGACGAAGTAGCCGTGATGGTCGCTGAAAATTAGGTCACCGTGAGTGTGCCAAGGCGTATCGGCAAATCCCATAAGGCAGTCTTCATCTCGCTCCGCGTTTACGAAGCAGAGGACCGCCTCATCCCCTAGCGACACCTCCAAAGAGGAGTTGTTCCTTAAGCGAGAGCTTAGACCGAGTTCCCGACAGAACTCGTCCAGCAGGATCAGGTCGTAGCGCATGCTTGGATATACGGAGCCTGCGAGTAGCACGTCCAGCCGAATGTCTGCTTTGTGTCGAGCGCGGACGTTGAGCCAGCCGAGCTTGCTTGATACTCTTCATTTATGATCTCTCTGCGGAAGGCCCTTATTTTCTGCGCGGCCGCCCTAGTTCCTGCAGGATTGGCGCTTAGCTGGATTGGCGGATCAGCAATGGTCGAGGGGGAATCCAGCATAGTCCCGGCGGCAGCATTTCCTGCCCGCGACATCGAGCTCCGCAGCTTGGACGGGTTGAGGCTCGCGGGAACATATTGGCCGGGTCGACAGCCACATTCTCCAGCCGTCCTGCTGCTGCACGGGGTGAAGTCGTCTCGCATCTCCACTGCAGCGGCAGCGGCTCGGCTCTCTTCCCGCGGCTACGCCGTGCTCACCATAGACTTCAGGGGCCACGGCGAGTCCGCAATGGCGACACGCAGCTTCGGGTTGCATGAAGCATTGGACGCACAGGCTGCTTTCGATTGGCTGAAGAAGCGCCAGTCAGGAGCGCGGGTCGCCATAGTCGGACACTCTCTTGGTGGCGCTGCAGCTCTTCTCGGACCTCAAGGGCCTATCCCCGCCGACGCACTGGTGCTGCAGGCGGTTTATCCGGATATCAGACGAGCTATCCGGAACCGGATCGCAGAGCGTCTAACTGCGGTTCCAGCATATCTACTCGAGCCCCTGTTGAGCTTTCAATCCAAGCCTCGCCTTGGAGTCATGCCGGACACGCTCTCGCCGCTCGAGGCGTTACGACATTTTCATGGCCCTGTTTTCGTAATGGGCGGCGAGGACGATAGATACACACCTCCGGAGGAGACACGGGCGCTCTTTGCGGCTGCACCTGGTCGCAAAAAGCTTTGGCTTGTGCCCGGTCGCGGTCATGCGGCGATGGGAGACCTGCGGGATCAAGGTTATTATGCCCGCCTCGACGAATTCCTTCAGCAGACGATCGGACATCCCTAGGCTATTGCCTATGCGGCCACTCCATGCTTCCCCCGTTTAAGCTACATCGCTGGATGGGATCCACACCCATGAGGCGATGAGGGCACTCACAAGCCTGTCCGCCTTTGCTCGGAAAGAAATGTCTGTTTGGGCGGAAGTGGACGTAGGCTTATGTGCTGAGTTCGCTGAGCGATCGCACCCTGCGCCTCTCTCCGCGCGTTGTGTAGCTCGTAAGCCGCAAGTGGTCCGGACGCTGCCGCTGCAACACAATGACGGCACCTCGCTCCCTCAGGAAGCGCCGGAACCGCTGACAGTTTTTACGGCCCCAGACACCTACATACCGCGTCATCCAAGGTGCTTGGCGATAGGTGGCATAGCCGCTGAAAGCGCGATCGATCTCATCGGTCGTCATATAGGGTCGAATGTCCAAAAGCGTTGCGATACATACGACCGGATCGCTGCCGACCACAAAGGCCGTCTCCCGAAACTCAAAAACATAAACCTGTTTAGCCACTGCCGGATAATCGACGAGAAGACGGTCGCGGGCAATGGGTCGAAGAGGGGACATTCGCACAACGTCCGCAACGGGGTGGAATGGGGACATGCGTGAGCTTCGATCAGGAGCAGGCGAAGTTGGAGAGGCCCGCCTGAAAGCGGCGAGCGAGAGCGGTATCCGCGGGGGTTAGATTCTCGCGTGTCATGGCGAAGAACTCCGCCTTCCGCCGGTCAAAAGGGTTGCTCATGACATAGAGAGAAATGGTTTCCTTCTGGAACAGGTTGCCGCCCTTCAAACGTGCAATGTTTAGTCCCGCCCCTTCATATTCGTTTGCGCCACCGGGCGAACCTGAACCTGCGAGCAGCGCCAAACTTCCTGGCGTAACCGATGACTGATCCCCACCGGCGCTCGTCCAAGCAGAACTCCCCGCCGCTGTATTGACGTTCCGGAGGCACCTCTTCGGCGGTGCAGCCGACCATCATCATCACGAGCACAAGCGCCGTCAGCCTTGATCGGTCACGGTCATTAGCTCGCTATTCTAGATGAGCCGGATCTCCGCAACGGGTGGAAAGCGGACATAGCGTTCGCTTGCCCCCAAGCGAGGCAACTAATTGGTCGAAATATTCGATTGGACTTCTTGATGTTCCCATTCGACGGTTCCGGACAGGTCCCGTCACCCGCAGAGGTTGCTTGGCCCGTAGGATTGTCTCGGTAGGTTGCTGTTATCGTTACGGGGCCTCCTGCCGCGGCGCCGGTGATCAGCCCGGTGCCGCTAGTCCGGCCAGCGGCAGGGTCAGACGGTGCGGACACGTTCGCCGTGCCCGTCATCGTGCCCGCAGGCGACACCACGCCACGATCGGTGCTGCTACTGGAACATTGCTGCAACTGAGCCGCGACCGCGGATGGAGCCATCCTTCCGGTGGCACCGGTGCCCTTGGTGTTGATGGCGTGCGCCGGAGCGGCAACGTTCTTGATGTTAGAGCGAGAGGTGTTGATTACAGGTTTCGCGGGATCCGAGGAGCCGGAGACGGAGGGCCCACCTGCTTTCTGCATCGGCGGTAGCTTCTTGAAGCAGAAGGTATTGCCGTTGCCCTTGTCCACCCAGGAACCACCTTCTTCCTCGCACTTGATTTGCGCCGCCGTCTTCTCGGCCGCGGCCGGAGTGGCGATCGAGAATGTGCCCAGCACGACAAGGGCCGTGGATGCTGCAAGCTTGGTGATCTGAAACATGGCTTCTCTCCTTCGCGACGGAGAGCGGCTTCAATGCCACTTCTAGTTGGGCGGGTCCTGCCGGAGCATGATGATGGGCTCGTTCCGCTGAGTCTGCAATGGGTGGAAAGCAGACACTGGCTTAAGAACTTTGCGCTTCGTTTTGGACAAAGCCGCGTGGCCGTTTTCTAAAGGGGAACAGGCAGCCCCCTGCTCCATAGACGGTTTTCCAACCGTCGCCTTCACGGACCTGGAGTAACCGGCTGCTTCGCCCGGTTATGGCCATCCTTGCGTTGCCTTCAACCCAGGCGTCGAGATAAGTCTCGAAGTCAGCCGCTACTTGGTCGAAAGGAAAGAAATAGGACCAAAAATCCCACACCCCGAAGTTCAGCTCATCACCGTTCTGGAGCCCGAGCGTCACAGGCATCGAAAGGCCATCTTGCACCGGGAAGGTCCAGAGCACTTCAATCGGAGCGTCAGGTTCCACGTCATAGATCAACCGGTGCTTCTCAGCGAACCGGGAGAATAAGGCGGTGGCCTCTTGGATATAGAACTCCATCGCACGGCTTTATCGCCTCCACATCCAATGTCCGCAATGACTCGAAAGGGGACGTTCGCGGAAGGTCCGGAATGGGTGGAACGCGCACGCTCAGGCGTGATCTTCGTTTACCTGATCGACAGTCCGGCCATGAAACGACCGAAGCATGAAAGTACCGAGGCCGGCGACGAGGCCGAGCGCAAGAACGGACATGGAGGCAAGCCCCGGACGGTGATGAAGGAGGCTCGCCTCTTGCATGATCCTCCAGAGAAGAAAAAGCGCTACCGCCACTAATGCCGTACCCAAGGCCTGCATCGGCCGGGCAGGAAGCTCCAAAGGCTGATCTTTGAAGGGAAGGGGCGGCGCCGGTGTCCGAGGAAACAAGCGGGCACAAAGCCAGATCGAAGAGAGGCCTAGGGCTGCCCCAAGAAGGAAATTCGCTGCCCATTGCCCGGGCAGGTAGCGCGCGTTCAGCCACATTCCCGCGCCTATGAACATCATCGATGCAAAGCTTCTCAGCATCCTCTCCCAATAGCTCCCCAAGGTTTGCAGGAGGTAAACGAGGGCAGGAGGCGAAATGTCTTCAATGGGTCGAAAGCAGACGTCCGATCCCATATGGGATTTCAAACTGACCCCACTGCCGCCAAGGGCTTAGCCTTGCCCTTTGCGCGCGGCGGCGCCTATAGCGCGCGCTGATGGAAGCCGGCGGCGCCGTTCTGCCGTGACGGCTCGGGAGCCGACTTTATGAACGCGGACAATGTTGCTGAAACCGGCAACAGGCTGACGGCCGGAACAGCGCCCTTGCCGTATATCGACACGCTCGAACAGGTGCTGGTCGAAGGTGCGCTCCCCGGGGAGATCGTCGACTTCAGCGACGCCGACCGCCGCGCGGCAGCGGAGTTCGTCGCCGGCTGCGCCCAGCGGCGCACGCCCGGCATCGCCTCGATCCGGCTGGAGTCCGTCGGAGTCCAGGTCGGCCAGCGCCGGATGCGCATGTGCATCGTCAACGACGACATGCCGTTTCTCGTGGATTCTGTCGCAATGGCGATTGCTGGGCGCGGGCTCATCATCCACCGGCTGCTCCACCCGGTCATCTGCGTCGAGCGGGACGAGGATTGCTGCCTCACGAGCATCGACGCGCGCTGCGAGAATGGCGGCGCCCGCGAGTCGATCATGTATCTCGAGGTCGATCGAGCCGATGCGCGGGACCGGAGGGAGCTCACCGCCGAGCTCCACCGGGTGCTTGCCGACGTCCGCGCCTCGGTTACCGACTGGCCGCAGCTCCAGGCGCGGATGCGCTCCGACGCCGAGCAGCTGAACGACGAGGAAGGCGCCGCCCTCCTCCGCTGGTTCGCCGGCGGGTCGATGACCCTGCTCGGCCACCAGGTGGAATGTCCGAGGGACAATGCGCGCGAAGGCATCGGAATGCTGAAACTTCCGGGCGAGCCGCTCTGGAGCGACGACAGCTGCGCGGCCGCCATGCGCTATTTCGAAGAAGGCGGCTCCGTCCCACTCCTCGCCAAATCGGACCGGCTGGCCTCGGTGCACCGCCGCGTTCCGCTCGACCTGGTGGTCGTCCCGATCCGCGAGAATGGGGAGATCGCCTCGCTCTCCGTCCATGCCGGCCTCTGGACCAGCCAGGCGCTGAAGACGCCGTCCGAGGAGGTGCCGGTGCTCCGTGCCCGCCTCGCCCAGCTGGACGGCTATTTCGGCTTCGATCCCAAGGGGCATGCCGGCAAGGCGCTCCGCCACTCGTTCAACGCGCTCCCGCACGACCTCCTCGTGAGCCTGCGGCCCGAGGCGGTGCTCGAGCTGGTGACGACCTCGATGTCGCTCACCGACCGGCCGCGGCCGACCATGCTCCTGCTCCAGAGCGTGCTGAAGCGGCATCTCTTCGCCTTCGTCTGGCTGCCGCGCGACGAACTGACGACGCGGCGGCGGCTGGCCATCTCGCGGATGATAGAGGAAGCGGCCTCTGCGACGCTTGCGATCTGGTCGGTGGAGCTCGGCGATGGGGATCTTGCCCTCATCCGCTACACGATGAAGATCGAGCCTTCCACGGGCCTCCCCGACATTGCTCAGCTCAACGAGCGGCTGCGCGACATGGTGCAGGGCTGGGAGCCGGCGGTGGAGGAAGCCCTCGGCGACCTCGTCGGCACCGCCCGGGCGACCCGCCTCGCCTTGAGCTACATGGACGATTTCCCGGAGGGTTATCGCGCCCGCACCGAGGCGCAGGAGGCGGCGCTCGACGTCCTTCGCATCTGCGAGCTCGACAGCGCGCATTCGCGCGACGCCAGGCTCTACCGGCACCCCGCCGACGAAGCCAATGCGCTCCGGCTCAAGACCTACCGCCTCGCCGAAGTGATCCCGCTGTCGGAAGCGGTGCCGGTGTTCGAGAATTTCGGTTTTCGCGTGCTCGAAGAGCAGCCGACGCCGCTCGATGCGGGGCAGCTCGGCTTCATCCACGATTTCACGCTCGAGCTTCGCGGGGATGCGGACCCCGAGGAGGTGCTGAAGCGGTCGAAGGTGATCGAGGGCACGATCGCGGCCGTGCTCGAGGGGCGTGCGGAGAACGACGCCTTCAACCAGCTGGTGGTGGGCGCAGCGCTCGAACCCCGCGACGTGGTGCTGTTCCGGGCCTGGTTCCGCTACCTCCGCCAGACTGGCCTTTCCTACAGCCTCTCGACAGTCGTCGAGGCGCTCCGCCGGGCGCCGAACGTCGCGCGGGGCCTCATCGCTCTCTTCGACGCGCGCCACGATCCCAAGAACGAGGGCTCGCGCGATGCCGCCGTGAAGGCCGCCGAGGACGCGATCAACCTCGGTCTCTCCCATGTCGCGGCGATCGACGAAGACCGCATCCTCCGCCTGATCCGCGGGGTCATTGACGCCACGCTCCGCACCAACGCCTTTGCCGAAAGCAGCCGCGAGGCGCTTGCGTTCAAGCTCAATTCCAGCCTCGTCCCCGGCCTTCCGGCGCCGGTGCCGTGGCGGGAGATCTGGGTCTACAGCCCCCGCGTCGAAGGCATTCACCTGCGCGGCGGCCCCGTCGCCCGCGGCGGCCTTCGCTGGTCCGACCGGCGCGACGATTTCCGGACCGAGATCCTTGGCCTCATGAAGGCGCAGGTGGTGAAGAACGCCGTCATTGTGCCGACGGGCGCCAAAGGCGGCTTCTATCCCAAGCAGCTGCCGCCGATGAGCGATCGCGACGCGTGGATGAAGGAAGGCACCGAATCCTACCGCATCTTCATCCGCTCTCTTCTGTCGGTGACCGACAACATCGTCGAAGGGCGGATCACGCACCCCGACAAGGTCGCCATCCTCGACGGTGAAGACCCCTATTTCGTGGTCGCGGCCGACAAGGGGACGGCGACTTTCTCCGACGTCGCGAACGAGATCGCCGTCAGCCGCGGCTTCTGGCTCGGCGACGCGTTCGCATCCGGCGGAAGCCAGGGCTACGACCACAAGGCGATGGGCATCACCGCCCGGGGCGCCTGGGTCTCCGTTCAGCGCCACTTCCGCGAGCGCGGCCTCGACGTGCAGACGCAGCCGATCACCGTCGCCGGGGTCGGCGACATGTCCGGCGACGTCTTTGGAAACGGCATGCTCCTCTCCAAGACGATCCGCCTGGTCGCGGCGTTCGACCACCGGCACATCTTCCTCGATCCGAACCCGGACGCCGCCCGCAGCTGGGAGGAGCGGAACCGGCTGTTCAACCTGCCGCGTTCCAGCTGGGACGATTACGACAAGTCGCTCATCTCGGCCGGCGGGGGCGTGTTCCCGCGCAGCCAGAAGTCGATCCCGCTGACGCCCGAGGTACGGGACCTGCTCGGCATCGATGCCGAAGCGGTAGACCCCGCCGCACTGATGACCGCGATCCTGAAGGCGCCGGCCGATCTCCTCTGGTTCGGCGGCATCGGCACCTACATAAAGGCACGTTCGGAGACGAATGCCGAGGTCGGCGACCCCGGCAACGATCCGATCCGCGTCAACGCCGCGGAGCTTCGGGCCAAGGCGATTGGGGAGGGCGCGAACCTCGCCATCACCCAGGCCGGCCGAATCGAGTTCGCCCAGGCCGCGGGCCGCATCAATACCGACTTCATCGACAATTCGGCCGGCGTCGATTGCTCGGACAACGAGGTCAACATCAAGATTCCGCTCAACCGCGAGATGGCCGAGGGGCGCCTGACGGAAGAGGACCGCAACGCGCTGCTCGCCGAGATGACCGACGACGTGGCGGCGATCGTGCTGGAGGACAACCGCCTCCAGACGCTGGCGCTGTCGATCGCCGAGCGCGGCGGCGCGACCGCTCTGCCGCAGCTCGTGCGCGTGATCGAGATCCTGGAGGACAGCGGGCGCCTTAACCGGGAGGTCGAGGGGCTCGCCGGCAACGAGGACCTGCTGCGCCGGGCGCAGGAGAATCAGGGGCTCACGCGGCCGGAGCTTGCAGTCGTCCTCTCCACCTCGAAGCTCGCTCTCCAGGCGGCGCTGGAGGCGGGCAGGATCACGGAAGATCCGACGCTGACGCCCGAGCTCTGCAACGCCTTCCCGAGGAAGATGCAGGAGCGGCACGGCGAGGCGATCCTCCAGCATCGCCTCCGCCGCGAGATCATTGCCACCAAGATCGCGAACCGGTTCGTCAACCGGCTCGGGATCATCGCTCCGTTCGCGCTTGCCGAGGAGGAAGGCGCCTCCCTCGGCCAGGTCGCAGCGGCGTTCGTCGCGGCCGAGCGGCTGTTCCGCATGGACGAATTGTGGCGGACGCTCGACACGATCGAGATCGACGAGCAGGTGCGCCTCGAACTGTTCGACCAGGCCTCGCGCGGCCTTCAATATCATGTCGCGGACCTCCTCCGCTGTACCTCGGCCTCGACCAAGATCGAGGAGATGGTGGAAGGGCTCCGGCCGGGCCTCCAGCAGCTCGACGCGGAGCTCGGGAGCCTGCTTCGCGAGGAAGCGCGCAGCCAGTCGGCCGGGCAGCGCGCGCGGCTGATCGAGATGGGCGCGCCAACCGAGATCGTGGAGCGGATCGTCCGCCTGTTCGAGCTCGACGGTGCGATCGGAATCGCCACTCTCGGCCAGAAACTCGGTGTGGATCCGCTCTCCCTCACCCGCGCCTATACCAAGCTCGGCGAGGCGCTCGGCCTCGACTGGGCGCAGCAGGCAGCGAACCGCTTCGCCGCGCGCGACCAGTGGGAGCGGCTGCTGACCGCGAACCTCGCGCGCGACTTCGAGCAGCTGCGGCTGGAATTCCTCGAGCGTTGCCGGAGGGAGGACCCGAAGGCGGCGGTGGACGATTGGGTCTCGGTCCAGGGACCCCGTATCGACCAGTTCCGCCGAACCGTCGACCGGGCCCGCACCGCGCCGATCACCACCGCGCCCATGCTTGCCCAGATCGCCACCCAGGCGAGGGTGCTTCTGGCCCGCTAGGCCTTCTGGGCAGAGCCTAGGAGAGCGCGCGCTCGAACAGCCAGACGCGGATCGCGCTGGCGAGGTTGGGCGGATTTTTGGCCTGGATGCGCTCGGCATCGATGCTGGCGACAAGCGCGTTCAGCGGCAGGGCCTCGGCCTCCGCCGCCTCGCGCAGCGCCTCCCAAAAGATCGGCTCGAGGCTGATCGACGTCGCGTGGCCGGCGATCATCATCGATCGTTTCACCGGCCCCACGAATTTACCCGCCGTCATTGCGAGGAGCGCAGCGACGAGGCAATCCAGAGCAGCATCGTGGTTGTCCCTGGATTGCTTGGCTTCGCTCGAATGACGAGCAGGGATCAACGCCTCGATCAAAGTACCACTTTGATCGAAACGCCTAATACATATGCTGGCCGCCGTTGATCGACAGCGTCGATCCGGTGACGAAGCCGGCATCCTCGCCGACCAGGAAGGCGACGCCGCGGGCGATCTCCTCCGCCTTGCCGAGCCGGCCGACCGGGATTCGGGCGACGATCTTCTGCAGCACGTCCTCGGGCACCGCGGCCACCATCTCGGTGTCGATGTAGCCCGGGGCGATCGCATTCACAGTAATGCCCGCACGCGCACCCTCCTGCGCCAACGCCTTGGTGAAGCCGTGGATGCCGGACTTGGCGGCAGCGTAGTTGACCTGACCATATTGCCCCGCCTGGCCGTTAATCGAGCCGATATTGACGATGCGCCCGAACTTGCGGCTCGTCATGCCGTCGAACACCGCCTTCGCCATGTTGAAGCAGCCGCCGAGGTTGACGTCGATCACGTCGTCCCAGGCCTGGCGCGTCATCCGCTTCATCGTGCCGTCGCGGGTGATGCCGGCGTTGTTGACGAGCACATCGACCGGCCCGAGCTCGCTTTCTACCTGCTGGATGCCGGCCATGCAGGCGTCATAGTCGCTGACGTCCCACTTATAGGCGCGGATGCCGGTGCGGTCGGTGAATTCGCGCGCCTTCTCGTCGTTGCCGGCGTAATTGGCGGCGACCGTCATTCCCATGTCGCGCAAAGCAAGGCTGATCGCCTCGCCGATGCCGCGGGTTCCGCCGGTGACGACTGCAACGCGTGCCATAGACTCTCTCCTCTGTTTTTATGCGCGTTCCTTATGGCCCGGCCAGCCAGCCTTCAAGTTCGCGTCCGATCAAGGAACGCAGCATGTCGATCCCGGGTCCGCTGTCGTTGAGGCAGGGGAGATAGGCGAAGTGCGTGCCGCCCGCTTCGATGAAGGTGTCGCGGCCGCGGATTGCGAGCTCCTCCAGCGTCTCGAGGCAATCGGCCGAGAAGCCTGGGGCGAGGATCGCAACCTTCTTCGTGCCCGCTTGCGCAAGCTCGGCTAGAGTCACGTCGGTCGCCGGCTCAAGCCATTTGGCGCGGCCGAAGCGGGACTGGAAGGTCACAACAAGTTCACGTTCCATTGCCTCTGAAAGAAGCCGCGCCGTCTTCCGGCAATGGCAGTGGTAAGGATCGCCAAGTTCGAGCGTCCGCTGCGGCATTCCGTGGAAGCTTGCGATCACCGCCTCCGGCTCGAAGTCCAGCGCCTCCAGCTCCTGCCTCGTAATGCGCTGCAGCGCATCGATATAGGTGGGCTGATCGTAATAAGGCGGCAGCGTCCGCACGGCCGGCTGCCAGCGCATCGTCCGGAGATAGGCAAAGGCTTCATCGTTCGCCGTCGCCGTCGTAGCGGCGCAATATTGAGGATAGAGCGGCGCGATCAGGATACGCTCGCAGCCGGCGCTCTTCAGAGCTTCTATCTTCTCGCGGATTGCGGGGCGGCCGTAGCGCATGGCGTAGTCCACCACGACGCCCTTCCCAAATGCTCCCTCCAGCGCCCGCGCCTGCCGGGCGGTGATGGCGGCGAGCGGGGAGCCCTCCTCGGTCCAGACCTGGCTGTAGGCGTGGGCGGACTTCTTGGGCCGCGTGTTGAGGATGATGCCGCGGAGGATCGGCTGCCAGACGAGCTGCGGGATCTCCACCACCCGGGGATCGGAGAGGAATTCGCGGAGGTAGAGCTTCACAGAGCCGGGCTCGGGGCTGTTCGGCGTACCGAGGTTGATCAGCAGCACGCCGATTTTGGGCTTCGGGATGGCGGGGTGGTCGGGGGGCGGGATCATGCGGTACCCATTACAAGCGGCAGCGAGCGGAGGCGCTGCCCGGTGGAAGCGAAGACGGCGTTGGCGATGGCGGGCGCGACTGTAGGCACCCCCAGCTCGGTGC
>NZ_DASVUE010000308.1:0-12486 GCF_036387215.1 Allosphingosinicella sp. | reverse complement strand
CGCCAATTCTCCGGCACGAACGGGATCGCCCAGCCGTTCTTGCCGCGGACGAAGGTCACCCGGTCGTAGAAGGTGTTCAAAATCTCCTCGCTCGACATATCGAGGGCGTGGAGGAGCGCCGTCACCGGGAGCTTGCGCTTGCGGTCGATCCGGACGTTGACGATATCCTTGGCGTCGAACTCGAAGTCGAGCCAGGAGCCGCGATACGGGATGACCCGGGCGGCGAACAGATATTTGCCCGAAGCGTGCGTCTTGCCGCGATCGTGATCGAAGAGCACGCCCGGCGAGCGATGCATCTGGCTGACGATCACGCGCTCGGTGCCATTGACGATGAACGTGCCGTTCTTCGTCATCAGCGGCATGTCGCCCATGTAGACGTCCTGCTCCTTGATATCGAGCACGGAGCGGGTTTCGGTATCGGGATCCACCTCGAAGACGATGAGGCGGAGGGTAACGCGCATCGGCGCGGCATAGGTCATTCCGCGCTGGCGGCACTCGTCGGTGTCGTACTTGGGATCCTCGAGCTCGTAATTGACGAAATCGAGCTCGGCGGTGCCGGCGAAATCGCGGATCGGGAAGACCGAGCGAAGCGTCTTCTCGAGGCCCGAGACATAGCCGTCCTGCGGCCGCGAGCGGAGGAACTGCTCGTAGCTCTCGCGCTGAACCTCGATGAGGTTCGGCATTTCACTGACTTCGTGGATGTTCCCGAAGATCTTGCGGATACGCTTGGACGCGGTGGACCGGGTCTCGGTCGCCGGAGCTGCCTTGGTCGCCATGTAAAAAAATCGCCTCTTTCGCCTGTGTTCCCCGGCGAAAGCCGGGGTCCAGCCCCAAAATACGTGCGCGAAAGACGCAAAAAGCCGCGAGTCTTCCCCAGGAAAACCGCAGCTTCAGCGTCTATGAAACCTCAGCCGATCAATGCGTTGAACGCGCTGCGCGACGGCACGTCCTGTTCCGAAAGGCTGTGGTGAGGAGGCGTATCTAGGGTGGGGAGCGGGCAATGTAAAGGGCCGGAGCAGTGGAGCCGGGCGCTGTTTCGAGTGTTGTGGGGCTGACATGAAACAACGCTCCAGCCAATATCGCCGCCGGATGGCGGCCTTCCTTGCCGCCGCCGCCTTCTTCTCGGCGCCCTGCTTCGCTCAGGACGCTCCCGCCCAGGAGGCGCAGCAGCCGCCGGTGATCGCGGCGCCGCCGGTGCAGCAGCAGCCGCCCGCTGTAAAACCGCCGGCCGAAGAGGCCCCCGAAGCGGCCGATCCGGCGGAGGAGGCACCGGCTGGGGAAGCGCAACCGGCTGAGCGCATAGCGCCCCGTGCCGCCGTGCGTCCGCGTGTGGCGGCGCCGCAGCCTTCGGCTCCCGTAGCCGCCCGACCGGCGACCTCGGAAGGTTTCGCGCCTGCGCCCGCTCCGGCTCCGGTGGCCCCGCCTGCACTCGGGGAGCCCGTTGCTCCGCTTCCCACCGAAGTCACCGTCCAGCCGCTTCCGGTTCCCCCGGCTGATCCTGTTGGGTCGCCGGCCGAGGCTGCGGCCGCCGAGCGTGACCCATCCAGCGGAAGCATGCTTCCCTGGATCATCGTGGGAGCGCTTGTGCTCGGCGCGCTGGCGCTGTTCGCGATGCGCCGCCGCCGCCCCGAGCGGGTGTATCGGCAGCCTTACCGGCAAACTCCTGTCGCCGCCGCCCCCGTTGCGCCGGCTGCCGCGCCGGCGCCGGTCCTTCGCGAGGCGCAGGGCGACAGGCCCTGGCTCGAGCTTCTGATGCAGCCTGCCCGCGCCGGGGTCGAAGGCGATGACGCAGTCGTTGAGTTCGTGCTCACCGTCGACAACCAGGGGTCGGCGCCGGCCGAGGACGTCCGCATCTCCACCTGGATGGTCGCGGGTGGGCCGAACCAGGGATCGGACATGGAGCGGATGCTGGTCGAGCCTTCGGCGGCAGCCGCGCTCCCGAGCGCGATCCCGGCGGGGGAGGGGAGGAGCATCCAGACGCAGGTCGCGTTGCCGACCGGGAGCATCGAGGGCGACAGCATCCTTCCGGTGGTCGTCGCCGATGCCCGCTACACCTTGCCCGATGGAAGCGAGGGACGCACTTCGGCCTCGTTCGCGGTGGGCGTTCCCGACGGGGAGGAGCTCGCGCGGTTCGGCATCGCCAATCCCTCGGGCCTGCACGAAGGGGTGATCGCGCGGCCGCTGGGCGAGCCCGAGCGCGCCTGACGCCTAGTCGGTCTGGGCGAGGAGCTCGTTCACGCGCCGCTCGGCGGCCGCGAGTGCCTGCTTCGTCGATTTCTGACCGTTGAAGGCTGCGGCGACTTCCTCGCCGACCAGCCCTTCGATCGCATTCTGGCGCTGGACTCCGCCGGGGAGCGGCCGGCCGGTGGTGGCGACGGGGGCGATGTTGACGCGGTGCGGAAGCGCCTTGAAGGCGGGGCTTTCCACCACCGACTTGAAGGCGGGAAGGTGGCCGGTGCGGGTCCAGTCGTAATTGTGCGCAGCGATGAAGCGGAAGAAGCGGGCGATCGCACGCCGCTGCTCCGGCGTCCGCTCGCGCTTCGGAACCACCCAGGCGTGGCCGCTGACATAGCTCACGTCCTGCCCCCACAGCCGCGGATAAGGATAGACCGTGTAGCTGTGGTAGAGCGGGCGCCCGGGCGTGTTGGCCTCGGCTTCGAACTGGCCGATCATCCAGGTGCCGGTCGGATAGATGCCGCCCTCGCCGGACATGAAGCTGGCGATCGCCGCCGGCGTGTCCTGGTTGCGGGTGCTCACGCCCGAGGCGGTGATTCCGCGGAAGAAGTCGACGATGCGCTCGGCCTGCGGCGTCTGGAGCTTGATATGGTGCGCGTCGGGGAAGAGGACGGCGTTCTGCGCCAGCATGTAGGTGTAGACGTTGCGGGCGGCATAGGCGTTGTCGCCGACGAGGCTCTGGATCAGGTAGGGCTTGCCGGTGCGCTCGGTGAACTGACGCGCCTGGGCGAGCATCTCCTCGGGCGAGGTGGGAAGCACGGGCTTGCCGTTCTTCATCAGCCCGGCCTCGGCGAACAACTTCGTGTTGATGTGGAACAGGCCGCCATGGGTGTCGAACGGAAGGCCGTAGAGCCGGCCGCCGATCGTCACCGCGCTCCGGCTCGCCTCGGTAAGCGCGGCGGGCGCGATGCCGGCTTCCCGAAGGTAAGGCTCGACCGGCTCCAGCAGGCCCTCGGCGGCATAGTCCGAGATGACGCCGGTGTGCATGGTGACGAGATCGGGCGGGTCCTTGGCGGCCATCTGCGCCGAGAGCTGCGGATAGCCGGGCCAGGCGACGACGTTGCTGCTGACCCGGACGTCGGGGTTCTGCGCGTTGAACTTGTTGATCATCGCAGTGATGATCCCGCATTCGCCCTCGACCTTAGAGACGTCGGTGGCGCTTCCATATTCCGCGCCGCACTCGCCGAAGAAGCGCTGCAAATAGATTTCCGCGCGCCCGTCGTCGCCCGCGCCGCCGCTGCTGCAGCTTCCCGCAAGAAGCGCCGCGGCAATGATCGAGAAGCGCTTCACCGGACCGCGGTCCCCGCCATCGCGCGCACGATCTGCTTCTGGAACAGCACGTAGACGATGAAGATGGGGATGGAGGCGAACACCGCCTGCGCCATCAGGAATCCGAGGCCGCTCGTCTGCGCATAGTTCATCTGCGCGGCGGCAAGCCCGACCGTGAGCGTGTACATGTCGCTTCGCGTCGCCGAGATGAGCGGCCACCAGTAGCTGTTCCACGACGCGAGGAAGGTGAACACTCCCAGCGTCGCCTGCGCGGGCATGGTGAGCGGCAGGAGAACCTTCCAGAACAGCCGGAAGCGCGAGGCGCCGTCGAGCATCGCCGCTTCATCCAGATCGCGCGGAATGGCCCGCATATATTGGGTCATGAAGAAGACGCCGAACGGGCCGGCAAGGCCGGGCAGGATGAGGCCCGGATAGCTGTTGTGGAGCCGGAGCTCCGCGAACAGCTGGTGCTGCGGCAGGATCACGGCCTGTTCGGGGATTGCGAGCCCGAGCAGCACGAAGACGAAGAGCGTCCGGCGGAACGGGAAATCGAGCCGGGCGAAACCGTAGCCGGCGAGGCTGCACACCGCCAGCACGCCCAAAGTCGTCCCGCCCGATACGATGATGCTGTTGAGCAGCCAGCGGAACACCTGGTTCCCCTGCAGGATCGAATAATAGTTTTCGAGCGTGTAGGGCGGCGACAGAGCGGCGCCGCTGTTGCCGATCAGCGCCTCGTTCGCCTTCAGCGACAGAAGCAGAGTCCAGATGAGCGGCGCCAGCATCACGAACGCCGCGAGCAGGATCGCAGTGAGCTTCAGCGGCGACCAGCCCCTGCGGTTCGCGTCAGCGGCCACCTTCGCCCTCCGTCGCGCGCATGGTCGTGAAATATTGCGTCAACGTCAGCAGCACGATGAGCAGGAACAGCACTTCCGCGGCTGCCGTTGCATAGCCGAGCTCCCATCGAGCGAAGGCGGATTCGAAGATGAACAGCACCATCGTGCGCGTCGCTCCGCCCGGTCCGCCGCCGGTCAGCAACTGCGCCTGGCCGAAGATCTGCAGCTGCGCGGCCGTCTGGAGCATGATCACGAGAACGACGGTGCGCCGGAGGCTCGGCAGGGTCACCCGCCAGAAGGTCGTCCAGCGGCTTGCGCGGTCGAGCGCGGCCGCTTCGTAGATGTCGCCCGGTATCTGCTGGAGGCCTGCGAGGAACAGCATCATCGGCAGCCCAATCGACCACCAGATGGTGGTGATCGCGAGCGCCCAGAGCGACCAGGTGGGGTGGCTGAGGAACGGGATCGGCTCGGCTCCGAGCGCCTGCGCCGTCTCGCCGAGAAGCCCCGCGTCCGGAGCGAGCACGAACCGCCAGATGAGCGTGACGATCGTCACCGACAGAACCGAGGAAGAAAAGAAGATGCCGCGGAACACCGCCGCCCCGCGCGTCGCCCGGTTGAGAGCCAGTGCGAGCGCAAGCGCCAGCGCGGTCAGCAGCGGAACGATCATCAAGGCGAGCGCGAACGTGTTGAGGATCGAGCGGATGAAGGTGTCGTCCGCGAACAGCCGGCCGTAATTTTCGAAGCCGACGAAACGGCCGTCGCCGAACAGGCCGACCCTTTGGAAGCTGAGCGTCATCCCGCGCACCAGCGGATAGATGAGGATGACGACGTAGGCGGTGAGGAACGGGAGGACGAAGAGCAGTCCGCTCATGTCCCGCCCGCTTGCGCCCTTCCTCATTGGGCCTGCGCCTCCGCGTGGTGCCCGTTCCCGTCGGCGTCGAAGAGATGCGCGGTGGCGCCGTCGATCTCGAGGCCGATCGTGTCGCCGAGCTGGACGCGGCTATAGCCTTCGTCCTCGGCGGTGATCGTCTGCCCATCGGAGAGGGTGGCGTAGACGAGCGTGCGTTCGCCGAGCCGCTCCACAAGGTCGACCTTCGCCGACGCCGCCCCGCTGCCGTTGGCGGCCACGGCGACGTTCTCGGGCCTGAGGCCGAGCTGGAGCGCGCCGCCCGCCGGCAGTTCGGCCCTTGGTATCCGGGTCTCGACCTCTGCGCCGCTGCCGAGCCTCACCCGGGCATAGGGCCCGTCTCCGGGAAGGAGTTCGACCGGCGCCAGCGTCATCGCGGGCGAGCCGACGAAACGGGCGACGAAGGTGTTGGCCGGGCGGCTGTAAATCTCCATCGGCGGCCCGACCTGCTGGATGCGGCGGTCGTTCATGACGACGATCCGGTCGGCGAGGGTCATCGCCTCAGCCTGGTCGTGAGTGACGATGATGAAGGCGGCATCGACCGTCTGCCGGAGGCGGGCGAGCTCGATGCGGGTGCGCATCCGGAGCGCCGCGTCGAGGTTGGAGAGCGGCTCGTCGAGCAGGAACAGCTTCGGATGCTTGACGATGGCCCGGCCGATGGCGACCCGCTGCCGCTGGCCGCCGGACATCTGGCCCGGCTTCTTGTCGAGATGAGCCTCGATCTCCAGCACTCGCGCCGCCTCCGCGACGCGGCTTGCGATCTCTTCTTCCGGCACGCGCGCGTTGCGAAGGCCGAACGCCATGTTGTCGCGGACCGTCATGTGCGGATACAGCGCGTAATGCTGGAACACCATCGCGACGCCGCGGTCGCCGGGCGGAAGCTGGTCGATCCGCTGCCCGTCCAGCCTGACCTCGCCCGCATCCAGCGTCTCGAGCCCGGCGATGATGCGGAGCAGGGTGGATTTGCCGGACCCCGACGGCCCGAGGAAGGCGATGAATTCGCGCGCTTCCATGCTCAGCGACACGTCGTCCAGGACGGGCGTCGCGCCGTAGGACTTGCGGACGTTGCTCAGTTCAAGGCTGGCCAATGACATCCCTCTGCTGCGCGCCCATTGCCGGGCGTCTCTGGCGGTACGGTGCTGCACTTGGCGGCGCTTGGCAAGACGCTGTTGATGGAAGCGCCTACTGCAGTCGGCAACTTGCCGTTCATCCGGTGGAACCTATGCAGGCAGGATGCCGCCTGCTCGCCAGCTTTTGCACATGCTTCTGGTGGGCTTGGCCGTTCCGGCGGCGGCGGCCGCTCAGGCTCCGCAGCAGGAGCCCGGCGATGCGGTTTCCAGGCTCAACACCAAGCCCTTCTCGATGGGCTGTCCCGAGCGGCAGCCGGGCGAGGACATCGTCGTCTGCGGGCGGCGGCGACAGTACAGCCCCTACCGCCTGCCGCAGCCGCGGGAGCAGCGCTTCGACCCCTGGGCCGGCGTCGCCAGCGTGTCGCGGGAGCGGAACAGGCTGATGGAAGGCGAACTGGGCGGCCTCGGCTCCTGCACCAACATCGGCCCCGGCGGCATGACGGGCTGCCACGAAAAGGGCGTCCAGAGGAGCCGTCAGCAGCGGGGGAAGTGAAGGAGCCCTAGCGGCTCCTCCTGGCGCGCCTCGCCCGCCAGCGGGCGGCGTCCGCTTGCTCGGCCATCCCGGAAAGAGCCCGGGCGCCCCAGCTTGCCGCTCCGAGCAACAGATGTGCCGGCCCCTTCTGCGCTTCGAGGAGCAGGCTCGTCTTCCGCACATGCACATCCTGGCGGCCGTGGACCCGGCCGTCGCTGCGCGGTTCGTAGAGATTGTCGCGGCTGGTGGGCTCTCCGGGATCTCCCGGCTTCTGCTGACTCTCCACCCCGATCTTCTCCATCACCCGATCCGTCGCCCGCGGCGCGAGCCGGCCCATCAGCGAGATCAGATAGCCGGCGCCGCCGACATAGATCTGTCGGCGCGGATGCTCGCAGGCGAAGAGGATCGCGTCGGCGACCAAGGCGGGATCGTAGAGCGGCGGGGGGAGGCGAGGCGGAGCGCCCATGTAGTTGCGGGCATGCTCCGGATAGGGGGTGTCGATCGAGCCGGGCTTGATCAGGGTGACGGAGACCGGGGCATCGTCCCGCTCGAGTTCCATGCGAAGCGCGTCGGTCGCCGCCTGCACGGCATGCTTGGAGGCGGAATAGGGGCCCTGGAGGATCATGGCTCGGTCGGAGAGTACCGAACCCAGATTGACGATCGCACCGCCGCCGCGCGCGCGGAGATGCCGCCCGGCAAGCAGCGAGCCCTTGAGGACACCGAAATAATTGACGTCGAAGATCCGGCGATGATCCGCCATCGGGATCTCGTCCATTCGGCCGTAGGTGGCGGCCGCGGCATCGTTGACCCAGCTGTCGAAGCCGCCGAACGCCTCGATGGCTGTGGCTGCGATCCGCTCGACGTCCTCGTCGACGGCGACGTCGGCGCTGCAGATGGCGACCCGGCCGCCGCGCGCCGTGAGCTCCTCCCGGACCCGCTCCAGCGCCTCGGCGTTCCGTGCCGCAAGCACCACGGCGGCGCCGCGCCGGACGGCCTCCTCCGCGGTCGCCAGGCCGTTACCGCTGGTCGCGCCGGTGATGACGATGGTCTGCTGATCGAGGGGTTTGAGGCGGAGCGGCATGCGACGGTAAAACCGGCTGCCGCCCAGGATCGTTCCTACCTGCTTTGTGCGGTGGCCTGGGGGCCTCGGAGCGTCCTCAGCAGCCCAAGCCCAATCAACGCCGCGCCTGCCGCCAGCGAAAAAGCGAGGAGGGCGGTGCGCGCATCCCCGGTCCATCCCTTCCAAAGCAATGCGACCGTCGCAGCCGCCCAGGCGCAGGCGAGGAGCGGCAGCCAGCGGCCATAGTCGCGGACCCGGAACGGGTGCACGAAGTGAACGGGCGCGAAGGTGAGGGCCGCCAGCAGAACGACCGCTATCGCCGCCGCCTCGGGCGAGACCCCCGCGGCGAAGAGGTAGAAGGCGACGACGTTCCACAGCGCCGGGAAACCACGGAAATAATTATCCGCGGTCTTCAGGTCGGTCCGCGTGAAATTGTACAGGGAGGAGACGAGGATCGCGGCGGCCAGTGCAGGTGCAAGCGAGGAGGGCACCAGCTCCGCCCGAACGATCAGCAAGGCCGGAATGAAAACGTAGTTCAGATAGTCGATGATGAGGTCGAGCGTCGCTCCGTCGATGCGCGGCGCCCGCTCCTTGACCTTCGCCCACCTCGCCAGCGACCCGTCGACGCCGTCCACCGCCAGCGCCGCCAGCAGCCACATCAGGACGAGCGGCCAGTCCCTTTCGATGATCGCCAGGGCCGCGAGAAAGGCCAGCACGGCTCCGCTCGCGGTGAAGGCGTGGACCAGCCAAGCCGGGGCGGCGGCGCCAGGATGCGGTTCAGGCGGGTCTCGGTCGGGCAAAATAGCTTTCCCGCTCCTGGTGCGCGACGGACAGCCCGGCCTGGACGTCCTTGATGAAGTCCCAGACGACGCGCCCAACGAGCGCGATCGGCACCGCCGCCAGCGGATGTGCGGGCCCCTCGAAGATGGCGTAGCGGCTGTCGGGGGCGAGTTCGGTGATGCGCTTCGTCTCCTCGACCGTCACCATGCGGTCGGCGCTGCCGTTCAGCGCGAGCAGGGGGCGCTTCGCGTCCCTGAGCCAGCTCTCGACGATCGTTGCGCCTCCCTATCGTCGACGGTGCTCAGCAGCATCCGGTGCTTGGCGTGGATGGCGGAGACCCACTCCGGAACCTGGATCCCGAGCCTTGCAGCCCGGACAGGATCGAGCATCTGAAGCAGCCGCCGAACGGTTTCCGCGTCGAACACGACTTTCGTGCCCATGGCGCAGGCGCCGATCACGCGCTCGGGATAATGCGCGGCCAGATAGTAGGCCACCAGCCCGCCGAAGCTGTAGCCGAAGAAGAAGGCGCGATCGACGCCCGCATCGTCGAGCCCGCCGATGAGATCTTCAGCGATCAGCGGGACGCTGTAGACTTCCGGCTCCGGGCGCCCGCCATGCCCGAGCATGTCGAAGCTCCAGTAAGTGAGTTCCGGGCCCATCGCATCGGCGAGCGGCGTAAGCTCCATCGCATTCCCGCCCGCGCCATGGATCAACACCAGATTGGTCACTGCAACGCTTCCCCTACGCCTTTACCCAGTTCCTGCGCGATGCCTTATCGGGGCGGAACAGCGCAACCTATGTTTAATGCGGTAGTGGACCGCTCTGGATCCTAGCCCGATCTTCGTTCGAACGCCTCCCGCTCCATCGCCGCCTGGGCGTTGGTGAGGAGGCGCTGGTGGACGTGGGCGATGTCCCAGGACAGGCCGTGGTCGAGATAGACGCCGTAGCCGCACTCGGCGACGCGCCTGAAGAAATAGACGTCTTCCGCGACCGCCTGGAGGCCGTCGCCGATCATCTCGAGCGCGAACAGGGGCTTGGGCTTGCCGTCCGCCGAGGGCCGGCGAAGCGCGTGGATCACGTTCATGTCGACGAGGCAGAAGCCGAGGCCGAGGTGGCGGACCTCAACCACCTCCCCCTGCCGCGCGAGCTCCTCGGTGGTCCAGATCAGCTCGCCTTCCAGCGACACGGCCGTCGGCCAGGTCGGCTCCGCCCGCCGCGGATAATTCACGCCCACCACGGGCAGGTTCAGCGAGAGAAGCCGGATCAGAGAATATTCGGGAAAGGCATGATCGGCATCGATCCAGAGCAGGTAGTTGGCGCCCCAGTCCGCCGCGTCCTTCGCCAGCGTGTTCCGGCAGCGCGGGAGCACGGAGCTCTTGCGCATGAAGACTTCGAGCTCGGGCGCAGTGGGCTCTCCATTATAGGTGATGCTGGCCCTCGACGTGTGGAGGAGCATCTTGGAAAGGCTTCGCGCATATTCGGCGGTGACATCGCCATAATAAGGCGTGCAGACGGCGATCTTCATCAATCATCCTGGGCGCGGCGGCGACCGGCGGAAGGGCCGCCGGCTCAGCTGCCGATGGTGGTGCGGACGGCGGGACTCGAACCCGCACTCCCCGAGGGGAAGAAGATTTTAAGTCTCCAGCGTCTACCGGTTCCGCCACGTCCGCATGTGTGCGAGCGATAGCGTCCGCTGAGGCGCGAACGGAAGCGAAATCGGAGCCGAAGCGGCCCCGGCTTATTCGGCTGCGGCCGCGCCTTCCTGAAGGTTCAGGCGCTCGCGCATTTCCTTGCCGGGCTTGAAATAGGGAACGCGCTTGGCGGCGACGTCGACGGAGTCGCCGGTGCGCGGGTTACGGCCCTTGCGGGCGTCGCGATCACGAGTGGAAAAGGCGCCGAAGCCGCGGAGCTCGACCCGGCCGCCGCGCTGCAGCTGCGCGGTTATGGAGTCGAAGAAGGCGCTCACCACCCGTTCGATCTCCTTGACGGTCAGATCGGGATGGTCATCGCAAAGCTTCTGCACGAGCTCGGAACGGATCACGGTCAATCCCCCCACAAAAGGTCCAGGCGCAACGAAATTTCAGCGCCCCGCCGCATTCCCCACAGCGGCTAATCCAGATCAATTGCAGCAAAAGCAGGGGAAAAGCAATATCCCTCAAAGGGATGTAGCAGGCGAAACGTATCGCTTCGGCGCAATAAAAAAGCGGCGGGTGCCGTAAATGCACCCGCCGCCTGAATTTTATTAAATTAGCTGTTCTTTTGCTTCAGGGCTTCACCCAAAATGTCTCCAAGCGAGGCGCCCGAGTCGGAGCTGCCGTACTGGGCGACGGCCTGCTTCTCCTCGGCGATCTGCATCGCCTTTACGGAGAAGTTCGGCTTCTTGGAGCGGTCAAAGCCGATCACCATCGCGTCGAACTTCTGGCCGACCTGGAAACGCTCCGGACGCTGCTCGTCGCGGTCGCGGCCGAGGTCGCCGCGCTTGATGAAGCCGGTGACCCCATCATCGCCCACCTGCACGTCCAAACCGCCGTCGCCGACGTTGAGGACAGTGACGGTGACGACGTCGTTCTTCGACACGCCGCTGCCCGAGCCGCCGGCACCGCCGCCCGCGCCCGCGCCCGAACCGACGCCGCCGCGCTCGAGCTGCTTGATGCCGAGCGAGATGCGCTCCTTTTCCACGTCGACGTCGAGCACCTGCGCAGTGACCGTCTCGCCCTTGTGGTGAAGGTTCAGAGCTTCCTCGCCGGTCATGCCCCAGGCGATGTCCGACATGTGGACCATCCCGTCCACGTCGCCCTCGAGGCCGACGAACAGGCCGAACTCGGTGGCGTTCTTGACTTCGCCCTCGACGGTCGAGCCGACCGGATGCTTCTCCGCGAACGCCGCCCACGGATTGGCCTGCGCCTGCTTGAGGCCGAGCGAGATGCGGCGCTTGTCCTCGTCCACCTCGATCACGGCAACGTCCACCTCCTGCGAAGTGGAGACGATCTTGCCCGGGTGCACGTTCTTCTTGGTCCAGCTCATCTCGGAGACGTGGACCAGGCCCTCGATGCCCGGCTCAAGCTCGACGAACGCGCCATATTCGGTGATGTTCGTCACCCGGCCGCGGAACACGCCGCCGACCGGATACTTGGCCTGCGCGCCCTCCCACGGATCGCTTTCGAGCTGCTTCATGCCGAGCGAGATGCGCTGCGTCTCGCGGTTGATGCGGATGATCTGCACGCGAACCGTATCGCCGATGTTGATCATCTCCGACGGGTGGTTGACGCGCTTGTAGGAAAGATCGGTGACGTGCAGCAGGCCGTCGATGCCGCCGAGATCCACGAACGCACCGTAATCGGTGATGTTCTTGACGACGCCCTCGATCACCTGGCCCTCGGCCAGCGACTGGATGAGGCCGGTGCGCTGCTCGGCGCGGGTTTCCTCGAGGATCGCGCGGCGCGAGACGACGATGTTGCCGCGGCGGCGGTCCATCTTCAAAATCTGGAAGGGCTGGGGCAAGTCCATCAGCGGCTGCACGTCGCGGACCGGGCGGATGTCCACCTGGCTGCCGGGAAGGAAGGCGACGGCGCCGTTCAGGTCGACGGTGAAGCCGCCCTTGACGCGGCCGAAGATCACGCCCTCGACGCGGTTGCCGGCGGCATGCTCGGTCTCGAGCTTGTCCCAGGCGGCTTCGCGGCGGGCGCGGTCGCGGCTGAGCATCGCTTCGCCCTGGTGGTTCTCGACGCGGTCGACATAGACTTCGACTTCGTCGCCGATCTTGAGATCGGCCTTCTGGCCGGGCGCAGCGAATTCGCGGA
>NZ_DASVUE010000307.1:0-6376 GCF_036387215.1 Allosphingosinicella sp. | reverse complement strand
GGAGTGATCGCATCGGCAATGGTGGCGAATATCGTCATCGCCGGGCTAGCCGGCGTGATGATGCCGCTCGCGCTCGACCGGGCGGGGGCGGACCCTGCCGTCGCCTCCTCGATCTTCGTCACCATGGTCACCGATTCGATGGGTTTCCTCATCTTCCTAGGGCTTGCGACCGGGTCTGGG
Source organism: Allosphingosinicella sp. (assembly GCF_036387215.1). Lineage (GTDB taxonomy): Bacteria > Pseudomonadota > Alphaproteobacteria > Sphingomonadales > Sphingomonadaceae > Allosphingosinicella. Next base: position 6,196 of record NZ_DASVUE010000307.1, on the reverse strand, counting down.
CTCGTCGGCTAAGCTGTTGATCCGACGCTGCTAATGCGGCAAATGACAGCTTATGGGGTCACTCAACATCAGCAAGGTTGCAGTCGGCTGCGCGAGCTTCGAGGCGCTGAAGCGGCGCCAGGAGCTGCGAGTGGCGGACGGCGTGGTGCCGATCGTCACGCGCTTCCGCCCGAAGCGCGCGGACGAGCTGATCGGCGGCTCGATCTACTGGATCATCAAGCATCGCGTGACGGCGCGGCAGACGATCCTCGGCTTTGCCGAAAGCGAGGAGCGGAAGACGATCATCCGGCTGGACTCCAGGCTCGTGCCGGTGCGTGCATTCCCGAAGCGCGCGCACCAGGGCTGGCGCTACCTCGCTGCGGCGGACACACCCCAGGATTTCGACGGAAGCGAAGACGGCCTTGCCGAGCTGCCGCCGGCCTTGGTCAACAAGCTGTCGGCGCTGGCCCTGATCTAGCCGCCGCAGGCGACTCGGCCGGCGCCCTGCCCTTTGAGGGTACAGGCGGGCTTCCCCAGGATGATCGTCTCGCCGACGCCGGTGGCGGTGACCTCCGCCGCGCGCTTCACCGCAACCGAGATCGTTCCCGCCGTGTCGGCAGCGATCTTGGCATCGTCGGCGGTGAGCTTCTGCGCGTCGAGGTCGCCGGAGCCCTGGATTGCGGCGACGAGCTCCTTGGCCTTGCCGGCAAGCGAGATCTTGCCTGAGCCCATGAGGCCGATCGTAAGAGTGTCCGCCTCGACATTGCCGATGCCGATGCGCCCGCTGCCGGCGACGGTGGCGGCGAAGCGCATGCCCTTGGCGCGGTCGATGGCGAGGCTGCCGGAGCCGCTGACGGTGGCTGCGCTGAGCTCGTGCGTGCCGATGCTGAGCTTGACGGTCCCGGCGCTCTGCCCCGGATAGCCGCCCCAGGCGGACTTGTTCGGGCGGATTCGGAGCGTGCGCCCCTGCACCTCGATCGAGACCCGCTCGATGGCAAGATTGGTCCCGCTCGCGGTGACCGCACTCGGGCGGCCGGTGGCGAGGACGATCTCAAAGGGGCCTTCGACAATGATGCGGTCGAAGCTGGTGACGGTGAAGCGCCGCTCCTCCGCTTGCGCCGGCGCGGCGGCGGCGAATGCGGCAATGGCGGCGAGCATGATCCTTCTCATTCGAAGGACCATGCCCGCTTATGGTTAAAGCTTCTTGAAGGCTCAGGCGCCGCAGCGCGCGCCGCCCGACCCCATCTTGTGGACCGAACATTTGGCGGAGCCGCTGATGTCGACGTCGCCCGATCCCATGATAGACACGTCCGCCGTTTCCATCGCCCGCGCCCGGACATTCCCCGAACCGACGATGGAGACGTCGGCCGACCGGGATTCGAGGGCGCTCGCGTCCACGTCGCCCGATCCGGCGATCGAGACCTTCGAGCGGCCGGAGGTGCCCGCGGCCCGGATGTCGCCCGATCCGGCGATCGAGAAGTTCGCTTCGCCGACGCGGAGCGCCGCCACTTCGATATTGCCCGATCCGCCGATCGAGGCGGCGAAATCCTGCCCCTCGGCACGGTCGATCTTCATGTCGCCGGAACCTGCGATCGCTGCGGCCCGGATCGCCGGCATGGTGATGTAGATGGTCGTCTTCGGCGCGTTGCGGAAGCTCCAGTTGCCGCGCTTCGTGCCGATCTCGAGGTTACGGCCCTCGATCTTCATCTCGAGCCGGTCGAGCACCGCCGCCCCGCCTTCCGCCCGCACGGAATGGGCGCCGCCGACCCTGATGACGACGTCGTGCGGCCCTGCCAGCGACACCGAGTCGAAGCCCGCGAGGTTGAAGCTCCGCTGGGTCACGGGGCCCGCATTGCGGTCTCCGCCTTCGGCGTTCGCGGACATGTTGCAGGCCCCGATGAAGCAGGTGGCCGCCAGGATCAAAGCTGCACGCATCTCTAGCCTCCCTAGTGTATTAGAACCATAATACACGATCAGACCGCGTGCGCAACATGAAAAAGGCGGCCCCTCTCGGAGCCGCCCCTTCAGGCCGAAGCTGGTGCGGGAGACTTACTTCTCGACCACCTTGTCCTTGTTGTAGACCGCGGCAGCCTTGTTGAGGATGTCGAGGATCTTGTTGAGCGCCTTCGGCTCGTCGACCTGCTCCATCGCGGCCAGCTCGCGGGCGAGGCGGCTGGAGGCCGCTTCGAAGATTTGGCGTTCGGAATAGCTCTGCTCGGGCTGGTCGTCGGCGCGGAAGAGGTCGCGGGTCACTTCGGCGATCGACACGAGGTCGCCCGAATTGATCTTCGCTTCATATTCCTGAGCGCGGCGCGACCACATGGTGCGCTTCACCTTCGGCTTGCCCTTGAGCGTCGCAAGCGCCTCCTGCATCGTCTTGTCGGAAGAGAGCTTCCGCATGCCGACGCTCTCGGCCTTGTTGGTGGGGACGCGGAGCGTCATCTTCTCTTTTTCGAACCGGAGGACGTAGAGTTCCAGTTTCATCCCGGCGATGTCGGTGCTCTGCAATTCGACCACGCGGCCGACGCCGTGCTTGGGGTACACAACATAATCGCCAACGTCGAAGCTCAACGCTTTCGCTGCCATCTATTAGACCTTCCCAATGGAAACAGCCGCAAAACGCGCCAACCCGCACCCGCCCCATGAGACGCAGCCCAGCATTCGGATTTTGCGGCGATTCTTCTGATCACCAATGCGGACGCAGACGGGCGACCGCTTCGATGACAATCCTATAACAGAAATGAGAGGGTAAAGCTAGCGCAGCGGACGCCGGAGGCGCCGGGAAGGGCACACAAGCGCAGGAATCAGTCGCCTTCGCCGGGGTTCGAGCTGAAATATTTGTCGAACTTGCCTTCCTCGCCCTTGTGCTCGTCGGCATCGGCGGGAGATTCGCGCTTGCGGGTGAGGTTCGGCCATTCCGCCGAATAGGTGGCGTTCACCTCAAGCCACTTCTCAAGGCCCGCCTCGGTGTCGGGAAGGATCGCCTCGGCCGGGCATTCCGGCTCGCAGACGCCGCAATCGATGCACTCGTTGGGGTTGATGACGAGCATGTTCTCGCCCTCGTAGAAGCAGTCCACCGGGCACACTTCGACGCAATCCATATATTTGCACCGGATGCAGGCTTCGGTGACGACGTAAGTCATTGGCGCTTCTCCCTGAGTGCCTGCCCTAATCGGGCGCCCCTTCGCTCGTCAACGGCCCATCTGGCAGCTCGCTGTAGAGCGCCCGCGCCTCGGCGGGCGGCCCTCGACGGGTGGGGAGGGCTTCTACCTTGATCACGCGCACCCGGCCGTGGACGGCGAAGCTCAGCACATCCCCCACCCGCACCGGCGCATGCGCGCGGTCGATGACCCGGCCGGCGAGCCTCAGCCGGCCCTGCTCGGCAAGCTGCTGGGCAAGGCTCCGCGTCTTCACGATGCGCGCGAACCAGAGGAACTTGTCGAGTCTGAGGCTCGCGCCGTCAGCCACGGCGGAGGCCGGCAAGCGCCGCAAAGGCGTGGGTCGGATCGGCCGGCCGGTCATCGCGGCGGCGGGCCCGGCCTTTCCAGATCCAGCCCCCTTCGCTCGCGGCGGGGCGGAAGCCGATCTCCTTCATCAGCCGCGCCACCGCCTCGGGCTGGAGGCCGAGCGAGGTGGTGAGCGCCGCGTCGACGACGCTGGGCTGCTTGCCGGTCCGGGCTTCGTGCGCGTGCCGCGCCAGCCGCTCGACGAGATCGACGCGCAGCATCTGCGGCCCGAGCGCCCGAAAGCCCAGCCGCGTTAGCAAAGTCCGGAGCTCGTCCTTCGGCGTCGGCAGAACCACGCTAGAATGCGCCGGAAGCTCTGGCATCGCCTCTCCCGCAGCCGCGGCGCGAAGAGCCGTCCGCCACCGCCGGGCCTCCGGCTTCAGCACGTCGGGCATGAAGAGGTCGAGCGCCCCGATCCGTACGCCGAGCTTCGAGATGTGGCGGCGCTGCTCCCGGTTGAGCTCGGCGAGCGGCTTCGCGACTTCCGAGCGGTCGATGATGCCGCCCTCGTCCACCAGCATTGCGAGCACGGAGCGCACGGCCGGACCGGCAGCGGCTTCCTGCGCCGCCGCGCCCGCGGCCCGGAGCTTGCCGAGCGACCGCTCGACCTGCCCCCGCACCCAATTCTTCAGCCGCTCGATCACTGCCTCGCGGCCGCGGTCGGAGACACGCTCCAGCCGCCGGTCCAGCAGCACCCGCGGCGAGAGAAGGTTCTTGCCCGGCCCGAGCTTCGCCACCTCATGGCCGCGCCAGAGGATGGCGACCTGCTTGTCGGCATCGGTGCGGAGCGTGAAATGGTCGTCCGTATCGGCAACGAGGGCGGCGGCGCGCCGCTCGAACTCGCCGCTCAGCCGCCGCTCGGCGGTCGCAAGCAGCATCTTCCGGTCCGCGTGGCGGGCGGTGGGGTCCACCTCGAAATGAAAGCCGTCGAGGCGCCCGATCGGATAGGTGCCGACCGTCACTTCTCCCTGTTCGTCGACAATGACAGGAAATTCGCCCGCGCCCTTCCCGACGTCGCGCATCAGCACCGAGGTGCGGCGGTCGACGAAGCGCTGCGTCAGCCGTTCGTGTAGGGCGTCCGAAAGCTTCTCTTCTACGGAGCGGGCGCGCTCCGCCATCGCGTCCGGCTCCACCAGCCAGTCGGGCCGGTGCGCGATATAGGCCCAGGTGCGCACCCCCGCGATCCGATCGGCGAGGGTGTCGATGTCGCCCTGGACGTTGTCCAGCTTGGCGAGCTGCTCGGCATACCAGCCCTGCGGGATCCGGCCCGCACCCTCGGTGAGGTGGACGTAGATCCGCGCCACCAGCCGGGCGTGGTGGTCTGCTCCCGTTTTGCGGAAGTCCGGAAGGCCGCAGGCGGCCCAGAGGCGCCGCACCCGCTCGTAGCCCTTGGCGCGGTCCAGCACGTCGGGATCCTCGGCTAGCCGCTTCAGCACGGCAAGATCGACGGCTTCGTGCGCCGGTCGAAGACCTGGCTTGTCGGGGCGCTTCTCGAGCGAGCGGACCAGCGCCTCGACGCTCCGGAAATCGGGATCGCCCTCGCGCCAGTAAAGGAAGTCGAGCGGCTGGAAGCGATGCTCCTCGATCGCCTCGATCTCCTCCGGCCGGAACTCGGAGATGAGCTCGCCTTCGAGCGTCAGCGATCCGAAGGTGCCGTCGCGCTGGTGGCGGCCGGCGCGCCCGGCAATCTGTGCCATCTCCGCAGGGGTAAGCCGCCGCCGCCGATGTCCGTCGAACTTGGAAAGGCCGGCAAAGGCGACATGGGCGACGTCCATGTTGAGGCCCATGCCGATCGCATCGGTCGCGACGAGATAATCCACCTCGCCCGCCTGATACATGGCGACCTGGGCGTTGCGGGTGCGGGGGCTGAGCGCGCCCATCACCACCGCGGCGCCTCCGCGCATTCGGCGCAGCATCTCCGCCACCGCGTAGACCTGCTCAGCCGAGAAGGCGACGATCGCCGAACGCGGCGGCAGACGCGAAAGCTTGGTGGGGCCGGCATAGCTCAAGGTGGAGAAGCGCGGACGGCCGATGATCTCGGCCTTGGGAAGAAGCGCGCGCACCATCGGCGCAAGCGCTTCGGAGCCGAGGATCATCGTCTCCTCCCGGCCGCGGGCGTGAAGCAGCCGGTCGGTGAAGACGTGTCCCCGCTCGTGATCCGCGCCAAGCTGCGCCTCGTCCAGCGCGACGAAGGCGAAATCCCGCTCCATCGGCATCGATTCGGCGGTGCAGAGGAACCAGCGGGCATCCTTGGGGAGGATCTTCTCCTCGCCGGTGATCAGCGCGACCTGGTTCGGCCCCTTCAGCTTCACGACCCGGTCGTAGACCTCGCGCGCCAGGAGCCGCAGCGGAAAGCCGATCATTCCGCTCGAATGCGCGCACATCCGCTCAACCGCGAGGTGGGTCTTGCCCGTATTGGTGGGGCCGAGAATCGCCGCAAGCGGCGAACGGGCGAATCCGGTCATGCGGGATAGATCGGCACTGGCATTACAAAAGGCAACAATCTCCGCCGGTTCCATCGTGCTCGCTCGACTCGTCCGGCCGGCGCGGCAGCTGGCCGCACCTGTGGTCGGACTCCGGCAGCCTTAACTTTACTTCAACCGTCTTTAACCACAGTCAGGCTCCCGTCGCGGGAGTAGCAGGACGAGGGCGTAAGCCTCGCCGCATCCGCGCTGGGGTGGCAAGGGCTGCGGGGGCACAACCGCTTTGTA
>NZ_DASVUE010000306.1:0-10876 GCF_036387215.1 Allosphingosinicella sp. | reverse complement strand
TTGAAGCTTCATTGCGAGCGCAGGGAAGCAATCCATGCCGCAGCGCCCGTGGATTGCGTCGTCGCGAGCGCTCCTCGCAATGACGACGTTACTCGAATTCCAGGATCACCGCGTCCACGGCAAGGCTGTCACCCGGCTTCGCCTGCACCTTCGCCACCGTCCCGGATTTCTCGGCTCGGAGGATGTTCTCCATCTTCATCGCTTCGACAACGGCAAGCGGCTGGCCCGCCTCGACCTTGTCGCCCTCGCCGACGTTGAGCGCGGTCAGAAGTCCGGGCATCGGGCACAGCAGGAACTTCGAAAGATCGGGCGGGATCTTCTCGATCATGTAGCGGCTGAGCTCGGCCACATGCGCCGGGAGCACGTCCACGAGGTGCGAGGCCCCGCGGGTGGTGAGCCGCCACTGCCGGCCGCGGCGCATCACCTGCACGGTGCGGCTGCGCTCGTCGATCGTGCCCTTGAACAGGAGCTGCCCCGGCTGCCAGCGCCCGATCAGCTCCCGCCCCTCGCCCTTGTCGATATAGCCGAGCAGCCCGCCCTCGAACCCGTCGAAGCGGATCCGGTGGTCGCGGCCCGCGATCCGCACCACCCGCTCTTCGGGCGGAAGCACTTCGCTGCCGAGCTGGCCGCTGATCGAGCAGGCGCGGTGATCGGTCTCGAGCGCGACGAGGGAGGCGATCAGCGCCAGGTCCTCGATCAGCTGCGGATCGGCCGGAGCCCCCTGGAAGCCCTCGGGATATTCCTCGGCGATGAAGCCGGTGGTCAGCTCGCCCGCCCGGAAGCGCGGATGCTGCATCAGCGCCGAAAGGAAATCGACATTGTGGCCGATTCCCTCGATCACGAACCGGTCGAGCGCCTCGATCTGGAGATCCACCGCCGCCTCGCGCGTGTCCGCGTAGGTGACGAGCTTCGCGATCATGGGATCGTAGAACATCGAAACTTCCCCACCTTCGAACACGCCGTCGTCGACGCGGACGCCCTCCTTCTCGCGCGGCGGCTGGTAGCGGACCAGGCGGCCGGTGGAGGGGAGGAAGCCGCGATAGGGGTCCTCGGCATAGACACGGTTCTCGATCGACCAGCCGGAGAGCTTCACGTCGTCCTGTCCGAACGCCAGCTGCTCGCCGGCGGCGACGCGGATCATCTGCTCCACGAGGTCGAGCCCCGTCACCTGCTCGGTCACCGGATGCTCGACCTGGAGACGGGTGTTCATCTCGAGGAAGTAGAAGCTCTCCCCGGTCGGATCGGCGCCCGAGACGATCAGCTCCACCGTACCGGCACTGTAATAGCCGACCGCCCGGGCAAGCGCGACCGCCTGCTCGCCCATCGCCTTCCGCATCTGCGGCGTCACGAATGGGGAGGGCGCTTCCTCCACCACCTTCTGGTGGCGCCGCTGCACCGAGCATTCGCGCTCGCCGAGATAGAGGATGTTGCCGTGCTGGTCGCCAAGCACCTGGATTTCGATGTGGCGCGGGCTCTCAATGAACTTCTCGATGAACACCCGGTCGTCGCCGAACGAGGCGAGGCCTTCGCGCTTCGTTGCCTCGAAGCCTTCGCGGACGTCGGTCTCGCTCCAGGCGAGCCGCATGCCTTTGCCGCCACCGCCGGCCGAAGCCTTCATCATCACCGGATAGCCGATCTCGCCGGCGATCCGGACCGCATCCTCGGTGGTGGCGATGTCGCCGAGGAAGCCCGGCACGACGTTCACGCCCGCCGCTTGTGCCAGCTTCTTCGATTCGATCTTGTCGCCCATCGCCGCGATCGCGTTCGGCGGTGGGCCGATGAAGGCGATGCCGTTCTCCGCCAGCAGCCGCGCGAAACTCTCGCGCTCCGAAAGGAAGCCATAGCCGGGATGCACCGCCTCCGCGCCCGTCTCCTTGCAGGCGAGCAGGATCAGATCGGCACGGAGATAGCTCTCGCTCGCCGCCGGAGGCCCCAAGCGCACCGCCTCGTCGGCCATCCGCACATGCGGCGCCCGCGCATCGGCATCGGAATAGACGGCCACCGTCTTGATGCCCATCTTCTTCGCGGTGCGGATGACGCGGCAGGCAATCTCCCCGCGATTGGCGATCAGTATCTTTTTGAACATCGGTTGTGTCTCGTAAGAAGTGAGATCTGGACAGCGGCACGCATTATCGAGTCGACCTCCGGACGTACCTGGCGAGAAGAATGCCGACTGCAAGGATCGCAATCTGCGATCCAGGGAAGATCCAGAACCTTTCGCCGGGGCTCCAGTAGCAATCTGTTTTGCTTGAGAAGGCGGGACATGGACCCATGAGCCGCACGTACATACCGCCTACTGCATAGAACCCGCCGAAGATCAGATAGAGTGCGCACCCAAGCCGCGCCAGGCGTGCTGCGGGTCGCTGCTCGTCGCTCACTCCGCAGCCTCCTCGAGCGGCGGAAGATTATGCCCTAGAAGCTTGAGCACTTCGCCCGCAGCGTCAACGAGGTTGGTGCCGGGGCCGAAGATCGCCTGCACGCCCGCCTCGCGGAGCATTTCATAGTCCTGCGGAGGAATCACGCCGCCGACGACCACTCGGATATCGGCGCGCCCCATGTCGCGCAGGTGGTTGATGAGCTCGGGCACCAGCGTCTTGTGCCCGGCGGCGAGGCTGGAGGCGCCGACAACGTCCACATCCTTCTCGACCGCCATGCGGGCGCTTTCCTCGGGCGTCTGGAAGAGGGGGCCCGGCACCACTTCGAAGCCGAGATCGGCGAAGGCCGAGGAGACGAGGTTGGCGCCCCGATCGTGCCCGTCCTGGCCCATCTTGGCGACGAGCATTCGGGGCTTCCTGCCCAGCCGGCGCTGGACCGCTCCGACGCCGTCTTCAGCGCGTCCCCAGCGCGGGTCACCCCGGTGGGCGCCGCCATAGACGCCGCTGACCGGCCTCGGCACCGTGTCATAGCGGCCGAATGCCTCCTCCAGAGCCGCGCTGATCTCGCCCAACGTGCAGCGCGCGCGCGCGGCTTCGACTGAAAGCTGGAGCAAATTCGCCTCGCCCCGCGCGCCGTCCGTCAGCGCGGCGAGCGCAGCCTGAGCCTTCGTTTCGTCGCGGCTGGCGCGGGTGCGGGCGATGCGGTCGATCTGCCCGGAGCGAACCTTCGCATTGTCGATCTCGAGCGTATCGACCGGCGGCTCGTCCTTCAGGCGGTAGCGGTTGACGCCGACCACCACCGTCTCGCCCCGGTCGACCGCGGCAGCGCGGGCGGCGGAGGCTTCCTCGATCCGGCGCTTGGGCATACCTTCAGCCACCGCCATGGTCATTCCGCCCATGCCTTCCACTTCCTGGATAAGCGCCCAGGCATGGTCGGCGAGCTCCTTGGTCAGCGCCTCGACATAATAGGACCCGCCGAGCGGATCGGCGACATTCGTGATCCCCGTCTCCTCGGCCAGGATCAGCTGCGTGTTGCGCGCGATCCGTGCCGAAGTGTCGGTGGGAAGCGCGATCGCTTCGTCGAAGCTGTTGGTGTGGAGCGACTGAGTGCCGCCCAGCACCGCCGCCATCGCTTCCACGGTAGTGCGGATGACGTTGTTGTACGGATCTTGCTCGGTCAACGACACGCCGGACGTCTGGCAGTGGGTGCGCAGCATCTTCGACTTCGGGTTCTTCGCGCCGAAATCGTCCATGATCCGGTGCCAGAGCAGGCGCGCGGCGCGGAGCTTCGCCACCTCCATGAAGAAGTTCATTCCGATGGCGAAGAAGAAGGAGAGGCGCGGCGCGAAGGCGTCCACCTCCAGCCCCTTCGCCCTCGCGGCGCGGACATACTCCATTCCGTCAGCGAGCGTGAAGGCGAGCTCCTGCACCGCCGTCGCGCCGGCTTCCTGCATGTGATAGCCGCTGATCGAGATGGAGTTGAACTTTGGCATGTTGGCCGAGGTGTAGGCGATGATGTCGGCAACGATCCGCATCGAGGGCTCGGGCGGATAGATGTAGGTGTTGCGGACCGCGAACTCTTTGAGGATGTCGTTCTGGATGGTGCCGGTGAGCTGCGCCTGGGCGACGCCCTGCTCCTCCGCGGCGACGATGTAGAAGGCGAGCACCGGAAGCACCGCGCCGTTCATCGTCATCGACACGGACATCTCGCCGAGCGGAATGCCGTCGAACAGGATCTTCATATCCTCGAGCGTGTCGATCGCCACACCCGCCTTGCCGACGTCGCCGACCACGCGCGGATGGTCGCTGTCATAGCCGCGGTGGGTGGCGAGATCGAAGGCGACGGAGAGGCCCTTCTGCCCTGCGGCGAGGTTGCGCCGGTAGAAGGCGTTCGAGTCCTCGGCGGTGGAGAAGCCCGCATATTGCCGGATCGTCCACGGACGCCCGGTGTACATCGATGCATACGGCCCGCGCGTGAAGGGCGCAAAGCCGGGGAGGCCCGGATCGAGTTCTGCCGTGTCCTCCGCCGTATAGAGCGGCTTCACGTCGATGCCTTCGGGCGTATGCCAGGTGAGGTCCTTCCCCTTCACCTCCTTGGCGGCTGCGGCCTGCCAGTGGGCGAGGGTGGGTGTGTCGTCCGCCGCGGACCGGCTCGGCTGCGGCGCGGCTCCGGAATCCTCGCCCGTATTCTGCTCGATCGTCGGCTTCTCAATGCTCACCGCGCGGCGTCTCCATCAGCTCGACAAGAACGCCGCCGGTGCCTTTCGGGTGCAGGAATATGACCGGAGTTCCGTGCGCCCCGATGCGCGGCTCGCCCAGCACCTTCGCCCCCTTCGCCGTCATCTCGGCCGCCGCCGCATGGATGTCGGGCACCTCGAAGCAGACATGATGCTGCCCGCCCGCCGGGTTCTTCTCGAGGAACTTCGCGATCGGCGAATCCTCCCCCAGCGGCTCCAGGAGCTCGATCTGGCTGTTCGGCGTATCGACGAAGCACACCCGCACCTTCTGCGGAGGCAGGTCGAACGGCTCGCTGATTGCCGTGGCGCCTAGCAGGTCGCGGTAGAGAGCAATGCTCTGTTCGATCGACGGCGTGGCGACGCCGACGTGGTTGAGGCGGCCAATGGTCATAGCGGGATGTTGTCGTGCTTCTTCCACGGGTTCTCGAGCTGCTTGTCGCGGAGCTTCCGCAGCCCGAGCGCGATCCGCCGCCGTGTCGAATGCGGCATGATCACTTCGTCGATGAAGCCCATGCTCGCCGCCACGAACGGGTTGGCGAAGCGCTGTTCGTATTCCTGGGTGCGGGCGGCGATCTTATCCGGATCGCCTATGTCCTTGCGGAAGATGATCTCCACGGCCCCTTTGGCGCCCATCACCGCGATTTCGGCGGAGGGCCAGGCGTAGTTGAGGTCGCCGCGGAGGTGCTTTGAGCTCATCACGTCGTAGGCGCCGCCATAGGCCTTGCGGGTGATGACGGTGATCTTCGGTACGGTCGCCTCGGCAAAGGCGAACAGCAGTTTCGCGCCGTTCTTGATGATGCCGTTATGCTCCTGCGCGACACCGGGAAGGAAGCCCGGCACGTCCACGAACGTTACAATGGGGATGTCGAATGCGTCGCAGAAGCGGACGAAGCGTCCGGCCTTCTTCGAGCTTGCGATGTCGAGCACGCCGGCGAGCACCATCGGCTGGTTGGCGACGATTCCGATCGTGCGGCCCTCGATCCGGCCGAAGCCGCAGATGATGTTGGCGGCATGGTTCGGCTGGATCTCGAAGAAGTCGCCCTCATCGACAGTCTTCGAGATCAGCTCGTGCATGTCGTAGGGCTTGGCCGCGCTGTCGGGGATTAGTGTGTCGAGGCTGTCTTCGCGGCGGTCCCAGGGGTCGGTGCAGGGGCGCTCGGGTAGGTCGTGCCGGTTCGAAAGCGGCAGGAAATCGAAGAAATCCCGCGTCGCGAGAAGCGCCTCGATATCATTCTCGAACGCGACATCGGCGACGCCCGACTTGGTCGTGTGGGTGACGGCGCCGCCAAGCTCCTCCTGGGTGACGACCTCGTTGGTGACGGTCTTCACCACGTCAGGGCCGGTGACGAACATGTAGCTCGAGTCCTTCACCATGAAGATGAAGTCCGTCATCGCCGGCGAATAGACGGCGCCGCCCGCGCACGGGCCCATGATCAGGCTGATCTGCGGCACGACGCCGGACGCGAGCACGTTGCGCTGGAATACCTCGGCATAGCCTGCAAGGCTGGCGACGCCCTCCTGGATGCGCGCGCCACCCGAGTCATTGAGGCCGATCACGGGCGCTCCGACCTTCATCGCCATGTCCATGATCTTGCAGATCTTGCTTGCGTGCCGCTCCGAGAGCGAGCCGCCGAAGACGGTGAAATCCTGAGCGAAGACGTAGACGAGGCGGCCGTTGATCGTACCCGATCCCGTGACGACGCCGTCGCCCGGCACCCTTTGCGTCTCCATACCGAATTCGGAGCAATTATGCTCCACGAACATGTCGTACTCTTCGAAGCTGCCCTGATCGAGCAGCACCGTCAGCCGCTCGCGCGCGGTGAGCCGGCCCTTCCGGTGCTGAGCTTCGATCCGCGCTTCGCCGCCGCCGAGCTGAGCCTGGCGGCGCCGCGCTTCAAGTTCTTCGATTGTGGTGGCCATGGAGACTCGGTGCACCTCGGTAGCCGATAGGTGAGCGCCTCCCTATCCGGGAGCTCAAGGCGTGGCAAATCGGAGGCTTAGCGGCCTTCGAAGCGGGGTTGCTGCTTCTGCAGGAAGGCCATCACCGCGGATTTGAAATCCTCGGTGCGGCCTGCCTCCCGCTGCGCCGCGCGTTCGGCGGCGAGCGCGTCGCCGAGCGAGAGCTGCTCCGCATGGCGCGCGAGCCTGCGGATCAGGCCGAGCGCTACCGTCGGCCCCTGCGCGAGGTTCGTCGCCAGCAGCACCGCCTCGGATGCGAGATGCTCGTCCTCCACGATGCGCGAGATGAGGCCCCAGTCCCGCGCCTGCTCGGCATGGATCCGTTCGCCGAGGATCATCATCTCCATCGCCCGCGCACGGCCCGCAAGGCGGGGGAGGAGCCAGGTTGCTCCCGCATCGGGGATGAGGCCGATATTGACGAACGCCTGGAGGAAGTAGGCGGAGCGCGCGGCGATCACGATATCGGCTGACAGGGCAAGAGAGCATCCCGCGCCCGCGCAAGGCCCGTTCACAGCCGCAACAACGGGGATCGGAAGCTCGAACAAAGCTTCGATCAGCGGATTGAAATGCTTCTCGAGCGCCTCGCCTGCGTCTTCGGGCAAGCCGCCGCTGCCGGCAAGATCCGCCCCGCTCGAAAAGCCGCGCCCCTCGCCGGTGATCAGCAGGCACCGCGCACCGGAGCCTGAGACCTCGTCCACCGCCGCCCTCAGCTCGTCCACCGTTTGGCCACTAAGCGCGTTCAGCGTGTCCGGCCGCGCGAGCGTGATCGTGGCGACGGCGGCGGGGCTGGTATCGAGCCGGATGTGCTCGAAGGTCATTCCGTAAGCGCGCCTTCCGCCGGCGCGTGGAGGCGGAGGCGGTTGACGCGGCGTGAGTCGCTGTCGGTGACTTCGAGCCGCCACCCGCTCGGATGCTCGACGATTTCGCCGAGCCGCGGCACATGGCCTGCAAGCACGACCGCCAGGCCGCCGAGCGTGTCGACGTCCTCTTCAACTATGGCGAGCCGTGCATCGAGCTCCTCCGCCACGTCCTCGAGTTCGGCGCGCGCGTCGGCGTCCCAGATGCCGTCCTCGAGCGGGATCAGCATTCCGGGCAATTCCTCGTCATGCTCGTCCTCGATTTCACCGACGATCTCCTCGACCACGTCCTCGATGGTGACGAGACCCTCGGTGCCGCCGAATTCATCGACGACGATGGCGAGGTGCACGCGCTCCGAGCGCATCCGCGCGAGGAGATCGAGCACGCCCATCGATTCCGGGACAAAGAGCGGCGTCCGGATCAGCGAGGAAATGTCGTCCGGCGGCGTCGCGCCGCTCACCTGCAGAGTGAAGACGTCCTTGATATGGACCATGCCGATGCAGGCATCGAGGCTGCCTTCATAGACCGGGAGGCGGCTGTGCCCCGCCTCCGCGAAGGCGGCGACGAGCTCGGCGAAGCTGATCGTGTTTGGAACCGCGATAATCTCGCCCCGGGGGACGGAGATGTCGTCGGCGGTGCGCTCGCCGAAATGAAGGAGGTTGCGCAGCATCTGCCGCTCGACCGGGGTGAGGTCGCCCACCGCCGGTATCTCGCCCTCATGGCTCTCGATCATCTCCTCGATCTCGTCGCGGAGCGTCGTCTCGCCGTCGTCGCCGAAAAGGAGCGTTCGAAGGCCGCTCCAGAAGCTGCGCCCATTCGGCTGGGCGCCGATACTCGAATCGTCAGGCATTTAGGGGTGTTTGCACCTCAGTGATTGCATAGGGATCGGCGATCCCGAGCGCGGCGAGCGCGGTTCGCTCGACCGCCTCCATCGCCTCGGCGTCCTCCTCGCCCGTCTCATGGTCGTAGCCTAGCAGATGGAGCGTCCCGTGCACCACCAGATGGGCGGCGTGGGTCTCGACCGCAATGCCCTTGTCGGCGGCCTCCGCCACGCAGACGCCGTGGGCGAGCACGATATCGCCGAGCAGGACCTCGCCGCCGTCGGCCGCGCCGATGGATTCCAGGAGGTCGCCGTCCACCATCGGGAAAGAGAGGACGTTGGTCGGCTTCTCCTTGCCGCGATAGCCGGTGTTGAGCGCCTTTACTTCATCATCGTCGGTGAACTTGACCGAGACTTCGACCGTCAGGTCGCTTTCGGCAAGCGCTGCCTGGCGGCTGCTTGCGACGGCGGAGAGCACCGCGCGCTCGGCAAGCTCGGGCCAGCCGATGCGACTGTCCCATTCCTCCCCGGCATCGGCTTCGACCAGGATCACGAATTCGGCCCTTCATAGGCTTCGACGATCCGCCCGACGAGCGGATGGCGGACGACGTCGGCCGAGGTGAAGCGGACCGTGGCGATCTTCTGGATGCCCTCCAGCCGCCCGACGGCGTCGGCGAGGCCGGACTGGCCGGGGTTCGGAAGATCGACCTGCAGCGGATCGCCGCACACGACCATGCGGCTGCGCATGCCGAAGCGGGTGAGGAACATCTTCATCTGCTGCGGCGTGGTGTTCTGCGCTTCGTCGAGGATGATGAAGGCATCGGAAAGCGTGCGGCCGCGCATGAAGGCGATCGGAGCGATCTCGATCTCGCCGGACGCGATCCGCCGCTCGACCTGCTCGGCCGGAAGCATGTCGTAGAGCGCGTCGTAAAGCGGGCGGAGATAGGGATCGACCTTCTCCTTCATGTCGCCGGGCAGGAAGCCGAGCCGCTCGCCCGCCTCGACGGCGGGCCGCGACAGGATCAGCCGGTCGACCGAACCGCCGATCAGCTGCTGCACCGCCTGCGCGACTGCGAGATAGGTCTTTCCGGTGCCCGCAGGCCCAAGCGCGAAGATGAGGTCGTCGCGGCCGAGCGCCTCCATATAGACGGCCTGGGTCTTCGAGCGCGGGACGATCGTCTTCTTGCGCGTCCGGATCATCACCTTCGGCGGCTCTGAAACGTCCGGCGAGATGATGCCGTCGAGCGTCGGCTGCCCCGACATGGCGATCACTGCATCGACCGCGCCCTGATCGATGTCCTGGCCCTCATCGAGCCGGTTGTAGAGGCCGACCAGCACGTCGCGCGCACGCGCGGCCGCTTCCGCCTCGCCTTCGATCTGCACCCGGTTGCCGCGCGCCGCGATGTAGACTCCGAGCCGGTCCTCGATCGCCACCAGGTTGCGGTCGAACTCGCCGAAGAGCGGCCCGAGCAGATGCGGCTGCTCGAATTCGACTTCGACCCGCGCGCGCGGACCGGCGGCTTCGGCGGCGGCTTTCTTCTGCGCCATCAGGCGGCGTCCCGAAGCGCTTCGGCGGCGGCGAGGCTGTTCGGCCCGGCCGAGAGGATATCGACCTCGATCAGATCGCCGATCTCCGCTCCGGTCTCGAGGTGCACGGACTGAAGCCAGGGCGACTTGCCGATCAGCTGCCCCGGCTTCTTGCCCCTCCGTTCGAGCAGCACGGACGTGCGGCGGCCGACGGTGGCGCGGTTGAAGGACAGCTGCTGCTCATTGAGCAGCGCCTGCAGCCTCTGCAATCTCTCGTCCATCAGCTCGGCAGGCACCTGTGCATCCATCTGTGCGGCGGGGGTTCCGGGCCGCGGGGAATATTTGAACGAGTAAGCTTGCGCGTAGTTCACCTCGGCGACGATTTTCAGCGTATCCTCGAATTCCGCGTCGGTTTCGCCGGGAAAGCCGACGATGAAGTCACCGGAAAGCGCGATGTCCGGCCGGGCGGCACGGACGCGCTCGATGATCGCGAGATAGCTTGCCGTCGTATGGCTGCGGTTCATTGCCTTCAGCACGCGGTCGTTCCCGGACTGAACTGGCAGATGCAGGAACGGCATCAGCTTCTCGACCTCGGCGTGGGCGCGGATCAGGCCTTGGGTCATGTCGTTAGGGTGGCTGGTCGTGTAGCGGATCCGCTCCAGCCCCGTCAGCCGGCCCAGCGCCCGGACGAGCCCGTCGAGGCCCTGCATCCGCCCCTTATCGTCCTCGCCGGTCCAGGCGTTCACATTCTGGCCGAGCAGGGTGATCTCCCGCGCGCCCTGGTCCACGAGCGCTTTGGCTTCGTCGACGATCGCGCCCCAGCCGCGCGAGACCTCGGCGCCGCGGGTATAGGGGACGACGCAATAGGTGCAGAATTTGTCGCACCCCTCCTGCACCGTCAAAAAGGCGCTCGGCCCCTGCTTCCGGCGGGCGGGGAGGGCTCCGAACTTGCTCTCGAACGGCATGTCGGTGTCGAGCGCGCGCTCGCCGCGCGCGGCGGCAGCGACCATCCCGGGCAGCCGGTGATAGGCTTGCGGGCCCACGACGATGTCCACCGCCGGCGCCCGGCGCGGGATCTCCTGCCCCTCGGCCTGAGCGAC
>NZ_DASVUE010000305.1:0-4593 GCF_036387215.1 Allosphingosinicella sp. | reverse complement strand
CGCGCCGGACGGGCCGATCTGCACCGATCTGCGAGAGGCGGGGGCCCTCCTCGCCGCCTCCGCGGACTTCCAGCACAGTTATCCGCACAGCTGGCGCTCCAAGGCCAAGGTGATCTTCCGCGCCACGCCCCAATGGTTCATTCCGATGGATCAGGCGCGGAGCGCCTCAAATGCGTCCGCCTCCGTCGGCGAGCGCGGCGCGGGCGACAACAGCAGCGCCATGACTCTGCGTGAGACCGCGCTCTCGGCGATCGACGAGACCCGCTGGGTGCCGGAGAAATCGAGGAACCGCATCCGCTCCATGGTCGAAGGGCGCCCGGACTGGGTGATCAGCCGCCAGCGCGCCTGGGGCGTTCCGATCGCGCTCTACGTGCACAGGGAAACGGGCGAATATCTGAAGGATGCGGTGGTCAATTCCCGCATCATCCGAGCCTTC
This sequence comes from Allosphingosinicella sp., assembly GCF_036387215.1. GTDB lineage: Bacteria > Pseudomonadota > Alphaproteobacteria > Sphingomonadales > Sphingomonadaceae > Allosphingosinicella. The sequence continues at coordinate 4,157 of NZ_DASVUE010000305.1, read as the reverse complement.
CACGAAGGCGGCGCGGACGCCTGGTTCGCGGCCGACCACCAGGCGCTGCTCGGCAACCATTACAGTCTCGACGATTATGAGCCGGTCACCGACATCCTCGACGTCTGGTTCGATTCCGGATCGACCCACTCCTATGTGGTCGAGGCGCGATACGGCGAGGGCACGCGCGCAAGCCTCTACATCGAAGGCTCCGACCAGCATCGCGGCTGGTTCCAGTCGTCCTTGCTGGAAAGCTCCGGCACGCGCGGCCGGGCGCCGTTCGAGACGGTGCTGACCCACGGCTTCGCGCTCGACCAGAACGGGCGCAAGATGTCGAAATCGATCGGCAATACGGTCGATCCCTTGAAGGTGATCGACGAGAGCGGCGCCGACATCCTCCGCCTCTGGGTCGCCTCGACCGACTATTTCGAGGACGTGCGGATCGGCAAGGAAGTGCTCGCCGGCACGTCCGACGCCTATCGCAAGCTCAGGAACACGTTCCGCTACCTGCTGGGCGCGCTCGAAGGCTTCGACGATGCCGAGCGCGTCGCGGCCGGGGAAATGCCGGAGCTGGAGCGCTGGGTTCTTCACCGGCTGGCGGAGCTGGACTCGGAGCTGAAAGCGGCCGCGGAGGCATTCGAGTTCAACCGCTACATCCGGCTCATCACCTCCTTCGCCAACGACGATCTCTCCGCCTTCTTCTTCGATATCCGCAAGGACAGCCTCTATTGCGATGCACCATCGGAAACGAAGCGCCGCGCGTACCGAACAGTGCTGGATCATGTCTTCCAGGCGCTGATCCGCTGGGTAAGCCCGATCCTCTGCTTCACCGCCGAGGAAGTCTGGCAGAGCCGCTACCCCGGGGCAGGTTCGGTGCATCTCGAAGTCTGGCCGCAGATCGACGCCGGCTGGCGCGACGATGCGCTCGGTTCGAAGTGGGAGACGGTTCGCGCGGTCCGCACTCGAGTCACCGAGGCGATCGAGCCGCTCCGGCGCGAGAAGGTGATCCGCTCGAGCCTCGAAGCCGAAGTGGATCTCGCGCTTGCCGACGCCGGCGCGGCCGAGGCGGTCTCGTCGGTCGATTTCACTGAAATCTGCATCGTTTCGGAACTGCGGGCCTCGCCCGGCGCAAGCGAAACCATTGCCATTTCGAGAACCGGGCGCGAGAAATGCGGCCGCTGCTGGCGCCACCTGCCGGAAGTGACCGAGGACGGCGCGCTCTGCGCCCGCTGCGATGGGGTATTGAATGGCTGAGAGCATCACCGGCGCACGGGCGGTTCCATTGGGAGCGGACCTCTACAGGAATCACCGCGCGCTCGGCTTCGGAACCGCGGCCGGCATCTTCGTGATCGATCAGCTTACCAAGTGGATCATCACCTATCCGCTCGCACTCCAGAGCCAGCCGAACCGGCAGATCGACATCGTCTCCTTCTTCCGCCTCTCCTGGGTCGAAAATCGCGGCGTATCGATGGGCTTCCTCACCGCCGACGGCGAAGTCGGCCGCTGGCTCCTGGTCGCGCTCACCGCCTTCATCTCGGCGGGCGTCACCTATTGGCTGTGGCGCGAGCGGCGGCGGGACGATGCGCTTGCGCTCGCTTTCGTGCTCGGCGGAGCGCTCGGCAACATCGTCGACCGCATCCGCTACGGCTATGTCGTTGATTTCGCCGATCTGCATTTCGGCGAGTGGCGGCCATTTTTGGTCTTCAATGTGGCCGACGCTGCCATTACCATCGGCGTTCTGCTATTGCTGTTCCGAGCGCTTCTCACGCGCGACCGGAAGCCCACGAAGGAAGCCTGAAACATGCGTATCGTGAACCTCGCCATGGCCGCGGCGGCCTCGACCCTGCTCCTGGCGGGCTGCGCCTCCGGCGGCCTCGGCGGCCGCGGGCCCGACGAATATGCGGTTGCGCGGAACGCCCCGCTGGTCGTTCCGCCCGATTTCGCGCTGACGCCGCCGCGTCCGGGCGAAGCGGCTCCCGCAGTCGACGCCCGCACGCAGGCCGTCCAGGCCCTGTTCGGCGGCCCGGCGCCGCGCGCCGCGACCGAGACGCAGATCCTCAACCAGGCCGGCGCTGCCAATTCCGCTCCGGGCGCGCGCTCGGTGGTCGGCGATCCCAGCACCGTCGTCACCGACAAGGGCGCGACCACCCAGACGATCCTCGCCGTTCCGGAAGGCGACGGCCGGGAAGCCAAGACCTCCACGCCGCAATAAGTGGATGCCGGGCTCCGCCTCGTGAGCCCCGGCTTCACCCGCCGCACCGTCCTCGCCGGCACCGCGGCCGCGATCGGTGCGGCCTTCGCGGCGCCCGCCGCGGCCTTTGCCGAGCCGGCTTATCGCGCGGCAGCCGATTACAGCGCCTCCTTCCGCGGCATATCGATGCTGGTGATGCGCGGCGGCCGGATCGTCTTCGAGGATTATCCGAACGGCGGCGCTCCGGACCGTCCGCACGAGCTTGCAAGCGGCGCCAAGAGCTTCTGCGGTGTCATGGCGGCAGCCGCGGTCCAGGACCGCCTGCTCCGCCTCGACGAGCTTGCCGCCGATACCCTTCCCGAATGGCGGGAGCATCCCCTGAAGCGGCGGATCACCATCCGCCACATCCTCTCGCTCACCAGCGGCCTCGCCACCCGCCGCGCCCGCGGTGATCTCCTCACCTATGAGGAGAGCGTCGCCGTCGAAGCGGTCGCGGAGCCCGGGACGGTCTTCGCTTATGGCGGCGATCCGTTCCAGCTGTTCGGCGAGATCCTGACGCGCAAGCTCGGCCGCAAGGAAGATCCGGTCGCCTATCTGAAGCGGCGGGTGCTGGACCCGGCGGGAATCGCCTTCGCCTCCTGGCGGCGCGGCCGGGACGGCATGCCGCATCTCGGCTCCGGAGCGCGGCTGACGGCGCGGGACTGGGCCCGGTTCGGCGAGTTCGTCCGCCTCGGCGGGAAGGTGGAGGGACGGCCGATCGTCAATCCCGCCACGCTCGAAGCCTGCTTCCAGGGAAGTGCCGCCAATCCCGCTTACGGCCTCAGCTGGTGGCTCAACCGCCCGATGCCCGAGGCGCGGCGCGCAGCGATCCCGCAGCTTCGATTGGCTACTGACGTTCGGCCCGACGTTCCGGAGATACCGGCCGACCTCGTCCTTGCGGCCGGCGCAGGCAAGCAGCGACTCTACGTCAGCCGGAAGGAAGAGCTGGTCGTCGTCCGGCAGGCGACCGGGATATTGGAAGGGATGCGCGGGCGGGGCGGCAACGGCTTTTCCGACGCCGAATTCTGGCGCCTGCTGCGGCGCGGCTGAGAGCCGTTAGCGCTTCCTTAGCGGGGGTCGGGCTAAGGCGCTCGGCCGATGACGCACCATTCGCCAGCGCAATTTGCGAGCATTCCGGTCGATGCCGGCCGCCAGGTGGCGCAGCTTCGGCATGTGCTTCGCCTGGTCGAGGTGCTCGCCGGGCGCGGGACCGCGCCGGACGCCGCCGATGCCGCTCTCGATGAAGCCGCGCGCCTCAGCAGCGCCTACGATCAGGCGCTGCCGATCGTCCGCCGCCGCTTCGATTGCCTGGTGGGCGAGACCGCCAAATGGTCCGCCGCCGCAGTCGAAGCCCTGCTCCAGAGCGGCGGCCAGGCTCCTCCGGCGGCCGCGCGCCGCCTTGCCGACGAGCTCGGGACGGCGCTCAACCGGCTGACGGCGCTCCTTCTCCGCCAGGAGGATTCGGCCAGCTTTTGACGTGGATGTCGCGCTGCGGGAACGGGAGTTCGATCCCGTTCTCCTGGAACAAGGTCCACACCCGGTTGAGGATTTCCGAACGGACGCCGCCGACGCCGGACTGGGGATCGGCAATCCAGACCAGGATTTCATGATCGACGGAGCTTTCGCCGAACGCCACCAGCCAGACGCTGGGCTTCGGCGCCTTCAACACCCGCTCCGGCGCGCTTGCAGCCTCGATCATCAGCCGCTGGGCCAGCTTCAGATCGCAATCGTAGCCGACGCCGACCGGGATGTGCACCCGGACGTTGGGGCTGGAATAGGACCAGTTCTCCACCTCCTGAGTCATCAGATTCTCATTCGGGATGAGGTGCTCCTTGCCGTCGCGGGTGATGATCGAGACGGCGCGCACGCCGATCTTCGAGACATGGCCGAAGCTTTCGCCGACGACGATCACGTCGCCGGGTTTGATCGAGCGGTCCATGAGCAGGAT
>NZ_DASVUE010000304.1:0-1679 GCF_036387215.1 Allosphingosinicella sp. | reverse complement strand
GTGGCGGCGGCCTGCGCCCTATACGGCTCCAACCCAGTCCAAGGCCGCTGGCCTCTACATGATATGCACGTTGTCGCGACACCATGCGCAGGCGAAGGGCTATGATGACGCCCTGATGTTCGATTGGCGCGGGCAGGTGGCCGAAGCGACCGGCGCCAACGCCTTCTTCGTGAAGGGCGGCACGATCCACACGCCGACGCCCGATTGCTTCCTCGACGGGATCACCCGCCGCACCGTTATGGACCTTGCCCGCCGCCGCGGCATCGAGGTGGTCGAGCGCCCGATCTGGCCGGAGGAGCTAGAAGGCTTCGAGCAATGCTTCCTCACGGGAAGCGCGGCCGAAGTCACTCCGGTGGCGCAGGTGGGGCCATGGAACTTCGAAGTGGGCGATCTGACGCTGCAGCTCCGCAAGGACTATCTTGATCTCGCCAACCGGCGGATTTCAAACAGCTAAGGCTTTCTTTCGGGCAGGCCGGGCGCTAAGCGCCCGTTCGCGCCATGCTGGGGCGTCGCCAAGTGGTAAGGCACCGGTTTTTGGTACCGGCATTCGCAGGTTCGAATCCTGCCGCCCCAGCCAACCGAATCCTCTGTTTTTCGGCTGGACCGCATCGCAACACGGTCTTGAGGTGGGGCTGGAGGTCGATCCCTCTCGTCGGCTCGGGGGGGTCCGCGAGCGAGCAGCCGGTCTTGCGGAGCTGAACCGTCATCAGGAATGGTTTTGCCCGTAACTGGCGAAGACTCCGCGCCGCCGCACGAGCGGGCGCAAAGGACGAATATATCGAGTGAAACTCGTCGTGCGGGGCCGGTGTCTCGCCGAGGGGCGACGGAGCTTAGGCCGGGCGCCAGCGCATGGCTTGGCGCAGCCCGTCCCCGTCCCTTGAATCCTCGAAACCCAGGCGGAGATACAAGGCGCGTGCGCGTGGATTTCCAGCCAGGACCGTCAGGTCCACCGCCTCAGCGCCCGCCGAAGCCGCGCTCGCCTGCACCCATTGGATGAGCGCGGCCCCGAGGCCCTGTCCCCGTGCACCGACCGCCAGGATGATGTCGATCAGGCGCCACGCCTTGCTTTTGCGCTCGACGGAGAGGCGGCCGATGTCGCGCGCCGTCCCGTCCAGCCGTTGCGACACGATCCAGAAGTCGCCGCGCGGAAAACGGCGGACATAGTCGGCATGCTGGAGGGAGAATTGGCTCGCGCAGAAGGCAGCTTTCTCGGCAGCCGACCAGGGCGCGGCGAGGAGCTCGGCTGCGCGCGTGCCGGCATAGAGGCGGCCAAGGAAGGGCAGGTCCGTCGCGGTCGCCGTCCGCAGCGTCACGCCTAATTGTGCGAGCCGTTCGCAGATCGGCGGGATCGAGCCCTTTTCCGACGGGAAAGGGTCAAGTAGCATGGCCTCCATCACTGCCTTCCGTTCCTTGCTATCGCCTGTCTATTTCTGACCCGGCATTGTGGCAGCGGAGGCGGCCTGGCAAAAGCCTTAGTAAAAGGGGGAAGAAATGCATCTGCTGGAGCCTGAGGACTTTCAAGCCTGGGTCGGCAAAAAGGTGAAGGTGAACACCGCGCCAAAGCCGGTCGAAGTGACGCTCCAGCGGATCGAGGTGACGCCCCGCTTCCCGCAGGCGATGGACTTTCGCCAACCCTTCTCCTTGTTCTTCGAAGCGCCGCTCGACGTGTTCCTGCTCGA
>NZ_DASVUE010000303.1:0-11441 GCF_036387215.1 Allosphingosinicella sp. | reverse complement strand
GCTGGCGCCGCTCGCCAAGCTCATCCAGGCGCTGAAGTGGCTGGCGGGCGGGCTCGTGCTGCTGATGGTGGGAGCGACGGCCGCGACCGTGGTGCTCGCCGCGCGGGCGGCGCTCGACACGCATCGTGGCACGATCGAGGTGCTCCACCTGATGGGCGCGACCGACGTCCAGGTTGCCAGGCTGTTCCAGCGCCGGATCGCGCTCGACGCCCTCTTCGGCGGCGCGCTCGGCCTGTCCGCAGCCTCGCTGGTGCTCGTCCTCATCGGCAACCGCGTCGGAGCGCTCGGATCGGAGCTGCTCGGATCCGCCGGGCTCCCGGCCGCGAGCTGGGCGATCCTGGTCGCGCTCCCGGTCGCGGGCGTATTCCTCGCGATGCTGGTTGCGCGCGCCACCATCCTCCGCGCATTGGGTCGGCTTCTGTGATTTCGCGCACTCTCTCCTTCCTGATCCTGCTCTACGCGCTCGGTTATGCATCGTTTGCGGTGCTTTTGCCCAAGGCGGGCGACGAGCGGACCACCGACGGCATCGTCGTCCTCACCGGCGGCGCCAAGCGGCTCGAGCGCGGGCTCGATCTCCTGGAGCAGGGCAAGGCGCGGCGGATGCTGATTTCGGGCGTCGCCCGGACCGTCCGTCCGCGTGAGCTCGCCGCGCGCTACGGCAAGAACCAGGATCTGTTCGAATGCTGCATCGATCTCGGGCGGGAGGCAGTGGATACCCGCTCCAATGCCGAAGAGACGACGCGCTGGCTGAAGAAGCAGAAGTTCAAGACAGTCCGGCTCGTCACCACCGACTGGCACATGCCGAGGGCCGGGTTCGAGCTCGCCCGCCAGGCCGGCGACGCCGTGAACGTCTATCCGGACGCGATTCAGTCTAAACCCCGCTTCGCCACCCTCTTCACCGAGTATAACAAATATCTTCTTCGCCGCGCGGCGGTGATCGTCGGCATCTGATGAACGCGCTCCGATCGGCGCTGTTCGCACTCGCTTTCTACCCGATGAGCGTGGTCGCGGTGCTGCTGGCCTTGCCGGCGGCGGTGCTCGGGCGGCGGCCCTTGTTCGCGATGGTTCATTTCTGGGTGTGGTGGCACCGCTGGTGCGCGGAGCTCATCCTCGGCATCCGAACCCGCGTCGAGGGCGAAATGCCGACGGGGCCGGTGCTGGTCGCGGGCAAGCACCAGTCGATGTACGAGACGCTTGAGGTGGTGCGGCTGCTGAACGATCCCGCGGTGGTGCTGAAGCGGGAGCTTGCGGACCTTCCCGGCTGGGGCAGGGTGGCGCAGCTCTACGGAATGATTCCCGTCGACCGCGACGGCGGCGCTCCGGCGCTCCGGCGGATGCTCGCCGCCGCGCAGGCCGTGCTCGCCCAGCACCGGCCGATCGTCATCTTCCCCGAAGGCACGCGCGTGATGCCGGGCGAACAGCCGCCCCTGCAGCCGGGCTTCGCCGGGCTCTACAAGGCGCTCGGAGTGCCGGTGGTCCCGCTCGCGCTCGACAGCGGCGTCGTCTGGCCGCGGCGCAGCTGGGTGAAGCGGCCCGGAACCGTGACCTTCCGCTTCGGCGAGCCGATCCCGCCCGGCCTTCCGCGCAAGGAGACGGAGGCCCGGGTCCACACGGCCATCAACGCGCTGGACGATGCGGCGTGACCCCCGAGCTCGGCATCATCGAGGGCTTTTTCGGCCGCCCGTGGAGCTGGGAAGCACGTGCGCAGGTGGTCCGCTTCCTCGCGCCGCATGGCTACGGCTTCTTCCTCTATGCGCCCAAGGCCGACCCCTTCCTGCGTCGCCGATGGCGGGAGCCGCACCCGGAGGCTGAGCTGGCGGCGATCGCGCGCCTCGCAGCGCAGTGCCGCGACGCCGCAGTCCGCTTCGGAGTCGGGCTTACCCCGTTCGAGCTTCATCTTGCGCCGGAGGGGGATTGGCGGGGCGCGCTTCGGGCGAAGCTGGACACCCTCTCCGGCATCGGGATCGACGATCTCGCAATCCTGTTCGACGACATGAGGGGCGACGTCGAAGGCCTCGCTGGGATCCAGGCGGAGATCGTGGACTTCGCCGCCTCGCGGGGGATCGCGTCGCGCCTGCTCTGCTGCCCGAGCTATTATTCCGACGATCCGGTGCTCGACCGCGCCTTCGGACGGCGGCCGGAGGGATATCTGGAGACGCTCGGGCGGCTGCTCGATCCGGCGGTGGAGATCATGTGGACGGGCGAGGAGGTCTGCTCACGCGAATTCTCGCCCGGCCATCTCGAGCGGGTCGCGGAGACGATCCGGCGGCGGCCGTTCCTGTGGGATAATTATCCGGTGAACGACGGCGCGATCATGTCCCAGCATCTCCACCTCCGCGCCTTTACCGGCCGACCGGCGGCAATCGGCCCGCTCGTCGCCGCCCACGGCATCAACACGGCCTCGCAGCCGCTGCTGAGCCTGATCCCGGCGCTGACCCTGGCCGCGAGCTACGAGCAAGGCACCGATTATCGCTACGGTGCCGCCTTTCGGGCGGCGGCGACGGCGGTCTGCGGCGAGGATCTGGCAAGGCGGCTGGAGGCGGACTTGCTGAGCTTCCAGGATCGGGGGCTGGACCGGATATCCAATGATCGCCGTGCCGAGCTCCAGGGGATTTACGCCGCCTTCGCCCATCCCGCCGCCGAGGAGGTCATCGCCTGGCTGGACGGCGCCTATTCGAGCAGCGGTGAGGACGTCCAGACGCAGTGATCGGGGCACTCCGTCCGCAACTATTCGGGCGGCAACGCGCGATGATCCGAAGGCTGTCACCAGTGCTTTGTCTCTTCCGGCAAACGTGCAATGATCCAGGCATCATCAGAGCGGAGGACGGCGATGAGCGACGAGAAGATGCCACCACTCGGTCACGTTTTTGGGAATGAAGACAGAGTCAAAGTTGCAAAGACCAAGGTCGCGCCCTTCGCCTATATTTGCTATCTCGAAACGTACATGGAGGGGGAGACGAAGGTAAGTGGCCGAGGGACAGGGTTCCTCATCAGCCCTACTTGCATCGTCACCTGCGGGCATGTCCTGTACAGGCGGGACGCCCCTCAGAAGAACAAATGGGTTGCCCGGGTGGATATCGCGCCAGCCTTCGACGGCCGCAACGCCCCGTTTGGAAGCCGGAATGTTCCCGCGACGCAGAACAGCCTGGTAGTGATAAAGTCCTTTATCGATTCGAACAAACCGGCGATTTGGCGTCAGAACGATATCGGCGCGATCATTCTGCCGCGAAGACTCGCCTTCGAGATCAGCGGCAACATGATCGGGCTCGCTGAGATGAGCAGTGGGATCCAGGGTCGAGAGTTCATGATCCCGGGTTATTCCGGAGACAAGAACGGCGAGATGTGGGCGGCGAAGGGTAAGGTAATCGAACGCGATCAAGACTTCCTGCGCCACGAGATCGACGTCACTGAAGGAGCCAGCGGAGCGCCGCTGCTCGCGCTGAAGCAGGATGGAACTCCCGGCAACGTCGCATATGGGATTCACTCGGCAGAGCTGAAGGTTCCGCAGAAAGCTAATGCGGCCATCGCGTTTACTGCCGCCAATCAAGCAACGATCATGGATTGGGCCGGAAAGGTGAATCCAGACTAAACTCTATGTGCGGAGGGTAGCTCCAAGTTTCGCGGCCGCAGCGACGATGCGCGAGGAGATCGCTTCGAGTTCTTCCTGCCCGAAGCTCTTTTCTCCCGGCTGGAGAGTCACCTCGACCGCAAGCGACTTCTGCCCGTCGGGCACGCCCTGCCCGGTGAAGACGTCGAACAGGCTGACGCCGGTGATCGCCGCCTTGTCGGCGCCGCGCACCGCGCGGAGCAGCTGGTCGGCATTGAGGCCGGCGGGCACCAGGAAAGCGAAATCGCGAGTGACCGCCTGCAGCGCCGGCGGACGATAGGCCTCGCGCATCCGCGCGGCGCCGCGCTTCTGCGGGATCGCGTCGAGGAAGATTTCCGCTGCAACCACGGGGCCGTCGAGGTCGAACGCCTTCAGGGTCGACGGGTGGAGCTCTCCGAATTCGGCGAGCGCATTCTTGGGGCCGAGCGACAGCCGGGCCGAGCGGCCCGGGTGATAGACGCCGGAAGCGCCGGCAAGCGCCTGGAGATTGTCCACGGGCGCTCCGGCGGCGGCGAGGATCGCCATCGCCTCGGCCTTGGCATCATAGGCATCGAACCCCTCGGCCTTGCCGCTCCGCCAGTGCCGCGGCGAGCGGTCGCCGGAAAGGACGAGGCCGAGCGTCGGCCGCTCCGTGTCGCCGAGATAGCGTCGGCCGATCTCAAACAGGCGAACGCTCGTTGCCCCGCGCGCGATGTTGCGGCGGGCGGCGGCGAGCAGGCCCGGGAGGAGCGAGGGCCGCATCGCCTTCATCTCCTCGCTGATCGGGTTGGAGAGGATCCAGGCGCTGCCGCCGAACGGCGCCGCTTCGGCTTCGGAGATGAAGCTCCACGTCACCGCCTCGTTGAGCCCGCGCGCGGCGGCGGTGCGGCGGACCCGGCGTTCGAGCAGCTGCTCTGCGGTCGCCGTCGGCCGTGCGACGCCGGGGGCACGGTCGAGCGGCGTCGAGGGCACCGCGTCCAGCCCTTCGATCCGGATCACCTCCTCGACGATGTCGGCCGATCCGATGACGTCACGACGCCACGAAGGGACTCTGATTTCCCAGGTATCTCCGCCGCTTACGCCGAAGCCGAGCCGCTGAAGGATGTTGCGCTGGAGCTCCTCCGGCACGTCTACCCCGGCAAGCTCCGCCGTCCGCCGGGGCCGGTATTGAACCGTCCGGTCGAGCGCCGGCGGAGTCCCTGCGCGGATTGCCTCCGACGGCTCCCCGCCTGCAAGATCCACCGCCATCCGGGTCGCGAGCTGAAGGCCAGTTTCGAGAAATTCCGGATCCACGCCGCGCTCGAAGCGGGTGCGCGCGTCGGAGGTGAGCGCGAGCTTCTGCCCGGTGCGGGCGATATGCTCCGGATCGAAATAGGCGCACTCGATCAGGATGTCGGTGGTCGCCTCGGTGACGCCGGCATGCTCGCCGCCCATGATACCGCCAATATCGTGCACGCCCGTATCATCGGCGATCACCGTCATCGTCTCATCGAGAGCGTAGGTCTTGCCGTTCAGCGCAAGCACCTCTTCGCCGGCCTTCGCGCGGCGGGCGACGAGGGCGCCCTGGAGCTTCGCCAGGTCGTAGACGTGAAGCGGGCGCCCGTAGCTCAGCATGATGTAGTTGGTCATGTCGACGAGCGCGCTGATCGGGCGCTGGCCGACGGCCTTCAGCCGCTGCTGGAGCCAGGCGGGCGAAGCGCCGTTACGGACGCCGCGGACGACGCGGCCGTAGAAAGCGGGGCAGCCTTGCGGATCGTCGGTGCGGATCTCGATCGGCGGGGCGAACGAGCCTGCGATCTCCTCCACCTCGATCGGCTTCAGAGTGCCGAGGCCGGCGGCGGCGAGATCGCGGGCGATTCCATAGACGCCCATCGCATCCTGCCGGTTGGGCGTGATCGCGACGTCGATCACCGGATCGTCGAGGCCAGCCCATTCCGCATAACGCGCTCCCACCGGCGCGTCCTCGGGAAGGGAGATGATGCCGTCATGCTCGTCGCCCAGCTCCAGCTCGCGGATCGAGCACATCATCCCGCGGCTTTCTACGCCTCGGATTGCCGCCACCTTCAGCGTCAGATCGCTCCCCGGCACGTAGGCGCCGGGAGCTCCGAACACGCCGAGCATGCCGGCCCGCGCATTTGGAGCCCCGCAGACCACCTGGATCGCCTCGCCGGTACCCGCATCGACGCTCAGCACCTGGAGCTTATCCGCCTGCGGGTGGCGCTCGGCGGTGAGCACGCGGGCGATTGTGAAGGGTGCAAGCTTCTCGGCGGGGTTTTCGACGCCCTCGACCTCGAGGCCGATGGCAGTGAGCTTCTCGAGGATCTGCTCGAGGCTTGCATCCGTCTCCAGATGCTCCCTCAGCCAGGAAAGCGTGAATTTCATAGGAGTGTTCCTCCCCTCCCGGAAAGGGAGGGGTCAGGGGTGGGTGCGGCTGAGGCGTGTCGATCCCGGCGAAGACGCTGGGGAGCGGCAGGGCGACGCTTCGCGCCGCACCCACCCCCGGCCCCTCCCTTCCAGGGAGGGGAGATGAGCCGCTTCATGCGCCCACTCCTCCGCTGAGCGTCGGCACATCGAGCGCTGCGAAGCCGTAATGCTTCAGCCAGCGTATATCGCCGTCGAAGAAGGCGCGGAGGTCGTCCATGCCGTATTTAAGCATCGCCAGCCGGTCGATGCCGCAGCCGAAGGCGAAGCCCTGCCACTCCTCGGGATCGAGCCCGCAGGCCTCGATCACTTTCGGATGCACCATTCCTGAGCCCAGGAGCTCCATCCACTTGTCGGAGCCGCCGAGCACCCGGCGCCCGTCCTGCACCGTGTAGCCGACGTCCACCTCCGCCGAAGGCTCGGTGAAGGGGAAGTAGCTCGGCCGCAGGCGAAGCACGATGTCGTCGCGCTCGAAATAGGCCTTGAGGAAGGTCTCGAGCGTCCATTTGAGGTGCCCGAGATGGATGCCGCGGTCGATCACCAGCCCCTCCACCTGATGGAACATCGGCGTGTGCGTGGCATCGCTGTCCGAACGATAGGTGCGGCCGGGAGCGATGATGTAGATTGGCGGCTTCCGGTTCACCATCGTCCGGATCTGCACCGGCGAGGTGTGCGTGCGGAGCAGCATCTTCCGCCCATCCGCGTCCGTGCGGTCGAAGTAGAAGGTGTCGTGCATCGCCCGCGCCGGATGGCTTTCGGGAATGTTGAGGGCGGTGAAGTTGTGCCAGTCGTCCTCGATCTCGGGGCCGGTGGCGACCGAGAAGCCCATGTCGGCGAAGATCTCGGCGAGCTCGTCCATCACCTGCGAAACCGGGTGCACCGTCCCCTGCGGACCCGCCCGCACTGGCAGGGTCATGTCGAGCATCTCGGTGGCGAGCTTCCGCTCCAGCTCGGCCGCCTCCAGCGCCGCCTTCCGGGATGCGATGGCGGCGGTCACCTGTTCCCGGAGCCCGTGGATACGCGGCCCTTCGGCCTGGCGCTGCTCGGGCGTCATGCTCCCAAGCGTCTTCAGGAGCTGCGTCACCGCGCCCTGCTTGCCGAGCGCCGAAACGCGCTCCGCCTCGAGCGCGCCGAGGTCGCCCGCCGCCTCGATGCGGCCGAGGATGTCGCTGCTCATGCTTTCCAGATCGGACATGGCCGGGCTCCTAGACGAAAGGGGCGCGGAAATGAAACCCTCGGGATCCGGCGAATCGGTGGCATAAGCAGGCTCAAAGGGGGAGGCGGACATGGCCACATCGGACTGGCCGGAGCTGAGCGAGGCGCGGGACGGGCCGACGATCGCGGCGCTGCACGTCTTCTCCCAGGTGGCGGGGAAGGTCGCAGTGGCGGCTCTGCCGTGGCGGAACCACGGCTGGCATGCGACGCTGCACATGACGCCGCGGGGGTTCCGGACGGAGCCGATCCACCTGGGCGGCGGCACGTTCGAGCTCGCCTTCGATCTGATCGGGCACCGGCTGCTGCTCGAAGGCGGCGCCGGCGGAGAGGTGCCGATCCGGCGGATGTCGGTCGCCGAGTTCCACGCCGAGGCGATGGCGATGCTGAAGCAGGCGGGGATCGAGCTTGCGATCCATGGGCGCCCCAATGAGGTGGAGCCGCCGCTTCCCTTCGAAGAGGATCGGGAGCCGCGCGCCTATGACCGGGATAGCGCCGAGCGGCTGCACCGCGCGCTGCTCAACGCTGATCGGCTGTTCCGCCTGTTCCGCTCCTCCTTTCTAGGCAAGGTGAGCCCCGTGCACCTCTTCTGGGGCGCCCTCGACCTCGCCGTGACCCGCTTCTCCGGCCGCCCGGCGCCGCTCCACCCCGGCGGAATCCCGCATCTGCCCGACGCAGTGACGCGCGAAGCCTATAGCCACGAAGTGTCGAGCGCCGGCTTCTGGCCGGGCGGCGCGAACGGCGGCACGCCGCTTTTCTATTCCTATGCCTATCCGGCGCCGGAGGGCTTCGCCGGAGCCGAGGTGCGGCCGGAGAGCGCCCGCTACGACGAGGCGCTTGGCGAGTTCGTGCTCGAATACGAAGCGGTGCGCACCAGCGACGATCCCGACGCGGCGGTGCTCGCGTTCCTCGAAAGCACCTACGCCGCCGCGGCGGACCTGGGAGGATGGGACCGGGCGGCGCTCGACTGCCCCATCGGCCAGCTGCGCGTTCCGCGGGCGGTCTAGCCGCCGAGGAAGGGGTAGGGCGAGATCGTCTTCTGCATCTCGTTGACCATCAGTGTGCGGCCGGCGGGCGCCGCGGCGCGCTGGGGGCAGCGGATGCGGGGGCAGATGGAGCAGGCGGGGCCGATCGGGGTCACATAGGGCTCGGAGAGGTCGAGCCCGTCCGCATAGACGATCTTCGGCGCGTGCTTGACGTCGCAGCCGAGGCCGATCGCGAGCTGCGAGGATTCTCGCGGATCGAGGCGAACGGCGCGGTCCACCGTTCGGCCGATGGTGAAGAATCGCTGCCCGTCCGGCGTCTCCACGATCTGCGTGGCAACCCGGCCCGGCGTCTGGAAGGTCGCGTGGAGGTTCCAGCGCGGGCAGGTGCCGCCGAAGCGGGAGAAGGGGAAGCTCTCGCCCGCAAAGCGCTTCGAGATGTTCCCCGCCGCATCGACGCGCAGCATGAAGAAGGGAATGCCGCGCGCGCCGGAGCGGCCGAGCGTCGTCAGCCGGTGCGCCACCTGTTCGACGCTTGCGCCGAATTCCGCGCAGAGCCGGTCGATGTCGTAGCGGTGGCGCTCGGCGGCGGCGAGGAAGTCCGCATAGGGCATCAGGATCGCGCCCGCCGCGTAATTGGCGAGCGACATGTGGAGGAGGCGCCGCGTCGGCACGTCGGGCGGTGCGGCGCTCTCCAGCATCCGCGCGATGAGCGGGCGGAACTCGAACAAGGCAAGCTGGTAGGCGGTGCCGAAGGTGCGGCTTTCGGAGCGCAGAAGCGAGGAGAGCATCAGCCGCTTGCGGTGATAATCGTAATGCTGGCTGGCAAAATCGAGCAATTCAGGCGGAACGATGCGGGTCTCGACGCCGAAGCCCTCTTTCAGCCGCCTGGCGAGCCCGGCGGGCACCGCCGAGCGGTCCCCGAGCGCTCCGGCGAGAGTCTCCGCCGCCTCCTCGAGGTAGCCGAAATAGTTGCGCTGGGCCTGGATATGATCGCGGACCCAGCTTTCGGGCGTCACATGGGTGGCCTCCTCGTCCGGATTAGCTCCCTGCGGCGCCTGCCGACGCTCGACCAGCGCCGTGTAGAGCCGCGAGATCGCGTCGGCGACCGAGGGCGCGTTGTCGGCCACTTCGAGCAATTCGTAGCGCGGGACGCCGATGTCGCTGAACATCGGATCGGCGAAGATCTCGGCCAAATCCTCGGTGCCGGTGCCTTCGCCCTCGGCGGTGAAGCTTTTGAGGTCGATGTCGTAGGATCGGGCGAGGCGGAGCAGCACCTGCGCGGTGAGCGGGCGCTGGTTTCGCTCGAGATGGTTGAGGTAGCTGGGGCTCATGCCGAGCTCGGCCGCCATCGCGCTCTGGTTGATGCCCAGCTCTCGCCTCAGGCGGCGGAGACGTCCTCCAAGGTATAATTTTCGCTCGGCAGCCACGTCTGTGATATTGTCAAAGATTCACAGAAGTCGCAAGTCGCGTTGTGACACGGCGACCCTTTTCGCCGCTCCCCTAGCCTCCCTTTCGTCGTTCACTGCTCAAGAACCAGAACGAAAGGGTGAGCCTTCAATGAGCGACTTCAGCGAATTCGTCCCAGCAACAGCGGACCGCTTCGACGGCATCAGGCGCCCTTACGACGCGGCCGAGGTGGAGCGGCTGCGCGGCTCGGTTCCGATCGAGCATACGCTCGCCAGGCGCGGCGCGAACCGGCTGTGGGAGCTGCTGAAGAGCGAGGATTATGTGAACGCGCTCGGCGCTCTCTCGGGCAACCAGGCGATGCAGATGGTCCGCGCGGGCCTGAAGGCGATCTACTTGAGCGGCTGGCAGGTGGCGGCAGACGCCAACACGGCCGGCGCCATGTATCCCGATCAGTCGCTCTACCCCGCCAATGCCGGGCCGGAGCTGTGTCGCAAGATCAACCGCACGCTGCAGCGCGCCGACCAGATCGAGCATGCCGAGGGCGGCGCGGAGCGGGACTGGTTCGTTCCGATCGTCGCCGATGCCGAGGCGGGCTTCGGCGGGCCGTTGAACTGCTTCGAGATCATGAAAGCCTATATCGAAGCGGGCGCCGCGGGCGTTCACTTCGAGGACCAGCTCGCTTCCGAGAAGAAGTGCGGTCACCTCGGGGGCAAGGTGCTGATCCCCACCCAGGCGCACATCCGCAACCTCGACGCGGCGCGGCTTGCGGCCGACGTGTGCGGCGTCCCCACCGTGCTGATCGCCCGCACCGACGCGGAGAGCGCCAAGCTGATCACCTCGGATGTCGACGAGCGCGACCATGAGTTCCTCACCGGCGAGCGGACGCCCGAGGGCTTCTTTCGCCTGAAGGAAGGCACCGGCGTCGATCATTGCATCAAGCGCGGCATCGCCTTTGCGGAGCATGCGGACCTCCTCTGGTGGGAGACGAGTCATCCGAACCTCGACGACGCCAAACGCTTCGCCGAGGCGGTGCAGAAGGCGCATCCGGGCAAGATGATGGCATACAATTGCTCGCCCTCGTTCAACTGGGAGGCGAAGCTCGACAAGGAAACGATCGCCAAATTCCAGCGCGAGCTCGGCGCGATGGGCTACAAGTTCCAGTTCGTGACTTTGGCGGGCTTCCACCAGCTCAACCACGGCATGTTCGAACTCGCCCGCGGCTACAAGGACCGCGGCATGGCGGCCTATTCCGAGCTCCAGCAGGCCGAGTTCGCGAGCGAGGCGGCGGGCTACACCGCAACCCGCCACCAGCGCGAGGTCGGTACAGGCTATTTCGACCTGGTCGCCCAGACCGTGTCGGGCGGCGAGGCATCCACCACCGCGCTCGCCGAATCGACCGAGGCCGACCAGTTCATCACCGCCGTCGCTGCGGAATAGAGGAGACCGACCATGACCAGACGCTATTGGGTGATCGGGGGAGAATATGAGGATCCGGATTTCAGCGCGCTCATCCCGGGCACGGAGAAGATGGCCGGACCCTTTGAGTGCGAAGCCAAGGCGCGCACCGAATGGACCCGCCTCACCTGCTGCCCCGAAGGCGGCACGGCGACCACCCGCTATTCGATAGCGAGTGAGACGATCCACTGACCCGAGGGATCGTTGAAAGCCGGCGGCGCCCCTCCCTCGCCGCCGGCTTTCTTGTGCCTGGGCCGCTTCAGGCATATCGTGCCGTTTCAGCCGCAGCTCCTTGCGGTCCCACGCATCTTGAAAGGTGGCACATGGCCTCTGCTGGACTGGCTGAACCCGCGCGCGCGACCCTCGACATCCCT
>NZ_DASVUE010000302.1:0-2656 GCF_036387215.1 Allosphingosinicella sp. | reverse complement strand
TCGGGCAGCTCCCGCTCGTCCGCGCTGTAGAAGGCGGAGGTGACGAGGATGCTGATCTCCGGCCACCTCTTCTCCACCTGGCGGGCGAGATCGATCCCGGACATCCAGCCGGGCATCTTCACGTCGGTCACGAGCACCCGGACCTCGGGGTGAGCCTCCAGCAGGGCCAGCGCTTCGTCGGCGTCCGCGGCCTCGAGGACGGTGAGCCCCGCCTGCTCGAGCCGCTCGCAATTGTCGATGCGGACGAGCTCCTCGTCCTCGACCACGAGCACTGCCGGCTCGGCTTCGTTCACCCGATCGTCGTCACCCGCCATCGGCACCCCCTTGAGGAACGGGGAACCTAACCGAATCGGCGGTCAGCGCCAGAGGGTTTGAGCGACCGGACCGGAAGCACCGGTCAGAGCGGGACTCCGCCCGACGACGCGGCGACCGCTTCCGGAGCAGAACCGGTTCCGCCCCACATGCGCGACATGCATTGGGCGAGGCGGGTGATCGCCGAGCCGCCGCCGCTGAGGCGCGCGCCTTCGAGCTGCTTGCCGTTTTGCCCGACGTTGAGGCCGTCGGCGCCGGCCAACTCGTTGATGAACTTGGCGCCCTCCGCTTCGCCCGGAGCGACGGTGAAGAGCAGGCCGGGTCCGTCGGAATCGAGCTCCGTCCTGGCGACCGCGTCGAACTGCCAGGGGCTGCGGCCGTCGAGCTGGACGGCAACCTTGTGGCGGCTTCCCTCCTGGAGAGAGGACCAACCCTTGTTCTGCATCAGGAAGAGCAGGCTGTCCTGCCCCGGGCCCGCAAGCAGCGAGAGGACGGTGCCGTGCGGAAGGGTCGTGTGGGCGATGCAGCCCTGGGCGCTGCCGCTGACCGTCCATTCGCCGGAGGCGGGAGTCTGCGCCAAAGCGGCCGCCGGGAGAGCCGCGAGAGTGAGAAAGGCAAAGAGGGGCTTATGCATCTTGGCTCTCCAATCAGCCCGCCGCCCGTACCTTCTACCTGGAAGCTGAAACCCGCTCCTTTTGCTTTTGTTGCAGCCTTGCCGCTTCGGCCCGTCGCACGACGAAGCGATGTCCCGCGATCAGACGGTGAAGCTCTCGCCGCAGCCGCACGTGCCCTTGGCGTTCGGATTGTCGAACACGAAGCCGGCGGTGAAATCGTCTTCCTTCCAGTCCATCCGGCTGCCGATCAGATAGAGGACGCTCGGGCCGTCGATGTAGAAGACGCCGCCGGGCGTCTCGATCTTCTCGTCGAAGGGCTTCGCCTCGTGGACGTAATCGACGGAGTAAGCGAGGCCCGAGCAGCCGCGGCGGGGCGTCGAGAGCTTCACGCCCACCGTGCCCTCCGGTGCCTTCGACATCAGCTCGGCAATGCGCGCCTCGGCGGCCGGGGTCAGGCTCAAAGCCGCCGGACGGGTACGGATCTTGGTCGTGGTCTCAGTCATCTCTTTTCCTCCTCCCTCCCTGGAAGGGAGGGGCCGGGGGGTGGGTGCGAGCCTTGGCTCGCTCGCTCGCTACCCACCCCTTAATCCCCTCCCTTCCAGGGAGGGGAATGTCTAAAGCATTCCAAGTTCGAGCTTGGCCTCGTCGCTCATCTTCTGCGGGTCCCATGGTGGATCCCAGACGAGCTCGACCTCGGCATGGCCGATGCCCGGGACTGCGCCGACGCGGAGCTCGACCTCGCCCGGCATGGATTCGGCGACGGGGCAGTGCGGCGTGGTCAGGGTCATCTCGACCTTGGCGTGGTTCTCGGGGCTGATCTCGACCTTGTAGATGAGGCCGAGGTCGTAGATGTTAACCGGGATCTCGGGATCGTAAATCTCCTTGAGCGCCTCAATCACGGCCTCGTAGAGATCGCCCCCCGGTTCCACCGGCGCGGTTTCCTTCGGCTGCTGCGCGAGGAAGCCTTCCAGATAGTCACGCTTGCGCTCGAGCGTCTCAGACACGCGGGCGCGTGGTGGGCTGGCGACCTCCGTCACTTCCTCGGTCTCGATCTTGCGTTCCTCATTCATCCGAAGATTCTCGTCACTCGTTCGATGCCGCGCACCAGCGCCTCGACATCCTGCCTGCCGTTATAAACCCCGAAGCTCGCCCGTGCGGTCGCATCCACGCCGAGATGCTCCATGAGCGGCTGGGCGCAATGGTGGCCGGCCCGGATCGCGACCCTGCTCTCATCCAAGATGGTGCCGATATCGTGCGGATGCACGCCCTCGATCGCGAAACTGATGATGCCGGCCGAGTCCTCGGGGCCGAAGATGCGAACGCTGTTCAGCGAGGAGAGCGCGTCCCGCGCTTCACGCACCAGAGCCTCCTCATGCGCCGCGATGGCGTCGAGGCCGATGCCGTCGACATAGTCGATCGCCGCATGAAGCCCGAGGACGCCGACGACGTGGGGAGTGCCCGCTTCGAACCGCGCCGGCGGCGGCGCGAAGGTGGTTCCGGAGAAGGAGACCTTGTCGATCATCGCTCCGCCGCCGTGCATCGGCGGCATCGCATCGAGGAGGTCGCCCTTGCCCCAGAGCACGCCGATGCCGGTGGGGCCGTAGAGCTTATGGGCGGAGAAGACGTAGAAGTCGCAGCCGAGTTCCTGAACGTTCACCGGCAGCCGTGGCACAGCCTGACAGCCGTCGAGGAGCAGCAGAGCCCCCACGCGGTGCGCCAAATCGGCGGCG
>NZ_DASVUE010000301.1:0-4074 GCF_036387215.1 Allosphingosinicella sp. | reverse complement strand
CGCATCTCCTTCACGAGCACGTTGAAGCTCTCCGGAATGCCGGCCTCGAACGTGTCGTCGCCCTTGACGATCGCCTCGTAGACCTTGGTGCGGCCGACCACGTCGTCGGACTTCACCGTCAGCATCTCCTGCAGCGTGTAGGCCGCGCCGTAGGCCTGGAGCGCCCAGACCTCCATCTCGCCGAAGCGCTGGCCGCCGAACTGCGCCTTGCCGCCCAGCGGCTGCTGGGTGACGAGCGAGTAGGGGCCGATCGAACGCGCGTGGATCTTGTCGTCCACGAGGTGGTGGAGCTTCAGCATATAGATGTAGCCCACGGTCACCTTGCGGTCGAACGCCTCGCCGGTGCGCCCGTCGTAGAGCGTCACCTGGCCGCTCTCGTCGAGGCCCGCCTTGGCCAGCATCGCCGAAACGTCCGCCTCGCGCGCGCCGTCGAACACCGGAGTGCCCATCGGAACGCCGTTCACGAGGTTGGCCGCAAGCTCCATCACCTGATCGTCGTCGCGGGCATCGATGTCGGACGCATAATGGTCGCCATAGATGTCCTTGAGCTTGGCGCGGATCGCGCCGACGTCGTCGCCGGCAATGTCCTTGCCGCGATGATGCATGTCCTCCAGCATCTCGCCGATCTGCTTGCCGAGGCCGCGGGCGGCCCAGCCGAGATGGGTTTCGAAGATCTGGCCGACGTTCATGCGCGACGGCACGCCGAGCGGGTTGAGGACGATGTCGGCATGGGTCCCGTCCTCGAGGAACGGCATGTCCTCGATCGGCAGGATGCGGCTGATGACGCCCTTGTTGCCGTGACGGCCGGCCATCTTGTCGCCCGGCTGAAGCTTGCGCTTCACGGCGACGAAGACCTTGACCATCTTCAAGACGCCCGGCGGCAGCTCGTCGCCGCGCTCGAGCTTCTCGATACGGTCCTCGAGGCGCCGGCGGATCACCGCTTCGGCATCGTCATACTGGGCGCGGACCGCTTCGAGATCGCTCTGCACGCGGTCGTCCTGCACGGCGAACTTCCACCATTCGTGACGCTCGACGCTTTCGAGAGTGGCCTCGTCGATCGCAGCGCCCTTCTTGACCCCCTTCGGAGCCGCGGTCGCGACCTGGCCGATCAGCATTTCGCGCAGACGCGAGAAGGTGGCGCGCTTCAGGATCGAGCGCTCGTCCTCGGCGTCCTTGCGGAGCCGGTCCTTCTCCTCGGTCTGGATCGCGCGAGTACGGTCGTCGATGTCGATGCCGTGGCGGTTGAAGACCCGCACTTCGACCACCGTGCCGGAAACGCCCGGCGGCAGGCGGAGCGAGGTGTCGCGGACGTCGGACGCCTTTTCACCGAAGATGGCGCGGAGGAGCTTCTCCTCCGGAGTCATCGGGCTTTCGCCCTTCGGAGTGATCTTGCCGACCAAGATGTCGCCCGGCTCCACTTCGGCGCCGATATAGACGATGCCGGCCTCGTCGAGGTTGCGGAGCGCTTCCTCGCCGACGTTCGGGATGTCTCGGGTGATGTCCTCCGGCCCGAGCTTGGTATCGCGGGCCATCACCTCGAACTCCTCGATGTGGATCGAGGTGAAGACGTCGTCCTTCACGATCCGCTCGGAGATCAGGATCGAATCCTCATAATTGTACCCGTTCCACGGCATGAACGCGACGAGCACGTTCCGGCCGAGCGCGAGCTCGCCCATCTCGGTCGAGGGACCGTCGGCAATGACGTCGCCTTCGCTCACCACATCGCCCACCTTCACCAGCGGGCGCTGGTTGATGCAGGTGTTCTGGTTGGAGCGCTGGAACTTCATCAGCGTGTAGATGTCGACGCCCGACTTGCCGGCCTCGACGTCGCCGGTGGCGCGGATCACGATGCGGGTGGCATCGACCTGGTCGACGATGCCGCCGCGGCGGGCCGAGATGGCGGCGCCGGAATCGCGGGCCACCGTCTCTTCCATGCCCGTGCCGACGAACGGCGCCTCGGCGCGGACGAGCGGCACCGCCTGGCGCTGCATGTTCGAGCCCATGAGGGCGCGGTTGGCGTCGTCATTCTCAAGGAACGGAATGAGCGATGCGGCGACCGAAACGAGCTGCTTTGGCGACACGTCCATCAGGGTGATCTGGTCGCGCGGTGCCATCAGGAAATCGCCGGCGCGGCGGGAGGAGACGATCTCCTCGCCGAAGCTGCCCTCGTCGTTGAGCTCGGCGTTGGCCTGCGCGATCGTGTGCTTTCCCTCCTCCATGGCGGAGAGGTAGACCACCTCGTCGGTGACTTTGCCGTCGACGACGCGGCGGTACGGCGTCTCGATGAAGCCGTACTTGTTCACCCTGCTGAAGCTCGCGAGCGAGTTGATCAGGCCGATGTTCGGGCCTTCCGGCGTTTCGATCGGGCAGATACGGCCATAGTGGGTCGGGTGAACGTCGCGGACTTCGAAGCCGGCGCGTTCACGGGTGAGACCGCCCGGCCCGAGCGCCGAGACGCGGCGCTTGTGCGTCACTTCGGAGAGGGGGTTGGTCTGGTCCATGAACTGCGAGAGCTGCGAAGAGCCGAAGAACTCGCGCACCGCGGCAACCGCCGGCTTCGCGTTGATGAGGTCGTTCGGCATTACGGTCGAGACGTCGACCGAGCTCATCCGCTCCTTCACGGCGCGCTCCATGCGGAGCAGACCGACGCGATACTGGTTCTCGAGCAGCTCGCCGACCGAACGGACGCGGCGGTTGCCGAGATTGTCGATGTCGTCGATCTCGCCCTTGCCGTCCTTGAGGTCGACGAGGGTCTTCACGACGGCGATGATGTCCTCCTTGCGGAGAGTCGTCACCGTGTCCTCGACGTCGAGGTCGAGGCGCATGTTGAGCTTGACGCGGCCGACGGCCGAGAGGTCGTAGCGCTCCGGATCGAAGAACAGGCCGGCGAACAGCGCATCGGCGGTCTCGCGCGTCGGCGGTTCGCCGGGACGCATGACGCGGTAGATGTCGCTGAGGGCCTGGTCGCGGTCCTCGGCCTTGTCGGCTTTCAGCGTATTGCGCATCCAGGCGCCGGTGTTGACGTGATCGATGTCGAGCAGCTCGATCCGGTCGATGCCGGCCTTGTCGAGCTTCTCGAGGTTCTCAGGGGAAACCTCGTCGCCCGCTTCGATGTAGATCTCGCCGGTCGCATCGTTGACGAGGTCGAGCGCCGAATAGCGGCCGAAGATTTCCTCGGTCGGGATCACGAGCTGGGTGAGGCCGTCCTTGGCAGCCTTGTTGGCGGCGCGCGGAGTGATCTTCTGGCCGGCCGCGAACACGACCTCGCCGGTCTCGCCGTTGACGATGTCGAATGACGGCTTCTGGCCGCGCCACGCCTCGGCCACATAGGGGATCGCCCAGCCGTTCGGACCGCGCACATAGGTGACGCGGTTGTAGAATTCGCTGAGGATCTCCTCGCTCGACATGTCGAGGGCGTGGAGGAGGGCGGTCACCGGCAGCTTGCGCTTGCGGTCGATGCGGACGTTGACGATGTCCTTGGCGTCGAACTCGAAGTCGAGCCACGAGCCGCGATAGGGGATGACCCGGGCGGCGAAGAGATACTTACCCGAAGCATGGGTCTTGCCGCGGTCATGGTCGAACAGCACGCCCGGCGAGCGGTGCATCTGGCTGACGATTACGCGCTCGGTGCCGTTGACGATGAACGTGCCGTTCTTCGTCATCAGCGGCATGTCGCCCATGTAGACGTCCTGCTCCTTGATATCGAGCACGGAGCGCGTCTCGGTGTCGGGATCGACTTCGAACACGATCAGGCGGAGCGTCACCCGCATCGGCGCCGCATAGGTCATCCCGCGCTGGCGGCACTCGTCGACGTCGTACTTGGGATCCTCGAGCTCGTAATTGACGAAATCGAGCTCGGCGGTGCCGGCGACATCGCGGATCGGGAAGACCGAGCGAAGCGTCTTCTCGAGGCCCGAGACATAGCCGTCCTGCGGCCGCGAGCGGAGGAACTGCTCGTAGCTCTCGCGCTGAACCTCGATGAGGGTCGGCATTTCGGACACCTCGTGGATGTTTCCGAAAATCTTGCGGATGCGCTTGGAGGCCGTCGACTGAGTCGCGCGGGCCGGAGGAGCG
>NZ_DASVUE010000300.1:0-6726 GCF_036387215.1 Allosphingosinicella sp. | reverse complement strand
TCTCTTCATGCAGGGGGTTTTTGCAGATTTGCTGGTCGCAATCCTCGCCGCGATGTTGATCGTGGCGGCGGCTGGAGACCTTCGCACGCGCACGATCCCCAATTGGCTCAACGGCGCGATCGCGCTCGGTGCGATCCCCTTCTGGATCGCTTCGGGAATGGCCCTGTGGCCCGACATCACCTTTCAGGTGGCAGTCGC
The DNA here is from genome assembly GCF_036387215.1 of Allosphingosinicella sp. GTDB lineage: Bacteria > Pseudomonadota > Alphaproteobacteria > Sphingomonadales > Sphingomonadaceae > Allosphingosinicella. The sequence continues at coordinate 6,528 of NZ_DASVUE010000300.1, read as the reverse complement.
GGCCGCGGTGTTCGGGCTCTTCACCGCCGCGTTCTGCATGGGCGCGATGGGCGGCGGCGACGTCAAGATGGTGGCCGCGATCGCGCTCTGGCTTCCGCTCGGCGCGGTCATGAAGCTGCTCGTGATCATGTCGCTTGCGGGCGGCGTGCTCACGATCGCGATGCTGGTCCGCCGGCGGATGGCGAAATCACGGGCACAATTGGAAATTCCCTACGGGGTGGCGATCGCATTCGGCGGGTTCTGGCTGATTGGCGAACGGTTTCTTAACCAGTTTGGATGAATAGGTAGGCCGGGCTCAGTTATGCCCGACAGGAGGCGACAAGCGTCATGGATGTGAAAAAGATCGTGCTGCTGATCGGCGCGCTTGCGATAGCGGCCTTCACTGCCGTTATGGCCAAGAACATGTTTGCCGGAGCAGGCGCTCCGCAGGCCGAGGCGAAGGCGGCGGTTCCGGCCGGGCCGGAAGTCCTCGTTGCGACCCGCTCGCTTCCGGTCGGCACCATCATCGATGCCGAGGCGCTCCGCTACCAGCCGTGGCCTGAAGGCCTCGTGCAGCCCGCCTACTTCATGAAGGGCCAGCCCGGCACCAATCCGGCCGAGTTGATCGGCACGGTTGTGCGCAACGAAATCACCGCCGGCCAGCCGCTCACCCAGGGCTCGCTGATCAAGCCGGGCGAGCGCGGCTTCCTTGCCGCGGCGCTTGGGCCGGGCATGCGCGCCGTGACGGTGCCCGTGTCGAACATCAACGGCGTCGCCGGCTTCGTCTTCCCGGGCGATCGTGTCGACATCGTCCTGACCCAGACGGTGCAGGGCGGAGGCGAAGGGTCGCCGCTGAAGGTCTCCGAAACCATCATCCGCAACATCCGCGTGCTCGCCACCGACAAGCGCACGACCGCGACGAACGCCGAAGGCAAGCCCGAAGTGGTGGACTTCTCGTCCGTCACCTTCGAGGCGACGCCGAGGATCGCCGAGAAGGTCGCAGTCGCCCAGATGATCGGCCAGCTCTCGCTCTCGCTTCGTCCGCTCGCCGACACGACGGCCGAGCTGGAGCGGGCGATCGCAGCCGGCGACGTGAAGGTGCCGGAAGGCGTCGATCCCGCAACCGAGCGCAAGATGCTGCTGGAGGTCGCCTCGCGGCCAATGGACACCGGCGCCACCTACACCGTGGGTGCCGACGTCTCGAGGTTCCAGCGCAGCACGATCCCCGGCAGGAGCTCGGGCGCTGCCCCGGCGCCCGCCGATCCGGTGGGCCAGATGGGCCAGGTGTTCGGCTCGCTCGCCGGTGCGATCGCGGCCGGAAAGGCGCCGGCTGCCTCGCAAGCCGCGCCCGCTACGCCGACCGGCCCGGTCGTTCGGATCGCTCGCGGCAACAATGTCACCGTCGTTCCGGTGGGAGCTAAGTAAGATGATCAAAGGCAACATCATGAAGCGCGTCGTGCTCACCACCACGGTGGCTGCGGTGATGACCGCCAGCATCGGCGCCACCGCACCGACGGTTGCGCTGGCCCAGCCGGCCTCGTCCAGCCGCCCCTCCGAAGACGTCACCCTCTCGGTCGGCGCCGGCCGGATGGTCCGCCTCAACGGGACCATGACCGACCTTTTCGTCGCCGACGACAAGGTGGCCGACGTTCAGGTCCGCTCCGCAGACCAGATCTACATCTTCGGCAAGGGCCCGGGCGAGACCACCATCTACGCCACCAACAAGGCGGGCAGGACGGTCTATTCGGCCAACGTCCGCGTCGGCACCAACATCGGCTCGGTCGACAAGCTGCTGCGGCTGGCGATGCCCGACTCGCAGATCCAGGCGACCCCGATGAACGGCGCCGTGCTGCTCACCGGTACGGTCGCCACCCCCTCGGACGTCGAGGAAGCGGGCCGGATCGTCCAGGCCTATGTCGGCGAGGGCACGCAGGTGATCAGCCGCCTCAAGACGCCGACTCCGCTGCAGGTGAGCCTGCACGTGAAGATCGTCGAAGTCAGCCGCTCGGTGTCGAAGAGCTTCGGCATGAACCTGCTCTCACGCGACACCACCGGCGGCTTCCTCTTCGGCATCGGCCAGGGCAATCCCGGACCGATCACCGACAAGCCAATCGGTGACCTGAAAAACCCCATCACGGGCGAAGCGATCAACCGGACCATGTTCGGGTTCAACAACAAGAGCCCTGGGACGACCTTGGGCTTCGCAGGCCGGCTGCTCGGCCTCGATATCCTCTCGACGATCGACCTTGCCGAACGCAACGGCCTGGTGACGACGCTCGCTGAGCCGAACCTGACCGCTCTTTCCGGCGAAACGGCAAGCTTCTTGGCGGGCGGCGAGTTCCCGATCCCGACTTCGGGCGGCATCGGCGGCACCGCGATCGAGTTCAAGCCTTACGGCGTCAGCCTCGCCTTCACACCGGTGGTGCTCGAAGGCGGACGGATCTCGATGCGGGTTCGCCCGGAGGTTTCCGAAATCTCGAGTGAGAACGGCGTCAAGCTGAACGGCTTCGAAGTTCCTGCCCTCACCACCCGCCGCACCGAAACGACGGTGGAGCTCGGCTCCGGCCAGAGCTTCGTGATCGGCGGGCTGCTGCGCAACAACAACAACAATTCGGTCGACAAGGCTCCGTGGCTCGGCGACATTCCGATCCTCGGCGCGCTGTTCCGCTCCACCAGCTTCCGCCGGAGCGAGAGCGAGCTCGTGATCGTGGTCACGCCCTATCTCGTGAAGCCGGTCAGCGCGAACCAGATCGCTCTTCCGACCGACGGCTACCGCACCGCCAATGACGGCCAGCGCGTGTTCCTCGACCAGAAGCACGACAGCCGAAGCAGTGATCCTCGCCCGGGACCGACCATCGCTCCTGCGCAGGTCGTCGCTCCCTCGGTCGGGCAGGTCGGAAGCGCGGACGTGCCGCCGCCGGCGGCTCCGGCTCCGGCGCAGCAGGCTCAGCAGAAGGCCGTCCGGCCCCAGCAGAGCGCTGCCGCCACTCCGGGGTTCAGCTTCTGATGTCCGCCCGCGTTCGAAAGGAAAGCCTCACCATGGCACAGTTGAAAATCACCGCGACCGCATTTGCCCTGGCCATGACGTTGGCGGCCTCGGGTCCGGCTGCTGCGCAGCGCAACCCGAGCCTCTACTCGGTCAACCAGCCGGTCGTGCAGCGGACCGATTACGTGATCGATCTCGGCGCAGGCGGCGGCGGCGTACGCGAGAACGAGCTTTACCGGCTCTCCGAATGGTTCGGGTCGATCGGCGTCAAATATGGCGACCGGATCTTCGTCGACACCGGCGCCTACCAGGATGCGCGTGCGCGGCAGGACGTGGCGGAAGTCGCGTCCGAATTCGGCATGCTGCTGAGCCGCGGCGCTCCCGTCACTACCGGCGCAGTGCAGCCAGGTTCGGTGCGCGTGATCGTCACCCGCTCCGAGGCGTATGTGCCCGGCTGCCCCAATTGGGGCGAGAGGGGAACGGTCGGCGATCGGATCACGACCTCGACTAATTATGGCTGCGCCACGAATTCGAACCTTGCTGCAATGATCGCGGACCCCAACGATCTCGTGCTCGGCCAGACCGGCAGCAACCGCGGCGACATGACTGCATCCACGAAGGCGATCAAGTCCTACCGCACGGCTCCTCCTTCGGGCGCCGGCGGCAAGCTTGAAGCTGTCTCATCGAAAGGTGGCAATTAATGAACGCGCCCTTCCATGCTGCGCGGGGAGCCGCTCTGCGCGATCCGTTCACGGCCTTCGTGTGTGACGAGGCGACGGCCGAGATCCTGCGGCCGGTTGCAGTCGAACATGGCTGGGCACCGGAGAAGGTGAACCGCGGCGGGCTGCGCAACGCGGTCCAGTCGCTCTCCGTCTCGGCAAGCCCGAACATCCTGTTCGTCGACCTTTCCGAATCCGGCGATCCGCTGAACGACATCAATGCTCTGGCCGAGGTCTGCGAGCCCGGGACGGTGGTGATTGCCGCCGGCCAGGTGAACGACGTCCGCCTCTACCGCGACCTGCTCGCGAGCGGCATCCAGGATTATCTCCTGAAGCCGTTTACGGCCGATCAGCTGCGCGACGCCTTCGCGAATGCGCAGATGACGATCTCCGGCCCGCGCGTGAACGAGCCGACCGTCGACCGTCCGCACGTCATGGCCGCCGTGATCGGCGTCCGCGGCGGCGTCGGCGCATCGACGATCGCGACTTCGCTCGCGTGGCTGATGGGCGACAAGACCGGCCGCTCGACGGCGTTGCTCGATCTCGACATCCACTTTGGAACCGGCGCGCTCGGGCTCGATCTCGAGCCGGGCCGCGGACTTACCGACGCGATCGAGAATCCGAGCCGCATCGACGGCTTGTTCATCGAGCGCGCGATGGTCCGCGCGAACGAGAAGCTCTGCGTCCTTTCCGCCGAGGCGCCGATCAACCAGCCGATGCTGACCGACGGCTCCGCTTACTACCAGCTGCAGGAGGAGATGCGCACCGCGTTCGAGACCACCGTTCTCGATCTTCCGCGCACGATGCTGGTTCAGCACCCGCACCTCGTCCACGATGCTCATGTTTGCGTCGTCGTCGTCGAGCTCACCCTCGCCGGCACCCGCGACGCGATCCGGATCCTTTCCTGGCTGAAGGCGAACGCGCCGCAGTCGCGCCTGATCGTGGTCTGCAACAAAGTCGCGACCGGCGGCGTGCAGGAGATCAGCCGCAAGGATTTCGAGAAGTCGATCGAAAGGCCGATCGACATCATCGTGCCGCTGGACCTCAAGGCAGCCGCGCAGGCGGCGAAGCTCGGCCAGCCGATTGCTCGCGCCGGCAAGAACCCGAAGATCACGCAGCCGCTGACCCAGCTCGTGACCATGACCGTCTCCGCCGTCGACGGCAGCGAAGACAAGAGCGAGGCCGCACAGCTCAGTCCCTCGCTTCTGGGCAAGCTCGGATCGTTCAAGTCGCTGGTGGCCAAGAAGCCGAAGGTCGAAGCCGCTCAGGCCGCCTGAGCGTCAGCTCGAGGCATGCCGGCAAGCGTAGTGGAATGAAGGGCTGCTGATGTCGATGATGCAGATGATGATGATGGTTGGCGGCATGCTCGGCATGCTCGGCCTCATCTATTTCGCAATGGCCGGCCCCTCGCCCGACAAGGCCCGTGCGCGCCGGCTGGACAGCCTTCGCGAGCGGCACAGCAAATCGGACGAAGTCGCCGCCCAGGCGCAGATGAAGCGCATTCTCGCTACGCGCGAAACGAAGATGGACAGCAGGCTTCAGCAGTTCATCCCGAACCCTGCGCTTCTCCGCCGCAGGATCGAGCAGACCGGCAAGAACTGGAGCCTCAGCAAGTATCTTGGCGGATCCCTCGGGGTCGGCGCCTTCGTTGCGCTGCTGCTCCTGTTCAAGGGGATGCCGTTCATCCTCGCTATCGTGCTCGGGCTGTTTGCCGGCGTCGCCATCCCGCACTTCGCCGTCAGCTATCTGATCGGCAAGCGCATCAACCTGTTCAACTCGCGCTTTCCGGACGCAATCGAGCTGATGGTCCGCGGGCTCCGCTCCGGCCTTCCCATCTCGGAGACGATGGGCGTCGTGGCCTCCGAAGTAGCCGGACCGATCTCAGTCGAGTTCCAGAGCGTCGTCGACAAGATGAAGATCGGCCGGACGATGGAGGCTGCGCTTCAGGAAGCCGCGGACCGAATCGGAACGCCCGAATTCCAGTTCTTCGTCATCACGCTCGCGATCCAGCGCGAGACCGGCGGCAATCTCGCCGAGACGCTCGCCAACCTCGCCGAAGTGCTGCGCAAGCGCGCGCAGATGAAGCTCAAGATCAAGGCGATGTCGTCGGAATCCAAGGCGTCCGCCTATATCGTCGGCTCGCTTCCCTTCGTCGTCTTCGGCCTCGTGTGGTTCATCAACCCCGGGTACATGGGCGGGTTCTTCGAGGATGAGCGACTGATCGTCGCAGGTCTCGGCGGGCTCGTCTGGATGAGCATCGGCGCGGCGATCATGGCCAAGATGGTCCGGTTCGAAATCTGAGCGGAGAGGCAGTTCAAGTCATGGCACCTGCAAGCGGCCCGACCATCCTGGGGATCGATGTCGTGATGGTGGCGACCTTCCTCGCCGCCATCGCCACCTTCGCCGTCATGGTGGCGATCTATGCCGCCACCACCGTCCGTGATCCAATGGCGAAGCGCGTCAAGGCGCTCAACGAGCGGCGCGAGCAGCTGAAGGCCGGCATCGTCGCCTCCACCTCCAAGCGCCGCAAGAGCATCACCAACCAGAACGAGGTGGCCGACAAGGTCCGCGGCATCCTCTCCTCGCTGAAGGTGCTGCAGGACACGCAGGTCATCAAGGCGCAGAAGAAGCTGCTGCAGGCGGGCATCCGTTCCAAGGATTATGCCTTCGTCATAATCTTCGCCCGGCTGGTGCTGCCGATCGTGTGCGGCGCGATCGTCATCATCGGCGTCTACGGCCTCGGCTGGCTGGAGAGCTGGACGCCGCTGAAGCGCTACGGCGTGGTCGCCGGCACCTTGCTGCTCGCCTACAAGGCGCCGGACCTGTGGCTGAAGAACAAGGTCC
>NZ_DASVUE010000299.1:0-4888 GCF_036387215.1 Allosphingosinicella sp. | reverse complement strand
GCGAGGCGCGAGCCGCCGTCCGAATAGCCGATCACCCAGCGCGGCCCCTCCCGCCTCTGCTCCAGCTTCAGTGAAGTGACCGGCCGCGGCCCGATCTGCGGCGGCACGGGCCGGGTTCCGAACGGAAGCGCCGGCGCCTCGCCGATCAGACCTTCGCCCCGCACCTCCTCGATGGGCCTCGCGACCATGACGAGGCCGCTCAAGGTCCAGGCGAGGAACGGCAGGCCGACGATCCAGCCGAGCCAGATGTGATAGCGCCGGAGGCTTTGCCGAAGCTTCATGCGCCCCTCCCTCCGGCGGATCAGATGTGGATCGGCAGCCCCGTCACCGCCATCGCCGCTTCCTTCATCGCTTCGGAATGCGTCGGGTGGGCGTGGCAGGTGTAGGCGATGTCTTCGGAGGTGGCGCCGAACTCCATCGCCTGCGCGGCCTGAGCGATCATGGTCCCAGCGACCGACGCGATGATATGCACTCCAAGCACCCGGTCCGATCGGGCGTCTGCGATCACCTTCACGAAGCCCTCGGCATCGCGATTGGTCTTGGCGCGGCTGTTGCCCAACATTGGGAACTTGCCGACCTTGATGTCGACGCCCTCGGCGCGGAGATCCTCCTCGGTACGTCCGACCGCGGCGATCTCCGGATAGGTGTAGACGACGCTCGGGATCACATCGTGGTTGATGATGCCGACATGGCCGGCAAGGATGTCGGCCACCGCCACGCCCTCGTCCTCGGCCTTGTGCGCGAGCATCGGCCCGGGGGTGACGTCGCCGATCGCGTAGACGCCGGGGACGCCGGTGCAGAAATCGTGATCGACCTCGATCTGACCGCGATTGTTGAGCTTAACGCCCGCGGCTTCGAGGCCGAGCCCTTCGGTGTTCGGCCGGCGGCCGATCGCCACAAGCACCACGTCCGCTTCGATCGTCTCCGCAGCGCCGCCCTTGGCCGGTTCGACGGTGAGGGTGACGCCTTCGCCGCTCCGCTCCGCCTTCGTCACCTTCGTGGAGGTGCGAAGCTCGAAGCCCTGCTTCTTGAAGATCTTCGCCGCTTCCTTGCGGACCTCGCCGTCCATTCCGGGCAGGATCTGGTCGAGATATTCGACGACCGTCACCTTCGCGCCGAGACGCCGCCAGACCGAGCCGAGCTCGAGCCCGATCACGCCGCCGCCGATGACGACGAGGTGGTTCGGCACCTTCGGAAGCTCCAGCGCCCCGGTCGAGTCTACAATCCGCTCCTGATCGATCTCGACGCCGGGGAGCGGCGTCACCGAGGAGCCGGTGGCGATGACAATGTTCTTCGCCCGATATTCGGTGCCGGCGACGTCGATGCTGTTCGGCGAGGTGAAGCGGCCGAGGCCCTTCAGCCAGGTCACCTTGTTCTTGCGGAACAGGAATTCGATGCCGCCGGTGAGCCCCTTCACGGCCTCGCGTCGGCCGCCGTGCATCGTCTCGAGGTCGAGCTCGACGTTCCCCACCTTCACGCCCCACTTTGCGAGCGTTCCGTGGTTCGCTTCCTCAAACAGTTCGGAAGCGTGAAGCAAGGCCTTGGACGGAATGCAGCCGACGTTGAGGCAGGTGCCGCCCAGTGTCTCGCGGCTCTCGACGCAGGCCGTCTTCAGCCCCAGCTGCGCGGCGCGGATAGCGGCCACATAGCCGCCGGGGCCTGCGCCGATCACGATCACGTCGAATTCAGTCTCTGCCATTGTTCTTTATCCTAGAGATCGATCAGCAGGCGCGTCGGATCCTCGATCGCTTCCTTCATCCGGACGAGGAAGGTCACGGCCTCGCGGCCGTCCACCAGCCGGTGATCGTAGGAGAGGGCGAGGTACATCATAGGACGCGCTACGATCTGGCCGTTCCGCACCACCGGCCGCTCCTCGATCCGGTGCATTCCGAGCACCGCCGATTGCGGCGGGTTGATGATCGGGGTCGAAAGGAGCGAGCCGAACACGCCGCCGTTGGAGATGGTGAAGGTGCCGCCCTGCATCTCCTCCATCTTGAGGGTGCCGTCCTTGGCGCGCTTGCCGAAGTCGGCGATCGTCTTCTCGATCTCCGCGAAAGAGAGCCTATCGGCATTGCGGATGACCGGGACGACGAGGCCGTTCGGCGCGGACACGGCCACCGAGACGTCCAGATAATCGTGGTACACGATCTCGTCGCCCTCGATGTAGGCGTTGACTGCGGGAATGTCGCGCGCGGCGAGCGCCGCCGCCTTCACGAAGAAGCCCATGAAGCCGAGGCGGATGCCGTGCTTCTTCTCGAACAGATCCTTATACTTGCCCCTGGCGGCGATCACCTCGGTCATGTCGACGTCGTTGAACGTCGTGAGCAGCGCCGCGGTATTCTGCGCTTCCTTGAGGCGGCGGGCGATCGTCTGGCGGAGGCGCGTCATCCGCACCCGCTCCTCGCGCCGCTCGCCGGCCGCAGCAGGTGCTGGTGCGGGAGACGGAGCGGCGGCGGCCTGTGGAGCAGGCGCTGCCTGCGGCTTCTCGGCCTTGGCAGCGGCGAGCACGTCGTCCTTGGTGAGGCGGCCGTCCTTGCCGGTGCCCTTGATCTTCGAAGGATCGAGGCCGTGCTCCAGCACCACGCGGCGCACCGCCGGGGAGAGGGTGAGGCTGCCGCCGTCCTCGCCGCCTTCATCCGCATGCGGCGCGTGCGGATCTTCCTTCAGCGCCGGGGTCTCTCCTGCGCCAGCGGGGTTGACGGGGCTGGCGAGCGGTGCCGGCTGCGGCGCTTCCGCTTGGGCAGGGGCGCCGGCGCCCGCTTCGATGCGGGCGATCAGCGCACCGACGGCAACCGTGTCGCCTTCGGCAACCACATGCTCGCCCATCGTGCCGGCGACCGGCGAGGGCACTTCGACGGCGACCTTGTCAGTTTCGAGGCTGGCGATCGGCTCGTCCGCCTTCACGGGATCGCCTGGCTGCTTCAGCCACTGGCCGAGCGTCGCTTCGGTGATCGATTCCCCGAGCGTCGGGACGAGAACGTCGGTTGCCATATTTCCCCTTCTATCCCGCCTTGCGCTGCGGTTCGGACTGCCTGCTATGGCCAAGCGCCGCCGCGATCAATGCCGCCTGCTCCTCGGCGTGGCGCTTCGCAAGGCCCGTGGCGGGCGAAGCCGAGGCTGCGCGGCCCGCATAGACCGGGCGCTGCGGCCGCACGCCCGCCTCCGCCAGGCATTGCTCGACATAGGGTTCGGCAAAGCTCCAATAGCCCTGGTTTTTCGGCTCTTCCTGCGCCCAGACCACCTCTTCGAGGTTCGCCATGCGCCGGAGGCGCGCCACCAGCGGCTCGGAGGGGAAGGGATAGAGCTGCTCGATGCGGACGATTGCGGTGTTCCGGTCGCCCGCCTGGTCGCGCGCCTCCATCAGATCGTAGGCAACCTTGCCCGAGCAGAGCACAAGCCGTTTCACATCCTCGTCGCGCGGTGCGTTAAGATCGGAAAGGATCCGCATGAAGTGGCTCTCGCCGGTGAAGTCGGCGAGGCTGGAAACGGCCAGCTTGTGCCGGAGCAGCGACTTCGGCGTCATGATGATCAGCGGCTTGCGGAAATCGCGAAGCATCTGGCGGCGGAGGATGTGGAAGTAATTCGCCGGCGTCGTGCAGTTCGCGACCTGCATATTGTCCTCGGCACAGAGCTGCAGATAGCGCTCCGGGCGCGCGGAGCTATGCTCCGGCCCCTGGCCTTCATAACCGTGTGGGAGCAGCATCACGAGGCCGTTGGCGCGCAGCCACTTGGCCTCGCCCGACGATATGAACTGATCGATGATCGTCTGCGCCCCGTTGGCGAAATCGCCGAACTGCGCCTCCCAAAGCACCAGAGTGCGCGGATCGGCGATCGAATAGCCATATTCGAAGCCGAGCACTCCGAACTCGGAAAGCGGGCTGTCGCGCACCTCGAAGCGGGCGCCGCCGACATGGGTCAGCGGAATGTATTTGGTGGCATCGTCCTGCGCCACCCACACGGCGTGGCGATGGCTGAACGTGCCGCGGCCGCTGTCTTGGCCGGAGAGGCGGACGTTGCAGCCTTCCTTGAGGAGCGTGCCGAAGGCGAGCGCTTCGCCGGTCGCCCAGTCGAAGCCCTGGCCGCTCTCGAACATCTGCCTTTTGGCATCGATGATGCGGGCGAGCGTCTTGTGGATCTCCAGCCCCTCGGGGATCGTCGTGAGGGTGCGGCCGACGTCGCGGAGCAGAGCCTCGTCAACGCCGGTCGAGGCGTTGCGCCGGCCGGTCTCCGGCGTGTCGGGCTTGCCGAGGCCGGCCCACCGCCCCTCGAACCAGTCCGCCTTGTTCGGGATGTAGGACTTGGCCGCCTCGAACTCGCCTTCGAGCAGGCTGGTGAACTGCGTCACCACGCCTTCCACCCAGTCGGCGTCGATCACGCCCTCGCGTGCGAGCCGCGCGGCATAGATGTCGGAGATGGGCGAGTGCTTCCGGATCTCCGAATACATGAGCGGCTGGGTGAAGCTCGGCTCGTCGCCTTCATTGTGGCCGAAGCGGCGATAGCACCACATGTCGATGACGATGTCGCGCTTGAAGATCTGGCGATATTCGATCGCAAGCTTGCAGGCGAAGGTGACCGCCTCCGGGTCGTCGCCGTTGACGTGAAGTATCGGCGCCTGGACCGACTTGGCGATGTCCGACGGATAAGGCGACGAGCGCGCGAAGGCCGGCGAGGTGGTGAAGCCCACCTGGTTGTTGATCACGAAGTGGATCGTGCCCCCGGTCGCGTAGCCGGGCAGCCCTGAGAAGCCGAAACATTCCGCAACGATCCCTTGGCCCGCAAAGGCCGCATCGCCGTGGAGGAGGACCGGAAGCACCTCGCTTCCGTCCTGGTCGCCGCGAAGCGTCTGGATGCCGCGCGCCTTGCCGAGCACGACCGGATCGACCGCCTC
>NZ_DASVUE010000298.1:0-4173 GCF_036387215.1 Allosphingosinicella sp. | reverse complement strand
GAGAAGGTCCGTCATCTGCGCCGCCACCCAGGGCGCGACCAGGGTCCGCGCCTCGCCCGTCTGCTGCTGGTAGATGAGTTCGCCCTTGGCCGTCGTCACCTTGCGGATGCCATAGGGGACGACGGCAATGCCCTTGCTCGCAACGCTCGCGAAGGCGCGGGTCATGTCGATCAGCCGCACGTCGGAGGTGCCGAGCACCATCGAGGGATGGGTATTGACCTCGGTGGTGATCCCGAAGCGCTGAGCCATATCGGCGACCGTCCGGAAGCCGACCTCCTGCCCGAGCTTTGCGGAAATGGTGTTGATCGAGCCTGCGAAGGCCTGGCGGATGGTGATCGGCCCGCGATAGACGCGGTCGTTGTTCCTCGGCCGCCAGCCGTTGATGTTGACGGGCTCGTCCACGACGGTGTCGTCGGGACGGTGGCCGGCTTCGATCGCGGAAAGATAGACGAACAGCTTGAAGGCCGATCCCGGCTGGCGCGTCGCCTGAGTCGCCCGGTTGTAGATGGAGCTCACATAGTCGCGGCCGCCCACCATTGCCCGGACGGCGCCGTCACGGTCGAGGGAGACCAAGGCGCCCTGCGCGCCGCCGGGGGTGTTGGCGTTGATCGCCTGATCCGCCGCCCGCTGCATGTTGACGTCGAGCGTCGTCCAGACGTCGATCGGCTCAACGGTCTCGTCGATCAGGGTGTCGAGCTGCGGCAGCACCCAGTCTGTGAAATAGCGGACGCTGTTCTGCTTCGGCGTCGGCACCAGCTTCACGTCGGCCGGCTCGGCGCTCGCCGCTTCGACCGCGGTGATATAGCCCTGGTCCTGCATCAGCCTGAGCACCACTGCGGCGCGGCTCTTCGCCGCCTCCGCATCGGCGGTCGGCGAATAGTTTGACGGCGCCTTGACGAGGCCGGCGATGATCGCGGCTTCGGACAGCGACAGATCCTGGGCGCTGTGGCCGAAGAAGCGACGGGATGCCGCGTCGATGCCGTAGGCGCCGCCGCCGAAATAGACGCGGTTCAGATAGAGTTCGAGCACCTGGTCCTTGGTGAAGCGCTGCTCGATCGCGAGCGCCAGGATGCCCTCGCGCAATTTGCGGGCATAGGTGCGCTTGTTGGTGAGGAAGATGTTTCGAGCCAGCTGCTGCGCGATGGTCGATACACCGCGGACCCTGCCGCCACGAGCGATGCCGACGTAGACGCCGCGGGCGATGCCGATCGGATCGACGCCGAGGTGCGAGCGGAAGCGCCGGTCTTCGACCGCGATCATGGCATTGCGCATCACCGGCGGGATCTGGCTGTAGGGGAGCCATTCGCCGAAACTCGGACCCAGCGAGACGAGGACGGTGCCGTCGGCGGAGCGGACCCGGATCATCTGGCCGAGATCGTCGCGGCGGACGAGCTCCTGATAATTGGGCAGCGAGCTCATCGCCACGCCGACCGCGACCACGAGCGCGATCAGCCCTACGAAGGTGCCGTAGAGGCCGATCTTGAACAGGGTGACGAAGGTCCGCTTGATCGGGGAGGAAGCGCTGTCGGCCATTGCGGGCCGGAGACTAGGGCCTGTTGGCCGGGCTCACAATCCCTCGCCCGCCGGCGCTCTCCCGCACGGCCCGGCCAGTCGCCTCCGCTCCCTCGCCGTAGACGGTCCAGAGCCCGAGCTGGCTCGAGCAGGTCGTAACTTCTGTCTGGGGAGCGGCGGTCATCCCCGCCTGCTGCGCCTTTCCGGGGCGCGGATCAAATGGTGCGGTCGAGAAGACTCGAACTTCCACGGCCTTTCGGCCACAACGACCTCAACGTTGCGCGTCTACCAGTTCCGCCACGACCGCACATTTGATGTCGCCGGATGATGATCCGGCGCTGGCAAGGCGGTGCCCCTAGCAAAGCCCTCCAACCCGCGCAACGCCGCTTTTGAGGCGTTTGGGAGCCGATCAGAAAGCGGGCTTGGAGAAGTCGAGGCGGAGGCGCTTTGCGCCGCGCGGCACATCCATCACCGCACTGTTGAAATTCGTCTTGCCGCGTGGCGGGAGCTCGGCAACCGGTGCCGAGATCTCCCAGCTGTAGACGACGCGGCGCTGCGGATCGATCAGCTCCGCCTTGATCGGCGGCACGCGCTGCGGCGCATCGGTCTTGTTCACGACCCGGCCATAGACGGTCAGCAGTTCATTGCCGCTTTCGAGGGTGGTCCGGTCCGGCTTGCGGGTCGACTGGATCACAAGCGCTTTTGACGCGGCATTGGCGCCGCCGAACACGGGGACACCGAAATAGGAGATCGCGGCCACCGCGCCCAGCATCAGCACGGCGGCGGCGATGGCGAGCATGGTCCACAGCCTTGCCGGATTGCGGCGGCCGCGGAACGGCGGATCGGGCGCAAAGGCGTCGTAATCCTCCGGAATCTCGTCCGCCTTCGGGCCCAGCATGGACGCTGCGGACCGGAGCGGGGGAGGGGGAGCGGCCTCTTCTTCGACCGGTTCCGGCGGGGGCGGTGCCGGCGGCGCTGCCTGCGGAGCGCGCTTCCGGGCCTGCGGTGCGGGCGCTGCGGCCTTCGGCGCGGGCGCGGGGGCTTCCGCCGCCGCAGCGGGCGCGGATTTCTTCGCCGGCTCCTGGAACCAGCTGTTCTTGCAATTGGCGCAGCGAACTTGCCGCCCGCTTGGGCCGACGGCGCTGTCAGGAACCACATAGCGGGTGTCGCAGAGGGGACAGGTAAGGATCATCGCGTGGTACAGGCCCGCCTATCTGGTGCGCTGCGGAATCTAAGCACGTCAACGGCGCCGCATGCAAGCGATAGCCGCGCTTTACGCGGGGCCGCGGGCCGTGCCATTGCTTGGCGAAAGCGTCAGTGAAGTCGCGGAGGCGGGTCTGAGCCCAAGCAGTATCGTCCAGTTCGAGAATGTGGGCCTTCGTTACGGCACCGGCGCCGAGACGCTTTCGGACCTCAGCTTCTCGCTGCGGGAGGGGGGATTCTACTTCCTCACCGGACCTTCGGGCGCGGGCAAGACCTCGCTTCTGAAGCTGCTCTACCTTGCCCAGCGCCCGAGCCGCGGGCTCATCCGCCTGTTCGGTGAGGACATCGTGACGATGCCCCGGAAGCGCCTGCCCGGCTTCCGGCGGCGGATCGGCGTCGTCTTTCAGGATTTCCGCCTCGTCCGGCACCTGTCCGCCTTCGACAATGTCGCTCTGCCGCTGCGGGTTGCAGGCGTCGAGGAGAAGGATCTCGAGACGCCGGTCCGGGAGATGATGAACTGGGTGGGGCTCGGCCACCGCTCGAGCGCCCGTCCGGCGACGCTTTCGGGCGGAGAGCAGCAGCGCGTCGCGATTGCCCGGGCGGTGATCGCGCGGCCCGAGCTGCTGGTCGCCGACGAGCCGACCGGCAACGTCGATCCGGAAATGGCCAAGCGCCTGCTGCACCTGTTCGACAGCCTGAACCGGCTCGGCACCACGGTCGTGGTGGCGACCCACGACATCCACCTCATCTCGCGCATCACCCGGGCCGAGATGCTCCGCCTCGACCGCGGGCAGATCGCGGACCCCACCGGCGCGCTCCGCAATCCGCCCCGGAGCCCCGCCGCGTGAAGGCTCGCCCGCGCAAGTTCGGCGCCGCCGACCGCGGCCTGCTGCCCGAGGGGCGGCTGACGGGGCCGATGCCCTGGGTGATCGCGATCATGATGTTCCTGACGGTGCTCGCCGCCGCGGCCGGCCTTGGGCTCGGCAATGCGGCGAAGAGCCTCGATGCCGATATCGGCAACCGCATCACCGTCCAGATCGTCGAGGCGAACCCCGATTTCCGTGAAGCACAGGCGCGGATCACCATTTCCGAGCTCGAGAAGATCACCGGCGTCAAATCGGTGAAGCGGGTGGACGAGGCCGAGATGGCGCGCCTGCTGGAGCCCTGGCTCGGCGCCGGCGGGATGGACGCGGACCTTCCGGTGCCGGCGATGATCGACGCCGACCTGACGCCGCAGGCCTATCAGAACCTCGACGTCATCCGGAGCGCGGTGGCGGAGGTGGCGCCGTCGGCCCGCGTCGACGACAATGCGCAGTGGCTGGCGCCGCTCGCCAAGCTCATCCAGGCGCTGAAGTGGCTGGCGGGCGGGCTCGTGCTGCTGATGGTGGGAGCGACGGCCGCGACCGTGGTGCTCGCCGCGCGGGCGGCGCTCGACACGCATCGTGGCACGATCGAGGT
>NZ_DASVUE010000297.1:0-20212 GCF_036387215.1 Allosphingosinicella sp. | reverse complement strand
GCGCGCGGGTTCGCGAGGCCTTCCGGAAGATCGCCCGCGCCCACGAGGTCCGCTAGATACGGCAGCATCGCTGGGTCGCAGGTCTCGACGAACCAGTTGCGGTAGAGGCCGGCAATATCCCGCTCCACAACGGAGCGCGCCTCTTCCAGCGCCGCGGTGAGCGCCTCCAGCTGCAGCCCGTTGGCCCGGTCGCGCCGCCGGTAGAGTTCCGGGAGCAGGCGGTAGACGAGCGGCTTGCCGGTCACTGCCGCACTTCGATTTCGATGCCGCCGATCACGAGCAGCTCGGCCCCGTGCAGCCGGCCGCCCCGGACATCGGGCCGGGCCCGCCTCGCGACCAGACGGTCCATGCCCCCATCCGCTTCGCCGCGCCGATGGAGCGCGAGGACCGAGGCGACGGCGACCGGCTGCACCTGCCCGGCAATCTCGACCAGATCCTCCGGACGCACATCCTTCCCGATCGCATCGCGATCGCTTCCGAACGCCCTGAACAAGGCCGCGAACACCGCCCTTTCGGCCGCGACCGGGTCGGCGCCGGCGAGCGGCTCGATCGCCAGCCGAACGTCGAACGTCGCCCATTCCGCCGGCAGGACGTGAAGCTCCAGCTGCCCTGCCCGCCGCGCCTTGAGCGCATCGAAGACCGCGCTCCGGATCGACGTCGATTCCTCCGCGGAAGCCGACGCGTTCGCGGCGCAGGTGACGCAGATGACCCGCCTCCCCGGAGCCGCCTCCACCACCTCGACCAGCGCCGCTTTCACTCCCGGCGTCTCCGTCGCAGCAGCGCGGTAATCCTCGGCGGTGACGAGGCGATCGAAGCGGCGCAGGCGGCGCGGCGCCCGTTCCCTGAGGGCCTCGATCGTTTCCGCATCGGAGCCGTCGGCTGCGGCAACGGGGTTGGTGACGGCGCGGATGCCGGGGAGGTTCTTCCGGAGCGCGATCAGGCTTCCGGCCGGAACGTTGCCGCAGCTGCCCGCTCCGGCGCGGTAGCTTGCGGTCACGTTCTCGCTGCCGGTCGGCAGGCGCGCGCCGCCGGCGCCGTCGCCGAAGCTCAGGATCGCGGCGCCGGTCTCATCGGCGGACAGGGCATAGACTCGCCTCGCGGCGCGGGCGGGGGCTTCAAACCGCCTTTCCTTCCAGCGCGTGCCCGATGCGGCGGCGGGCGCACCGACGGAGCCGAACCGGATCCCCTTGTTGGCGCTGCCGTCCACCTCCACCTCGATGACCGGTTCCGCATCGCCGCCGCCGGGGCGGGCGAGGTAGGTCAGCGGCCCGCGGCTCAGCCGGAAATGCTGGGATGCGCGCGCGCTCGAGCCGCTCCCCAGCACCTCGCCGACAACGCTCTGACCGTGGGTCGCAAGCGCGAGGTTCGCGCAGACGCGGCAGGCGGCGGAGTCGTAAAGGGCGGTGAGCGGAGCGTCGAACGTGACGGCCGTGGTGCCCGCTTCCTCGGCGACGTTGGCGATCCGGGCGACCTCGGTCACCGGTTTCTGGTCCGAGCGGGCCGCCTGCCAGAGGATCCGGACCCTGGCGGCGGCGCCCGGGCCGAGCGGATCCGTGACGATGGCGGCATCATCGGCCGCCACGCGGCGGCGGGCGTCCCCCGCGGCAAAGATCCAGTGCCGGGCGCCGCCGGGCGCCGGGCAGGCGACGACCTCCCAGATCGGAACCGCGGTCACGCGCACCGGCGCGGCGGCCTCGTCCGACATGCGATCGATCTGCCAGGCCTGATCGCGGTCGCGGACCAGCCAGGCCGCGCCGGGCTCGACCACCGTCACCGTCCAGTCGGGCGAGAGCGGAGGGCCGCCGTTCGCCAGTGCCTCCTTGAGGCCGGGGGGAAGCAGGTTCTGGTCGAGGAAAGGCGCTGCGCCGGGAGCATGCCCGACCACGCCCGCGGCCCCGGAACCGTCCCGAGGCTCGAGGATCACAGCGGCGGCGCGAGGGCCCGACACCTGCAGCCATCGTCCCGGCAAGAGGCCGCCATGGCTTCCGGACAGGCGGAGCGCGGCGCCTGCCACCGGCGAAAAATCGATCGCGTTGCCGGTGAACGCCGCCGCCGGGCACTCGCCCGCATGGACGACGGCCGTGCGCGGATCGAAGGACGGGAGCCGCGGCTCCGGATCCACGACCAGCCGGGTGACGGTGGCCTGCTTTCCGAACCCTCTTCGAAGCAGGATGTCGCCGTCGCTGAGCCGGTAGACGGGAGGATCGGCGCTGGTCCTGTCCCCGTTCGGCTGCACGACCAGCGCGCTGCCCGGCGCGATGCGGTCGAGCGTGCGATCGAGGACGAGCTCCGAGCCGGAATTGGTGAAATCGGGCCATTCGGTGTTGAGCACCGGGCCGGGCGGGAAGACGCCGAACAGCGCCTCCCGGCTTGCCCACAGCGATGCCGGCGGTCCGGCGGCGGCCCATACCAGCTGGCTGACCTCGAGGGTCGCGCCGGGGCGCAGCCGGAACACCCGCCCCGCCCCGCCGCTCGACAGCTCGCGCACCTCCCAGACCGGGCCGGGTCCGGACTCCGGCAGCAACTCCGCCCGAAGCCGCTCGTCGAGATCGATCCCGAAGCGCAGGAACCGCTCCCGAAGCTCCTGCCCCACCGGATCGGCGGCGGCCGGATCGATGAGGTGGGCGCCGGTCTCGAACAGGAGGAGGTCCTGCAGGTCCGCAAGCCGCCAGTCCGGAGCGCCGGCGGGGCTGACATGCACGCCGGCCGGAGTGGCCGCGGCGATGACGTCCCCGAAGGCCGCGATCGAGCTTACCGGCGCGACGGGCGGTCCCGCGGCGGAGCGGAACGGCTCCCAGCGCCGCATTCCGTCCGAGCCGACGAACACACCTGCAGTGGTTCCGAGGAAGATCCGGCTGCCCTCCCGGTCGCGGGCCGCGCAGGTGACGGCCGCACCAAGCGGCAGGGGCGGATGCAGCCGCTTCCAGTCGGAGCTGTTCAGCCCCGTTGCGAACAGCCCCTGGTCGGTCACCGCGGCGAGGCGGCCGTCGAGCTCGACCATGGACGTGACGGTTACCGCGGCGGTGCCGCTTTCCTCGCTCTCGCCGGGGAAGTCGCCGCCGTTGAACGGGCGCCACCAGAGCCCGTTCGAGGGCATCACGAAGACGCCCTTGTCGGTCCCGGCGTAAAGGCAGGGCGATCCGTCGTCGCCGCCCGCGGCAAGGACGAGCGCCCTGATCGGCGTCGTCAGCGGCCATTGACCGAGCCACACGGGGTGCTTCCGGATGAGGTGGAGGGATTCGAGCAGATGGCGGCCGGGCGGGGGGGTGCGGGGCAGCCGGACCCCCTGCGGCAGCGCAGTCCAGCTATCGCCGCCGTCGGCGGAGGCGAGCACCGATCCGCTGCCGGTCCCGGCATAGAGCCTGCCGTCTTCGCCCCGCAGCAGCGAATGGACGTCGTGCCGGCCCGGCGGCAGCGGAAGGGCGCTCCAATCCCCTCCGTCGGAGGAGCCGAACAACCCCCTGTCGGTCCCGGCGAGGAGAACGCCTTCGCCGGGCAGAAGGACCCGCACTTTGCCGGGCGGAGCGGCCGCGGCCGCGCTCCGCCAATCTGCCCGCGACTTGAGACGAAGGATCCCGCCGGCGCGAACGCCGAGCGCTTCTTTCGTCGCCGCCGGGACGTCGCTCCAGGCCGCCGCGCTGCGCCCGAACAGACCGGCCGAGCGCGTGAAAAGCGTGGCTCCTTCCACCGGCCGAGGCCATTGCCCCGGGGAGGAGGGAATTCCGTCGCGCCAGGTGACGAGGGTGCAGCCCCGCCTTCGATCGATCTGCACCGCGTCTATGACGACGAACCAGCTGGAACCGCCCGCCGCGCGGAGCAGCAGGCCGGCACCCGCCTTCGCGCCGGTGTCCGTCCCGGACAGGAGCAGGCTTCGGCAGCCGGGCCACAGAAGCGGCTTGTGCGGCCTCGAAGCAACCGCCGCGGGAATGGCGTTCCAGGCCGACCGCAGCTCCACCTCATCGCTGCATTCGAAGATCACGGGAGGCGCGCCAGGCTCGGGCGCGTTCTGCACCGCGATCGGGTTCGAGCGATCGATCATCAGCCGATCGGGCCTCCCGGCCGCGCCCATCAGCTGAAAGGCCAGATGAGTCCGCGCCGAAGTGGCGGGGCGCCTGCGCGCGCCCACCGCACCGGCCAGATGCAGCACCGACAGGGGCTCTTCGGCCGTCCCCAGATATCCTTCGTTGGCGATCCGCTCCTGATAGAAAGTGAGGATGTCGCAGACGCGCGCCCACGCACCCATCAGCGCGGTCGTGAAATCCCCCGGGGCCTCGGCGTTGAACCCCTGAAGCCGCGGGTCGCGCCTCACCGAGCGGATCATCCCCGACAGGAAGCTGCGATAGGTCCCCGCCCGATAGGCCAGGGCAGCGGGGCCGCGTCCCCGTCTCACCCGTCGGCCCGGTGGACGAGCGTCACCCGGTCGGGGTCGATCCTGACGATTTCATGCTGCGCGGGTTCGGTCGTCCCGCCGAACCGGATGAGGCGCGCTTGTGCGACGCCGGGTACGGACTGAGCCGTCTCGATCAGGCGCGCCGGCACCAGGCGTTCGCCAAGACCCAGCCGGATATCCCGGGCGAGGCTTGCCCGCACCGCATCCGCGACCCGCCGGCGAAGGTGCGTGTCCGGAATATGAAGCTCCATCTCGATGTCGGGGGCCACGTAGGAGGCCCCGCGGACCTCCAGCTCGTCCCCGATCAGACGGAGCGGGGCCAGATGCGCCTGCACTCGCTCCACGAAGCCGTGCCGCACCGGCCGCCCGTCCTGCCGCGCCACGAATATCGTGACGCCGTCCATCTCCCCGTCCCTTCCCCGCCGGGCGAAAGCGGCTCCGACCCCCGGCACCCGGAGAGCAGCAGCGGCATAGTCTGCTTCGGTAACGCAGCGGCAGCCCTCCCCGCTTCCCACCACGGCCGCCGCCCGGGCGTGCTCGATCGTCTCCGGATCCGCACCTCCGGCGGCTGCCATCGGATTGCGGACGGCGATGATGCGCTCGTTGGGGTTCGCCATTCGGACGACCGTGCCCGGGCCGACATTGCCCCGCGCGCCTCCGCCGATCCGGTACCGCAGCCGGTAGCGCCAGTCGGAGCCTGGACGGCGGCCATTGACGCCGTCGCCGAAGCGCAGCCGGATCCGGCCGCCATGCTCGTGCTCGACCGCGAAGCGCCGGTCCTCGGGACCGGCGTGGATGAGGTCTCGAGCCCCGAGCCACGGCAAGCGCGTGCGAGCATGTCTCCCGAGCGGCGGATCGAGCGTCTCATGCAGTTCGACGGCGGGTTCGGCCTCATCCGGGCGCTGCACAAGCGCTGCCGCCGCCGAGCAGCGGATCGCCTGTTCGTGGCGGTAGGGCGCCGCATAAGCGAGTTGCGCGCCTTGGATGGAGACATTGCCGCCCGGCACCGCTCCGTCGGGGACGAACTGCTCGACCGTGCGGCCCTGGTCGGCGAGCACGATGTTGCCGAGCGCTGCCCAGGGACCGGACGAAGGCGCACCTGCGGGGACTTCATCGCCTTCGTGCCACGAAACGCGGGTGGAGCGAGCCCCCTGTTCCACCCGCGTCAGCCTAACCGGATGACACCATGCCTCCTGCTCGTGCCGCAGGATCAGCACCATGCCCACCGCCAATCGCGGCAGCACCCCTTCGAGCTCGGCCGACAGGTCGCCTGCCTGAAGCCTGTGCTGCGCCAGCCGGATCCGGTTGTGGCCACGGGTCAGCATCGCCGCATGCATGGTCTCGAACAGGTCGTCGTGATCGCCCGTGTGACAATGGCCGGGGGTCCCCTCTTCCACCGTTGCGCCGGTCGCCACCGCCGTCCCGCGCGGCACCCGAACCCTCTCGGCCGCCGTATGAAGCTGCACCCACACCCGCGCGTTGCACCCCTCGCCAAGCCGGTAGCCGAGCAGCCGCGCGTGCCGGGCCACGGAGACGCGCCGACGGGCAGTCGCCAGATAGGCCTCGGTCGCAACCGCGTCCTGATAGTAGCTGAGCTGATCGGCGGCGTAGGCCAGCGCCTCCACCATCGCGAGATCCTGGCTCGGCACGTCCTCGGCGAGGTCGCGGCCCAGCTTCACTGCCAGATGGTCCAGCATCAGCCGGCGAAAACTGGAATAATCCTTCGCAAGATAATGCAGGTCTTCGGCTTCGGCATCGGCGGGCGCGAGGAGGCGTGCGGCCTCCGTCACCAGACCAGCCTCGCCTTGTGCGCCTGCTGCGACCTTGCATCCATGTAGCTGATCGTCACGCGCACCGTGCCGTCGCTCGAATGGACGTCGACGCTCCGGACGTGGATCGACGGATCCACCCATTGCCGAAGCGCGCTTTGCACCAGCGCCTCCACCGCAGTGGTGATCTCACCCTTCCCGTTCGTGAAGGTAAGACTGCGAAGCGAGCAGCCGAAATCGGGGCGATTGACGCGTTCTCCAGGCTCGACGAAGACGATCTGCTCCAGCAGCTGCTCGACATAATCCGGGGTCGATACACGGGCGGTCTGGCCGTTGGCGCCGATCGAATAGGGAAAGGCGGCGTGGCCGTTCACAGGATCGGCGCGCCGTCGATCGTTCCGCCGCCCTCGATGGCGAGGCCGCCGACGATATCCACCGCGCCCTCGATGGCGACCGCACCGACCACGTCGATCGCCCCCTCCACCGCGATCGCGCCGGTGATGTTCGCCTCCGCCACCACGGCCAGCGCGTCCGCGGTGATCGCCATCGCTTCCGGCACGAGCGAGATCGAGGAGGTCGGGCAGGCAATCTCGATGCTTTCCCCGGTCATGCTGACCACCGATTCCGGCACAGTCATGGTGATCGCAGCGGGCGCGATGCTGATCAGGGATTCGGGCACGGTCGCGGTGATGTTCGCGGGCACCAT
Source organism: Allosphingosinicella sp. (assembly GCF_036387215.1). Classification (GTDB taxonomy): domain Bacteria; phylum Pseudomonadota; class Alphaproteobacteria; order Sphingomonadales; family Sphingomonadaceae; genus Allosphingosinicella. The sequence goes on along the minus strand of NZ_DASVUE010000297.1, from coordinate 13,347 downwards.
GTTGAGCTCCGCCTCCGGAATGGAGAGCGTGATGCTTCCCGGCGTCATCTTGATCGTCGATTCCGGGCAGAGGATGGTGATCCCGGTCGAATCGAACGTCATCGTCAGCGGGATCGCAACGGCGGTCGGCATGCATTTGAGACTGAAGCCGCCGATCTCCGGCAGATCGTTCAGCACCATCGTGATGTTCTCGGTCTTGAACACCTTCACTTCGGGAAGCGGCGGCTCCGGCACGTGAAGGATGTCGAGCGGACCCCAGAAGCAGCCGGCCCAGATCGGATAGTTCGGGTCTCCGCCTTCGAACTCAATCCAGACGTTCGCGCCGATCGGAGGGATGGCGTAGAAGCCGACGTTCCTGCCCGCATAGGGCGTGCAGGGGAGCGCCCAGTTTTCCAGCGACCCGGGCACGGCCGGCACGAAGGCCTTGATCCGGCCCTGGAAAAGCTCATCGAGATTGTCGATCACCTTGCCGCGATACTTGCCGACGAACTGCCGCGCGGGAGCGGTGTGGATCCTCGCGGTCGAGCTCATGCCGCAACCCTCGAGATCGTGCTTCCGGTGCCTTCGCGAGCGAGCGTGAAGGCCTGCTTGTAGCTGCCGCGGGAGAGCGAATGCGTGACGGTGGAGACGCGGTAGCGCCCGTCATAGCTTCGCCCCGCCCCGCGGACGTCGACCAGCCCCGGCGCATCGAGCACCGCGCCGTAGCGCAGCGTGTCGAGCTCGCCCCGGGCGGTGACCACCTGATCGGTCGAGACGTCGGTCTGCGCCTGCGCATCGACGAAAGCCTGGGCATATCCGTAGCGGGGATCGGTGAAGAGGTTGCGGCGCTGGAGGAGCCCGATCGGGTTGAACGCGGGATTGGTCGCAAGCGCCGGCGAACGCGTGGTCTCGAAGGTCGCAAGCGGCAGGTCCAGTTCGGTGATCGTGTCCTGGACCATTCCGTAGAGCTGCACCGGTGCGAGGGAATCGAGTTGGAAGCTGATCTTCTCGACGTTGGTGGAAGGGCCGAGGTCGATCGACAGCGCCGACGCAACTCCGCCGCTGTTGAGCGGAGGCCCCCAATAAGCGATGTTGGTGAGCGGCTCCGGCCCCGGCCTCACGTAGAAACGGTAGCCGTAGGGGGCGGCCAGGCTGTGCAGGTAGGCGCGGTCGGTGGCGTTCTGCTGCGGCGTCCGCTGAAGCACGATCGGGATGAGATCGGCGGGCGTCGAACTCACATGCGCGAAGATCCCGATCATCGCATATTTCTCCAGCACCGCCGCCGCGATGATCGAATCCCCCATCTGCGGATATTCGAGCGACAGCTCGATCCGATCCATGAGGATGCTCACGTCCTCGCCCGTGACGGTGAGCGTCGAGGCTGAGAACTGCTTGTCGTGCGCAAGCTCCTGATGGGTGATGAAGCCGTCGATCAGAATCTTGAAGCCGCCGTCCAGACGGACGCCGACCAGCACCCGGTTCCAGGGCTGGAGCAGACCGCCGCCCAGCAGTGCGAAATCCTCGCTGAGGCCGAGCGCTCGATCGGCATTGAAGCGAAGCTGGAAAGCGCTTGCGGATTCGGAGTTGCAGGTGATCTCGACGCTTTGCAGCTTCTCGGTAACCCAGGCAGGCGCGGGCGTCGGGATCATCTCCCCAAGCCAGAGCTCGAGCTTGATCGAAGCGGGCGCCGTCATTGGGAATTCCCGCCGAAGCCGATCGCGGGGATGAGCAGCAATTCTCCAGCTCCGAGGAGGTCCAGAGGGTTCATTGCCGCGTTTGCATCGGCGATGCGCCAGAATTGCAGCGGATCCCCCATCTGGCGCGCCGCAATCCTGTCCAGCCGGTCGCCGTCTTCGACGATGACGGCGCGGTCGTTGGGCCCCGGCTCAGGCTGCGGCAGGAACCTCCGTTTGAGGTACATGACGGTCCCGTCCCTCGTGACGTGCTCCGCCTGCGGGACCGAGTGATAGCGGCTGGTGCGGTCGATCATCGCCAGCCCCCTACATCGCTGCCGGATCGGCGCCGATGGCACGCGGCGCGGTCGGCGCCTGTGCAGCCAGCGCGTTCAGCCCCTGCTGGTAGGTCATGAACTCGAAATATTCGCGATTGCCGCCGTCGAGGTCCGAATAGGTGAGCACGCGCATCGCGATGGTGACCTTCGCGTAGATCGGGTTCAGGCGCGTGTCGAATAGCTCCTCGGAAATCTCGTAGCTGTTGATCCTCACCGGCAGGACGCGCTTGTCGCCCCAGACGAACAGGGTTCGCGGCGCGGTCAGCGGCGATACCTCCATGACCCCGCCGGCGAGTTGCGCCTGGGTCTGGTTAACCTGGTTCAGCGAGGGATAGACGAGGAGTTCGAGGGCGGCGAGCTGCGGGAGAGCGCCCAGCTTCGTCGCCGCCGGGTCGCCGTCCTGAAGCTGGTCGGTGACGTCGATCTCGATCTCGACGGTGATCGTCTGGACAGGTGCGCCGGTGAACCGCACGGCCTCCGACCGGTCGCCCTCCTCGCCCCCCACCTGCTGCGGCTGAAGCGTCCGGCGCAGCGATGCCGGATTGTAGTAGAAGGAGACGACGCTCGGCGTGGGATTCGCTGCATCCACAGAGACGAAAGCGCCCTTCAGGGTGCGGGGGCCGCGGGCTCTAGAGGTCACGCGCCACCCGCGCATCGCTTCGGCTTCCGACTGCCGTCACGGCCTTGAAGGAGAGCAACGTCACTCCCGATTATCCTTTTCGCCCCGCCGCGCCATCGGCTTCGCATGATCGGGAAACGTGCGCTCGTGCGGGAGGAAGTAGCCGAGCATCCGCTCCATGAACCCCGGTGCCGGCTCGGTCTCCTGAAGCCGCTCCAGCTTGCGGTTGTGCTCTTCCGCCGGCAGGACCTGCGCGGCGGAGAATTCCTCGGGAAAAGCCCCGTGGAGGTTTCTGACGGCCTCGGAAGCGACCACTCCGATCGCATCCGGATTTCCCTTCGGATTGCCGCCCACATCCTTGTGCGTGGCGTTGGGAACGATGATGTGGCTCGATGCCGTTTCGGCGCTTGCCGGCGGCATGTTCGCCTGGCGGAACGGGGCACGCTTGTCTCCGCCTGCCAGATAGTGCTGCGCGTGCTGCACATTCCCCGGGAGTGAGGCGCGCGGATCTTCATATTCGACGTTCGCCTGTCCGCCCTCTCCGTCGCGGACGTTCATCCTTCCGTCCCCCATGTGCGGCACGCTGTCGAACACGGTGAAGCTGTGCACGGGCACACCCGGCGGGCGCACCTGCTCGCCGCTGTCGGGGCAGACGAGGCCCTTTTCGTGCAGCTCCTGAGCCAGCAGCAGGGCGTTTCCAGCGCCGCGGCTGTGCGAGCTGATGTGCACCCGGTCGTCGCCTTCTCGGTAAGCCTTCACGAGGTGGCGCTTCGCGTCGTCGAGCCGCTCCTTCTGCCCCTCGTCGGTCTGCAGCGCCCCGCCGAAGAACCGCTCCACGAAGGAGTGCTGGCTGGCACCCGGTCCGCCGATGAGATGCGACGTCCCCTGATAGGCAGCTCCCGTGGAAGTGACGCTGGACGATGCCGATTGCTCCACTCCGCTGCCTTGGAAGCCGACATGGATGCGCCGCCGCTGTTCATAGACGTGGCGGCGAGGTGCGTTGATGCTGGTCCTGCGGGCCGGAGAGTTGATGGCCAGGGAGCCGACGTGGTATCCGCGGGCGCCGCCCGAACCCTGCGCCGACGGCACTGCGCGTGCCGTTGCCGCCCCGCTGGCGTTGCCGAGCCGGCGTGCCGTCGTGTGGGCGATCCGGGTCAGCATGGCCGGGCTCTCTCAGCCATCAGCGCCCGCACCCGCAGGACGTTCGAACCGGCACCTCCTGCCAAGCCGATCATTCCCATCCCCTCGTCTCCGTGTCGGTCAGCGTTCGCTCGAGCTTGGCATATTCGATCAGAGCCGCGGCGTGGACGTCGCGCATGGTCACTCCTCCGCTATGGGCCGCAGCGAAGAAGGCGGCGTTCAGAGCGATGTTGCGGATGCTGCCGCCAGTGATGTTGAGCTGCGCCAGCCGCTCGAAATCGAGAGCTTCGAGCGGCGTGCGCGGCGGGAACACCCGCTCCCATATCCGTTGCCGCGCCGGAGCATCCGGGAAGGGGAACTGCACGATGAAACGCAGGCGCCGCAGGAACGCCTGGTCGATGCTGTCCTTGAGGTTGGTCGTGAGGATTGCGAGACCGCGATAGCTCTCGAGGCGCTGCAACAGGTAGCTCACCTCGATATTGGCGTGGCGGTCGTGGCTGTCCTTTACCTCGCTGCGCTTGCCGAACAGCGCATCGGCTTCGTCGAAAAGCAGGATCGCCCCGCCCGCTTCGGCAGCATCGAACACGCGCCGCAGGTTCTTTTCGGTCTCGCCGATATATTTGTTTACGACGGCGCTGAGATCGACGCGGTAGAGGTCGAGCTCAAGCTCGGTCGCCAGCATCTCGGCGGCAAGCGTCTTCCCGGTGCCGCTGGGGCCGGCGAAGAGCGCGGAGATGCCGAGCCCGCGCCCGCCCTGCGCGGCAAATCCCCACTCGCCATAGACCGTCGGACGGAACTTCACCTGGTCGAGGATCGCCTCGACCGTTTCGCGCTCGCGTTTCGGGAGTACAAGCGCGTCGCGGTCCACCGAGGGCTCGATACGCTCGATCACCTCCTCGATACGGGTCCGGGCCTGGACTCGGCAGCTGTCCCACAGGGCCTGCGCCAGATCGTGAGAACCGATGTCCGGACCCTCCCGGGAAAGCCCCGCCAGCGCCGCCGCTCCCGCCGAATGAATACCGGAGGCGGTGAGGTCGAACTGATAGGCCAGGGATTGCAGATCCGGATGCTCGCCGACCCCGGCCTTGGCCAGCATGTCGCTCCAGATCGAGATCTGTTCCTCCAGCTCGGGCTTGCCGATCTCGTAGGACACCATCGGGCGGCGGCCCTGCGGACGCCGCGCTTCGGCCGAGAGGATGACCGGGCCGAAAGCGCGGTCGATGAAGCCCTCCAGCCGCCGGTCTCGGGAGGGATCGGCGCCCGGCGGATCGTCGCATGTGACCATCAGTACGATTCCCGCGAGCAGCGCTTCCCGGTCGAGCAGCCGCTGCACCAGCTCCAGGGCTTCCGGCGTTTCGGGAAGATCCTGTGCCCGGACCTCCAGTAGGTCCCTGCCGGCAATTGCCGCCGCATGAGCCGCAACGTCACGCCGGGCCGAGGAGTCGGCGCCGCACAATTGAACGATGGGGCGGGGTTCCTCGCCGGTGCCGGCGGCCCAGATCGCCGCCACTCGCTCTGCAGCGAGGCGTTGAGAGGGTACGATCTCCCCGCCGGCCGTTCCGATTTCCGCGATGCCGCGCAGTCGCTCGTCGAGATAGGGAAGACCCGTCAGCAGATGCAGTATCCGCTCGTCCACCCTGAGCGCGCTGCCGACGAGGGACGGCCCCCCGGCCACCTCGATCAGCCTCCAGAAGCGAAGCGGCGCCGTCGGCAACAGCGCGCTCCAATGCGCGTCGGGCAGAACGGCCAGTGCGAGGCCGAAGCTCGGTGGGGCGCCGCCCTGCACGCGCGCCACGGCAGCGGCGCAATCCGCGTCGAGCTCGATCCCCGCGCACATCAGCAGAATGTCGTTCTCGAATTGGGAGAGTCCGAAGGTCTCGCGAAGAAAGTCCGACCAGGGAAAATCCCCGGTGCCTCGGACGGGCGGCTCGCCAGGCGCCTCAGCACGTTCGTCGGATCGATCGAGGAGGTCGGCGATCCGGTGCAGGTCCGCGGCAAGGCCCGGCTGCCCAAGCGGCTCGTGCACCGTCACAGCCAGGCTTCCTCGGGCGGCTGGACGGGCGGCGCCCGCCTCGCCCTCGGCGCCACGTCGGCATCGAGCAGAACCGGCGAAGCGACATATTGGAGCGAGGGCCGGTGCGCGATCTGGAAGAAGACCGTCCAGAGCTTGGTCAGCTCCTCCAGCGACAGATATTCCGGAGTGAGCTTCACCCATTCGCGCTGCTCCGCGAGGTTCGACCTAGCGAGATAGGGAAAGGAGCCGCCCGGCCGCACCATCCGCCGCAGATCGTCCGGCAGCAATGCCGGAACCGCATGCAGCATGGTGCAGACCTTCCCGAGCATCATCTCGGTCTCGAGCCGGTCCTCGCCGGAAAAGGCGATGAGATAATGAAGGTCGACCGCCACCCGCGGCTGCCTTTCAAGCACGCCCTCGCGGTTGCGCATCGGCAGGTCGTGATTGCGCAGCTGCGCGTTCGGCGTGAGGTGGTAGAGGTAGAGGCTCACCTCCCGTTCGCCGGGAGCCGAGGTGCGCGGCGGCCCCACCCGCACCGTCACTCCTCCGACCGCCTCCTGGGTGGCGGCCTGGACGATCTCGTGGATCGCGGCGGTGATCACCGCGATGCTGAGATAGTTGCTCATGGCTCCCGCTGCCGTTCGACATAGTCGGCAAGCGCGAGCGACGGGCGCGCACGAGCGGAACGGCGGCGCGGCGCCGGCGGCGGATTGCGTTTGGCCGGCTTCGCGCGTTGCGGGCAGGGATCGGGAGGGGTTGATGCGTGCTTGCTCTCGTCCGGCCGGGCGGCCGGTTTGCGGCGCTTGCGAGCCTTGCCCGCTGAGCAACCGGCCGAAGCCGGCGTTGCGGCAGGCTCCGACCGCGTGCGGGCGGGTGCCGCGGTCAAAAATCCGAACGGGTCGGAAGCCTCCGCAGCAGCGGAAGCGCGGGAGCCTGACAGCGGCTGGATCTCGCTGCGGTGGCCGAGCGAATGCCTTGCAAGCAGGCGGAACAAACCCATCCGCCCTACCCGATGGAATCGAGATAATATTGCCGCCGCGACGGGCTCATCGCCAGGATGTCCGCCTCCCGCCAGCCATAGGCCTGGGCGATGGCGACGACGTCGGCAAGGATCTGCTTGGCCTTGCGCTCGAGCTCCGCCCACAGGAAAGCCGTGATGTCGAGGGTGGCCGGCCAGACATGTTCGCAGGCCGCGCAGGCCAGCGGAATGGCAAGCTCCGCGAGCCGGTCCCGATCCGCCAGCTCGTCGGCGATCCGCCGTACCACCTCCGCCGGAAGCTCGGCGGCGGCCGCGGGCGCGCCGCAATATGCCGCCTCCAGGATTGCTCGCTCGGCCAGCTTGTCTCTGGCCGGAGCCTCGCCTCCACACTTCGCCGCCTGCGCAAGATCCTGGCTGTCCAGCAAGCGGCAGCGGGCGCCGTAATCCCCCGCCGCAATGTCGAATTCACGCTCCGCGGGCGAGGAATATCCGTCCAGCAGCTCGTCGATCCTCTGCTCGAATTCAAGCGGCTCGCCGCATTTTGGGCAGGTCACGACCGCCTGGATAACGGGCCCGATCACTTCCTGTCGCAGCGCCAGCAGCCGGGCATTGCGCTCTCCGATGCTGAGCGCGGCGAGCTCGGCCGGATCCGCTTCCGGAAACGACGGAGCAAGCGCGACGAGCGCCTTGTTCCACGCGGGCCGGTTGCTGCCCGCCTCCCAGATGCCCACGACGTCCGCCGCCGCCAGCGAGGCCATGGCTTAGCTCGCCGGAAGCAGGAAGCTGGGCTCCTCGGGCTCGGTGACCGCAGTGTCGCGCTCCCAGCCCTCATTCTCCAGCTTCAGCACCGCGATCGCCACCGAATTTGCATTCGCATCCAGTTCCGGGAGCGCGATGAATTCCGACGGCCAGCAGCGATAGATATTGTACGCAATCACCTTCTGGCCGGCTTCGTTATACACTTCCAGGATCACGTCCTTGCGGAAGTCCTTCAGCGACACGTCCTGGTTACCGGACCCGCCCTGCTGATCGTCGATCGTGGAATTGTGGTAATCCCAGACCTTGTTCGCCCATTGCTCGAAGGCGAGGTCGTGGGTCACGCCCCGCTCAAGCGTGATGGCCGAGAATTCGCTCTGCCCGGGCATCCGCCGCGGCGTCGTCGGGTCGCCGCCGGCGCGGTGGGTGATCACCTGCGTGCTTCGGGTCAGCGCGCTGACCTTCGACACCCCGGCCACATATTTCCCGTCCCACTTCAGTCGGAACTTGAACGTGCGGTAGGGATCGTAGCGATAGGTCGCCTTGGGAAATTCGGTGTTTGCCATGGTACGTTTCCCGTCCTTTTAAGTGCGCGCGCTCAGGCGGCGGCGGTTCCGGCGGTCTGCTGGATCTGGAGAACCACGAACTCGGCCGGTTTGACCGGAGCGATGTTCACGACGATGTTGACGATCCCGGCCGCGATCATGTCCTGCGTCGTGGTCTCCCCGTCGCACTTCACATGATAGCTGTAGAGCGCGCCCTGCCGCGCCAGGCCCGCGAGGAAGGTGTTCACGCTGAGCCGGAGCGAAGACCAGAGGGCCTCATCGTTCGGCTCGTGCACCGCCCATTCGGTGCCTCGCTTCAGCGTCTCCTCGATGAACAGGGTCAGGCGACGGACGCTCACATATTTGTAATCGTCCTCGAACTGATCAGCGCCGCGCAAGGTACGCGATCCCCAGACCACCGGCCCGATAATCGGGAAGGTGCGCAGGCAGTTGATCCCGATCGGGTTCAGCTGGCCGTGCTCGTCGTCGTTAAGCGAGACTTCGAGCTTGCGCACGTTGGCGAGGCCGGCGTCCACGCCTGCGGGCGCCTTCCAGACGCCACGGCCGACATCGGTCGCCGCCATCACGCCGGCGACGGCGCCCGACGGCGCGAACAACGCCAGCTGCGATTTCATCAGGATGTCTTCCTTCCACAGGCGCGGGAAATAGACGGCCGCGTTCCGCGCAACCTCCATCCCGTCCCTGTTCTCGCCGGAGATGCCGACATCCTGCGGATCGATCTGCGAGAGCAGTCCCTGGACCGCCTTGTTCTTCCAGGCGACCGGCGGATCGACGATGTAGAAGGCCCTCCGGTCGGTGCAGAGCTGCGCCGCCGCCTGACAGACGACTTGGTCCAGATCCTGTTCGCTCTCCGGCACATCGGCGAAGATCCGCCGATCCGGTGGGATCGACAGCAGGTTGAAGATGTCGGCTTTGTTGAGGAGGTAGATGCCGGTCTTCCTGCCTGCATCGCCGAGGTAGGTGGGGGTGCTCAGATAGCCGCCGTCGTCCCCGCCGATCCCTTGTGCGGCGCCGCCGTCGCCCGGGGGAATGGCGGAAAGCCGGTCGACCCGCGCCAGGTTCGATTGGGCGTGCAGCACCCGGTCGATCCGGTTCGGATAGGGCTCCTTGCCGTCGGCCTTGACGGACAGGTTGAGATAGCGCTCGCTCGAAATCGGACGGCCCCGCGCATCGTTCAGCGTCAGCGTCAGATTGAAGAGGTCCGCGGCTTCGAGGCCATATTCCTTGAACGGCTTGGCGGTGAGGTCGTTAATCCCCTTCGTGTCCGCCTTCGCGACCAGCCGATTGCCCCACCTGCCGGGATTGGCCGCCACCAGCGACAGCGGCGGAGCGAAGGTGAGAGCGCTCGTCGGCTTGAAGTCGAGCTTGGCCTCCGGAAGGAAATAGACGACGTTGTTCGCGTCGACGTAACGGACGACATATTCGGTCGCGTCACCGTCGACGGTGAAGCTGTCGCCGATGTCGACCGTGCCGCTGGACGCAGGTCCGGTTCCGTACGTGAAGCTGTTCGAGCCCGATTTCCCTCCGCTCTTGATCGACATGTTCTGCGGCGGCACCCGCTGAAAGCTGGGCGCGCAACAGAGGCAGAAGGCCTCGGGATCGACCGGATCCCCCGTGAGGCTGGCGAAGGTGAGGCTCGCGGCCGGGTTCTTGGCGTCGGCTGGCCTGAAGCCCGTGACGACGTAGAGGTCCGGATCGTCGCCGATCGAGAAGAGGTCTCCGGGCCGGGCCTCGCCAACACCCTGGATCAGCGACAGCGTGCCGGTCGAAACGGCCGTGCCCGGATCGAAGCTTTCGATCTCCCAGTCGGTCGGCATCGGCAGCGCGACCGGATCGCTGATGCTGACGCTGCCCAGCACCACCCCCGGCTTCGGCGTCACCGTCAGGGTGACCTGCAGCGCCTCAGGATCGGTGCCCTTCACCACCGGCTCAGCAATGATGGTATAGACGGTGGGGTCTTTCGCGAAGACGAGACGCTGGCCGAGCTCCGGCAGCCCGGTGCCTTTGGTGAGCGTCACGGCATTCCCGGAGACGGAGTCGACGCTCCAGCCGCTGGGGGCCGGACCGTGCGCGAAGGCAAGCGGAGTGCACTTCCTGAACGCCCGCGCCAGCGGCGGCGCAATCGTCACCGAGGCGGCGATCTTCTTGGCCGGATTCGCCGGGGTGAAGCCCGTCACCACATAGGTCTGGCTGGTGTCGCCGTTGAGGTAGAGCTTCATGCCGACATCGGGCTCGCCCTCCGACTTGTCGTCGGGCGGCGAGACCTGGATCTGGGCTGCTCCCTTGGCGGCGCCTGCAAAAACCAGCCAATGTTCCGGAAGCATCGGCTCCGCGCCTGCGAAGTTGAGCCGGGCGGCGCCGTCGCCGACTACTGGTTCGAACAGCCGCGCGAGCAGCGCCTCCGATCCGCCGTTGTCGAAGAAGTCCTTGACCGCGTAGCTCAGCGGGTAATCGAACGTCAGGCCGCCGTAGCGGCGGGTGAAGTCGCCGTAGCTGGAGATCATCAGCGGCTCGTCGACCGGCCCCATCGGCGCCCGGCCGACAAAGGCGGCGATGCTGGTTGCAACGGGCGTGATCATCCGCTCGCCGCTTGCGAGCTCTTCGATGTAGACACCCGGATATGTGAGGTGAACCGGCATGGACAATCCTCGTCTGTCTTCCGCCTCGGCTGAGCCGACGCAGGTGATTGCTAGTCGTGGTGGTGTTCAACCGGAGGCTGCGGCCTCAGGCGATCCTCGAGCCGGCGGCCCGGCTCCCCGGCCGGGCCTCAGCCGTCGCGGATTTGCTCGACGCTGCCCCAGAAGGTGACCTCGGCGGTCGCCTCGCCCGCAAGGAGGGTACTCCGCGCCGCCGCTATGGCGGAGGCAAAGCTCGCATAGGTGGACAACATGTCGCCCGCCGCGCCCGCCAGCGTCCCGGCCGCAGTACCGACAGCGGTCTCATAATCGGTGAGCGCCGAGGCGACCGCGCTCCTCATCGTGTAGTAGAGAAACGCATTATGGCGTTCCGAGTCCGGGTTGGTCCGGTCGCTATAATGATCGACGGCGGCCTTGACTGCGGATCGGAGTGCGACCTCGGCGCTCGCAAGATTGAACTCATATTGCTTGAGCGCCCTTGACCAGACTTTCTGCTGGGTCTCGAAAGCAGTCAACTGCGTGAGTTCCACCCCATCATAGACGAACTGCGCATCCTCGATATCGAGATTTCGCTGCGCAATGCTCTGTTCGATATGCGGGTAGCGTGGCCCGCCTTTTTCTTCGGCACTCTCCAGCGGCGGCCCGGCAAGACGGTCCAGTATTCCGGAGACCTGCACTTCCAGGAGAGCAGGAACCTTTCGGAACTCCTTCGTGGCATCCACTGCCTTTTGAAGAGCGTCAGAAACAAGATCATCCCGTCTTATATCCGTTATGGATGATTTGGTGCGATCTCCCCGCTTCGAGAGCGTGGACTGCTGTGTCTTTGTCGATGCTTCGTTCGTCTCTGCCATTTGTACGGCTCCTTCAGAATAGATGGACCAGAACCATCCGATTTAGATAAATGCTCTGCCGAAGACTGTGGGGAGTCAATGCGCATTCAGGCGCTGATGAGGAACCCCAACTGAAGAGGGGCGAAACCGTGATTTACCGGCTTTATCTATGTTAAGTCGCTATTCTTGCTCAATATTCGTCACGGCCTTTTCCGCGACGGCTAGAAGACCCGATTCTGGAAAAACGTCCCAGATCGGGAAGCTTCGTCGGCGCGGGTTGTCGGGCTCGAGCGGTTGGAATGCGCCGGCAGCGCCAGTCCGAAGCTCTTTGGCCCCCGAGTCTCGCAGGTCACTCCTCGGCGGGGACCGGGACCGGCGGGGACGGTTCGTCGCCGCTTTCGAGCACTTCTTCCTTGTCCTCGTGGAGGTAAAGGCGTCGCACCAGCACCAGCACGACGATGGTGAGTGGGGTCGCCAGGAGGACGCCCGGCACGCCGAAAAGGATGCCGGCGGCGATGATGCCGAAGATCGTGACTGCCGGGGGAAGGTCCACCATGCGGTTCTGGAGGAGCGGCATGACGAGGTTGCCCTGGATCTGCTGAACGGCAATCAGCACTCCGATCGTCCACAATCCGGTGTCGGTGCCCTGGCCGAAGCCGAGGACGATCGCCGGGATGCCGGCCACCAGGATGCCGAGATAGGGCACGAACTCGGCAAGCCCGGCGACAAGGCCGATCGCCCATGCGGCCGGCACTCCGGCCAGCCATAGCCCCAGACCCGTAGCGACGCCGACGAACAGCATCCCGAGCGCCTGCCCCTTAAGCCAGTTGCGGAGCGAGACGGAGATTGCGTCGAGGGTCTCGGCGGCGGGGCCTCGGGCGGCGGTAGGGATCAGTCGAAGCAGACCTACGCCGTAAAGCGTCGGCTGCGCTGCCAGGTAGAGGCCGCCGATGAGCACGATTGCAAGCCCCGATAGGGCTCCGCCGACCGCGGCGAGCGCCGTCGTCGCGGCGGTCACGACTGTCTGGCCGCTCGGCGCGAGCCCCTGCGCGCGCTCCATGATCGCGGCTCCCACGGGCGAGGCCGCCATGCGCTGCTGGACGCTCGCCCAGGCCGACGGCAGGCGGGAGGCGAGCTCGGCGAACTCACCCTGCAGCGTCGCCCCGAAAAACCAGATCGAACCGCCGATCAGCGCCAGCAGGCCGAGCACCGCGATCCCGAGCGAAACCCCGAACGGCAATCTCGTGCGGCGCCTGATCGCGTCGGTGATCGTGAGCAGGATCAGCGACACGAGCGCGCAGGCGAAGAGCAGCAGGAGGAGGTCCACCAGCAGCCAGAGCACGTAGGCCGCGGCGACGGTGGCAAGCACCACGGCGGTTGCCCTGAAGACGCGCTTCTCGAGCGTGTCGCGGCCCATCGGCCCCGGCGCTTCGTCGCGCGCGACCAGTTCGGATTGTTCGGTAAAGCTCATCGGGTGCGGGACGTCCGCCCGCCCCGATGGTTCCCGGCGGGGCTCAGCCCTTCCTCGCGACGCCGACCAGCGCCGGGCGAAGCAGCCGGTCCTTGATCATGTAGCCGGGCTGCATCTCCTGGACGATCGTTCCCGGCTCTGCCTCGGCGCTCGGAAGCTCGAGCATCGCCTGGTGCCGGTTCGGATCGAGCGGCTGGCCCATCGCTTCGATCTTCGTGATCCCGTTGCGGCTGAACACCGACTCCAGCTCGCGGCCAGTCGCCTCGATGCCGGCGATCAGCGCCTTCAGCCGCTCGTCCTGCCGCAGGTCCTCGGGGAAGGAGGACAAGGCCCGGTCGAGATTGTC
>NZ_DASVUE010000296.1:0-13634 GCF_036387215.1 Allosphingosinicella sp. | reverse complement strand
CGAGATTGTCGACCGTCGCCACCACCTCGTAGCCGGCGTCCGTCAGCATATGCTCGTTGTCGAACGCGACCAGCGGCTCGTCCTCGACGATCGCGATGCGGCGGATTGTTCTTTGACGCTTACCGAACAGCATTTACTAGGGCGGTCCCGCCTCCCGATGATCGATGTACCTGCGTAACGAAGGAGTTGCAGCCGGTATCCGGGGAGCCAGCGTCGTTCCGGCGCATTTACTTGTCCGGCCGTCCCGGCGGCCGCGTGAAAGGACCGACTTCGTGCCGAAACCGCCCTCCCCGCGCGGACCCCGCCGCCCCGGCGCGTCCGCAGGACGCCCGCAGCGCCCGCGCCGCGCGGGAGCCGGGGAGCAGCCGCGACCGGAGCGGACGCCAAGGCCTGAGCGGGGGCCGAAAGGTGAGCGCGCCCAGCCGGCCGAAAGAAAGCAGCGCCCCGACCGCGGACCTGCCCCCGATCGGAAGCCCCGCCCCGACCGCGCTCCTGCCGCGCAGAGGAAGCCGCGCCCCGAACGCGGCCTCGCCGCGGAGCGGAAGCCGCGGGCCGTGAGGATGCGTTCCGACGGGAGTGCCGCGGACCAGCCGCGCGAGACGTTCCGGGAAGGCGAGCCGCAGCGCATCGCCAAGCTGCTCGCCCGCGCCGGAATTGCCTCGCGCCGCGAGATCGAGCGGATGATCGCCGACCGCCGCATCGCCCTCGACGGAGTCGCGCTCGAGACGCCGGCGACGATCCTCACCTCGCTGAAAGGCGTCACGGTGGACGGAAAGCCGGTCCGCCCCGCCGCCGACACGCGCCTGTTCCTGTTCCACAAGCCCGCAGGCCTCCTCACCGCCGAGCGCGATTTCTCGGGCCGCCCGACAATCTACGACCGCTTGCCGAAAGACCTGCCGCGGCTGATGCCGGTCGGGAGGCTCGACCTCAACACCGAGGGGCTTCTGCTCCTCACCAACGACGGCGAGTTCAAGCGCCAGCTCGAACTCCCCGCCACAGGCGTCGAGCGCACCTACCGCGCACGCGTGTTCGGCGAGGTGACGCAGGACCAGCTCGAAGGCCTCATCCAGGGCATCGAGATCGACGGCATCCGCTACGGCCCGATCGATGCGAACATGGAGCGGCGCACCGGAAGCAATTTCTGGGTCGAGATGCGCCTCCGCGAAGGCAAGAACCGCGAAGTGCGCCGGGTGCTCGAGCATCTCGGCCTCCAGGTCTCCCGCCTGATCCGCATCGCATACGGTCCGTTCGTGCTGGAGGATCTGCCGACCGGCCAGGTGGGGGAAGTGCGCCAGCACGAGCTGGTCGAGTTCCGGAAGAGCCTGAATCCTCCCCGGTACGGGGAGGGGGACCTTGCGAAGCATGGTGGAGGGGGCCCTCAGCGTGGCACGGAGCCCCCTCCACCACGGCGCACCGCGCCGCGGTCCCCCTCCCCGTCCCGGGGAGGACCCAAGTGAGGATCATCGCTGGCGAATGGCGCGGGCGGCCCCTGATGGCGCCCGAGGGCCGGGCAACCCGCCCGACCAGCGACCGCGCCCGTGAGGGGCTGTTCTCGATGCTCCAGAGCCGCGTCGGCAGCTTCGAGGGGCTCGCCGTCGCCGACCTCTTCGCCGGCACCGGCGCGCTCGGCCTCGAGGCCCTCTCCCGAGGCGCAGCGCACTGCATCTTCGCCGACACCGACCGGAACGCGATCGCGTCCATCCAGCGCAACCTTGCCGCCTTCGGCGCGGCCTCCCGCGCCGACGTCCGCAGCCAGAGCGTCGAGCATGCTCCCGCCCCCGCTGCGCCGCGCGATATCATCTTCCTCGATCCGCCCTACGCCACCGGCCTCGCCGCAATGGCGCTTGCCCGCATCTGCAACCCCGCCTGGGTGGCGCCGGGCGGCCTCGTCAGCCTCGAGGCGGACGGCGAGCGCCTCCCCGCCCCCGCCGGCTTCTCGGTCGAGGCCGAGCGCCGCTTCGGCAAGGCGCACCTGCTTTTGCTCCGCCGCGACTCCTAGACGTCGGGCGGGAACCGGTCGAAGGCCGGCAGCTCCTGCATCGTCCGAGCCCAGCCGATGCTCTCTGCGAGCTGGATCTGCTCGATCGGCTGCACCGCATCGGGGTCATCGAGCGTCGCGATCTGCACGTCGATGAGACCGGCGAAGATCACGTCGTTCAGGTAGAAGAGGCTCGTTCCGCATCCGGGGCAGAATTGCCGCCGGCCATGCTCCGACGAGGCGTAGGTGGAAAGCTCCCCGGTAGTTTCGACCTGCTCCTGGCGGTAGATCGCCCAGCCGACCACCGGCGCACCGGTGTGCCGCCGGCAGTCGGTGCAATGGCAAAGCCCCGCCCGGGCCGGCTCCCCCTCGATGCGGTACCGCACGGCCCCGCAATGGCATCCGCCTTCTTGCATCGTCCTGCCTCCCGCAGCCGCTTATAACGCAGGCGAAAAGGTTGCTCTAGTGGCCGCCGTTCCCTAATCGTTCGCGAGTGAATCACGTCGCCCCCGCCCCTTCCGAGCCGGCCTATCTGAGCGGCCTCAACGAGCCGCAGCGGGAGGCCGTGCTGACGACGGAGGGGCCGGTGCTGGTCCTCGCCGGCGCAGGCACGGGCAAGACCGCCGCGCTCACCGCCCGGCTCGCGCATCTCGTGGCTACTCGCCGCGCCTGGCCGTCCGAAATCCTCTCCGTCACCTTCACCAACAAGGCGGCGCGGGAGATGAAGGAGCGGGTCGGGCGCATCATCGGCGAGGCGGTGGAGGGCATGCCCTGGCTCGGCACCTTCCACGCGATCGGCGCCCGGATGCTCCGCCGCCATGCCGAGCTGGTGGGGCTCCAGTCCAACTTCACCATCCTCGATACGGACGACCAGCTCCGCCTGTTGAAGCAGCTCATCACCGCCGCCGACATCGACGAGAAGCGTTGGCCCGCGCGTCAGCTCGGCGGCCTGATCGACCGTTGGAAGAACCGGGGCTGGGAGCCGCGCCAGGTCGATGCCGCAGAGAGCGAAAGCTACGCCAACGGCAAGGGCGCGGCACTCTATCTCGCCTATCAAGAGCGGCTGAAGACTCTGAACGCCTGCGACTTCGGCGACCTTCTGCTGCACATGCTGACCATCCTGCGCACGCACCGCGACGTGCTTGAACACTATCAGCAGCGCTTCAAATATATCCTCGTCGACGAATATCAGGACACTAATCAGAGCCAGTATCTCTGGCTCCGGCTGCTGGCGCAGGAGCGGAA
This sequence comes from Allosphingosinicella sp., assembly GCF_036387215.1. Taxonomy (GTDB): domain Bacteria; phylum Pseudomonadota; class Alphaproteobacteria; order Sphingomonadales; family Sphingomonadaceae; genus Allosphingosinicella. The sequence continues at coordinate 10,411 of NZ_DASVUE010000296.1, read as the reverse complement.
GAACATCTGCTGCGTCGGCGACGACGACCAGTCGATCTATTCCTGGCGCGGCGCGGAGGTCGCCAACATCCTTCGCTTCGAAATCGACTTCCCCGGCGCGAAGATCATCCGGCTCGAGCAGAATTACCGTTCGACGCCGCACATCCTCGGCGCGGCTTCCGGCGTCATCGCTCAGAATAGCGGACGGCTCGGAAAGACGCTCTGGACCGAGCACGACACGGGCGAGAAGGTCAGCGTCATCGGCGTGTGGGACGGGCCGGAGGAAGCGCGGCGGATCGGCGAGGAGATCGAGAGCCTTCAGCGCCGCGGCGCCCGACTGGACGACGTCGCGATCCTCGTCCGCGCCCAGTTCCAGACGCGCGAGCTTGAAGACCGCTTCATCGCGATCGGCCTTCCCTACCGGATCGTCGGCGGCTTCCGCTTCTACGAGCGCGCCGAAATCCGCGACGCGCTTGCCTATCTGCGCGTCATCGCGCAGCCCGCCGACGACCTCGCCTTCGAACGCATCGTCAACACGCCGAAGCGCGGCCTCGGCGACAAGGCGGTGGGCAAGGTCCATAGCTTCGCCCGAGCCGCCGGCGTGTCGCTCTTCTCCGCCGCCGCGCAGATCCTCGACACGGACGAGCTCGCCGGCGCCGCCCGCAAATCGCTCGGGAACCTCGTCGCCGATTTCGCCCGCTGGCGATCGCGCCTCGGCGAGTTGCCGCACCCGGAGCTCGCGCGCCTCGTGCTCGATGAGAGCGGCTACACCGCGATGCTCCAGGCGGACCGCTCGGCGGAAAGCGCCGGCCGGCTCGAGAACCTCACCGAGCTTACCCGTGCGATGGAGGAATATGAGACGCTCGGCGCCTTCCTGGAGCACGTTTCGCTGGTGATGGAGAACGATGCCGCCCGGGACGAGGAGAAGGTCACCATCATGACCATCCACGCCGCCAAAGGGCTCGAATTCGACACCGTCTTCCTCGCCGGCTGGGAGGAAGGCGTGTTCCCCTCGCAGCGCGCGCTCGACGAAGGCGGCAACGCTTCGCTCGAGGAAGAGCGCCGCCTCGCCTACGTCGCGATCACGAGAGCGCGGCGTAAGTGCTTCATCGTCCACGCCGCCAACCGCCGCATCTACGGCCAGTGGACGTCGAGCATCCCGAGCCGCTTCGTCGCCGAGCTTCCGCCCGCCCATGTCGATCAGGAGACGACGATGTCGGGCGGCGAGAGCCTCTGGCGCGCAAATTGGTCGGAGCGCGCAGACCCCTTCGCCAACGTCCAGCGCGGCAACAGCCGCGGCCCCGGCTGGCAGCGCGCCGTCTCCGGCGGCTTCGAGCGCACGCCGCCGCGGATCATCGAAGCGCGAGCGTCGGCAGTCAGTCTCGGCAACCCCGGGAGGAGCGACATCTCGCTGGGCCAGCGCGTCTTCCACTCGAAGTTCGGCTACGGCACAGTCGCGGCGATCGAGGGCAACAAGCTCGAGATCGACTTCGAGCATGCCGGCCGGAAGCGGGTGCTGGACAGCTTCGTCAGCATCGCCTGAGCGCCGGCTCTAGTCCCCGCCGAGCAGCGGCAATGCCCGGGCGACGGCGCAGGATCCGGAGCAAAGCTCCCTCTTCGGCGGCCATCCAAGATCGGCTCGCGAAGGCGGCGAATAATGAAGATCGCAGCTCACGAGCGTCTTGCCATAGACGATCTCCGACCGGCACCGGCCGGTGCGCGACAAGCCGAAATTGCGGTAGGCCTGGGCCTCGTCGGGAGTGGAGGGTTCGAAGCCGAGGCTGCGGAGCGGGCCCCGGTGATTGGCGATGGCGCGATGGGCTTGGTGCCCGAGCCCCGCCACCGGCCACATCGGCAGGTTCCCCCCCACGCGAACCAAGCGCACGTCGCGCGGCATTGCGGCTGCGGCGAAGCCCAAAGGCTGATCGCCGGCCAGCACGAACATAGCTCCGGGCGCGTAGAGCTCGGACGATGCGAGCGAGGGAACCATCCTCGACTGGAACGGGACATGCCCCCAGTCCGGATGCCGCCCCCAGGTGATCAGCCATGCTGAAACGAGCGTGAAGGCGACCAGAGCGGCACTCCGGCTCCGGATCATCGCCAGGAACAGGAGCATCAGCATGACCCCCGTGAGGATCTCGACCGGGATCAGATAGCGGTGGATCGCAAAGGTGCCGATCCAGATGGCGAAGGCGGAGCCGAAGAAGGTCCACGCCAGCATCCGGCGCCGGGACAGCCCCTTATCCGCCGCATCTGCCTGGCCCCGGCGGCGGACCGACAAGGCCGCCGCGACCGGCGCGAGCAGCAGCAACAGCGCGAACCGGGCGTCCCGGAACGGAAGCTCCGAAGAGACCAGCGCCGCGCCCTTGGCCCAGGCGAAAGGATAAGCGAGCGCCCAGAGCGGGCCGGACGGAATGTACCTGATGTCGGCCGCGTGCCCCTGCCGGATCGCCTCCGGCATGCCCTCCGCCACGGGAGACCGGAACAGGCCGTTGAAATAGGGAAAAAAGGGGTTCCCATATTCCGACCAGAGGAACCAGGCCCACCATCCGCCGCCCGCCAGGAAACCCGCCGCGCCTCCCGCGGCCAATGCCGCCACGGAAGCAAGACGGCCCGCCGGCCAGCCAATGGCAAGCACCGCCGCAAGCATCGCCGCGGCATAGACGCCGTTGGTGAGCTTGAGACCGGTGACCAGTCCGAGCAGCAGACCCGATGCGGCCAGCAGCCACAAGCTTCGCCGCCGCTCCGACCGCTGGCCGAGGAGAGCGCAAAGCAGCGCCAGCGACACCGGCGCGGCAGCCCAGGCATCGACCATGGTCGTGCCGGCCTCGCTCAGGAACATCGGCCCGGTCAGCCCGACCGAAGCCGCGACGAAGGCAAGGTGCGGACGGAGCCTGTGCGGCTCCTGCAGCTCGATTGCGATCAGGTAGACCAGAGGTGCCGAGACCGCAGCCAAGGCCGCCGACAGTAGGGCGTAAGCGACGCTGCCGAAGCTTTCCGCGACAAGATATTGGAAAACATAAGGAAGCGGATTCAGCCAGGTCTGTAGCTGCGACGGCGCGATGTGCCACCGATAGGTGTCCGTCAGGAAGAGATGGGCGTTGCCCACATGATAGTTCAGCTGATCCCAATTGGCGTCCTGCCCGCGCCCGGAGGCGAAAACCGGAAGCAGCAGCCCGAACAGGAGCGTGACGGCGATTAGCCCCTGCCTTTCGTCCCGAAGCAGCGCGCAGCTCGCCAAAGCGAGCGATAGAGCCGCTAGCGCAAGGACCGGCGGCTGCGGCACCAGGCCCCAGCCGCCCTGCAGCCCGTATGAATAGAGCGCCGCGCCCGCCAGGCCCGCCACGACCAGCGGTCGGGCAAAGCCCCTTGCTCCGCTCCGCGAGCGACGCGCCGCGACCATTTCACGAGCGCCCCCGCGGCTCTTCACGTCAAGCTCCGGCTGGAAAAGGAGCCGCGTGCGGCGAGGAGGTCATGGTTGCGACCAGCCACGCCGCCGCCGCCGCTTACCAGGGCTTGGGCAGCTTTCCGAGCGGCGACTTCTTCTTGGCAGACTCGGCGGCCGGAGCCGCGGGTGCACCCGTTTCGTCCGAACTGCCGGACGAAGCGGCTGCTTCCCCGCCGGCCGGACTGCAGGCGAGCGATCCCCCGACCGAGATGATAAAGTCGCTGCGCACCACGTCGCGGTCCTTGCCGCAATACATGTCCTTGGTGAGTATCGTGTACCAGACGGCGCTCGGCTGCGACCGGTCGACCTCGGCGATCGTGCCGACCTTGCGGACCGAAGGATCGCTGGACAGGGTGTAGGTGACCACCGCCCCCTTCGCCAGCTTCTCGAATTGCGCCTGCGCGGCAGTCCCTGAAACCAGGGCTGCGGACAGGCTTGCGGCGAACGCGATGCGCGTCGCCAGAGCGAACTTCGATGACATGATCAGATTGCTCCCACCCCCCGATGGAAAAGGCGATATGCTACGGATCGAAGCGGCGGTCAATTGGGCCGAAATCGGCGAGGCTCACCCCGTCGAACTCCCTGGCGGCGCCATTGCCGCCGCGCCGCGCTCCGCCTAAGGCGCGGCACTGATGACCGGTGCTCCCTCCCCGTTCGCGATCCGCGATTTCCGTTTCTACTGGACGGCGCGGCTCGCCTCCACGATCGCCCAGATGAGCATGGTGATCGTGATCGGCTGGCAGGTCTACGACATCGCCCGCCAGACGATGGATACGCGCTCGGCCGCGCTTCAGCTCGGCTGGATCGGCGTGGTCCAGTTCGTGCCGCTCTTCGTGCTGACGCTCGTCACCGGCTGGACGGCTGACCGGGTCGACCGCCGCCTCATCGCCCGCGCCTCGATCGCGCTGGAGATCGTCTGCGCCGCCATCCTCGCCTGGTACGCCTATCGCGGGGCGACGACGCTTCCGATCCTGTTCGTCGTTGCAGCCCTGCTCGGCGTCGCACGTGCTTTCGCAGCGCCGGCGCTCAGCGCGCTCGCGCCGAACCTCGTCCCGCGCGAGATCCTGCCGCGTGCGATCGCCGCAAGCTCGATCGCCTGGCAATCGGGCGCGATCGCCGGCCCGGCGCTCGGCGGCTATCTCTACGCCTGGGCGCCGGTCATGCCCTATGCCGTCAGCGCCGGCCTCTTCACCCTTGCGCTCATCTGCATGTTCCTGATCCGGCCGATTGCGCGCACCGAAATCGGCGGCTCGCGCAACCCCTGGAAGCAGATGGTGGACGGGCTCCACTACGTCCGGCGCAACCGGCTCGTGCTCGGCGCGATCTCGCTCGATCTGTTCGCGGTGCTGCTCGGCGGAGCGACGGCTATGCTTCCCGTCTTCGCGCGCGATATCCTGCATGCAGGCCCAACCGGGCTCGGCCATCTTCGCGCCGCACCCGCACTCGGCGCAACGCTCACCGCAATCTACTTCTCGTTCCGGCCGCTGAAGGTCAACGTGGGCGTGAAGATGCTCGCCGCGGTCGGGGTGTTCGGCGCCGCCACGGTCGTATTCGGCCTCTCGCGCTGGATGCCGCTCTCGCTCTTCTGCCTGGCCCTCCTCGGCTCCGCCGACATGTTCTCCGTCTATATCCGCCAGTCGCTGATCCAGCTCTACACGCCGAACGAGATGCGCGGGCGCGTCGGCGCCGTCTCGACGCTCTTCATCTCCGCCTCGAACGAACTCGGGGAGGCGGAATCCGGCTTCCTTGCCGCGCTCGTCGGGCCGGTGATCGCGGTCGTCGCCGGCGGCATCGGGGCGATCGGAGTTACCCTGCTCTGGGCCAAATGGTTTCCCGAGCTCCGCCTTGCGCGCAGCTTCGATCCACCCAATCTGAGCGACGAGCCCAAACCCAAGGAGCAATCGACATGAAGGCGGCAAACATCCTGGAGACGATCGGCGGCACGCCCCACATCCGGGTGAACCGCTTGTTCGGGGATGCCGAGGTCTGGATCAAGTCGGAGCGGGCCAATCCCGGCGGCTCGATCAAGGACCGGATCGCGCTCGCCATGGTCGAGGATGCCGAGCGCTCGGGCGCGCTGAAGCCGGGCGGGACGATCATCGAGCCGACCAGCGGCAATACCGGCATCGGCCTGGCGATGGTCGCCGCGGTGAAGGGCTACAAGCTCGTCCTCGTCATGCCCGAGAGCATGAGCCTCGAGCGGCGGCGGCTGATGCTGGCCTATGGCGCGACCTTCGATCTGACGCCCAAGGAAAAGGGCATGAAGGGCGCCATTGCCCGAGCGCAGGAGCTGATCGCCGAAACCCCGGGCTCATGGATGCCGCAGCAGTTCGAAAATCCTGCGAACATCGACGTCCATGTCCGTACCACCGCGCAGGAAGTCCTGAACGACTTCCGTGACAATCCGATCGACGTGATCATCACCGGGGTCGGCACCGGCGGCCACATCACCGCCTGCGCCGAAGTCCTGAAGAAGGAATGGCCGAACCTCAAGGTGTTCGCGGTCGAGCCGACCCTGTCCCCCGTCATCTCGGGCGGACAGCCGGGTCCGCACCCGATCCAGGGCATCGGCGCCGGCTTCGTTCCCGCCAACCTGCACACCGACGCGATCGATGGGGTCATCCAGGTCGATCCCGCAGATGCCAAGGATTGGGCCCGCCGCTCCGCCCGCGAAGAAGGGACGCTCGTCGGCATCAGCTCCGGTGCGAGCCTCGCAGCGATCGCCCAGAAGCTGAAGGAGCTTCCCGAAGGCACCCGCATCCTGGGCTTCAACTACGATACGGGCGAGCGCTACCTGTCGGTCCCGGACTTCCTGCCCGAAAGCTGAAGCGGAACCGGTTCGCGCCGAGCGCCGTTAGGTCTGCTCCTATGACCGATCTCCAAGTCCTTGACGCCGCCAGCTTCGAGCCGCCGCCCGAAGCGGTCGATTTCTATGTCGAGAGCCTGAGGCTCCTGAAGGAGAGCGGCATTCCGTTCCTCCTGTCCGGCACCTACGCCCTCTCCTGCTTCACGGGCATCGTCCGGGCGACCAAGGATCTCGACGTTTTCTGCAAGCCGAGCGACGCGCCCAAGATCCTCGCCTTCTTCAAGTCCAAAGGCTACGAAATCGAGATCGAGGACGAACGCTGGATCGGGAAGGTCTGGCAGGGCGACAACTTCTTCGACGTCATCTTCAACATCTCCTCGGCCTCAATCCCGATCACGGAGGACTGGTTCGAGCAGGTCTATGAGGCCGAGGTCTACGGCACGACGGTGCGCGTCACTCCGCCGACGCAGTTCATCCTCTCGAAGCTCTTCCTCCAGACCCGCTACCGCTACGATGCCGCGGACGTGGTCCACACGATCCTGATCAAGCATGAGGAGATCGACTGGAAGTGGCTGCTCTCCTCGATGGACCTCTATTGGGAAGTGCTGCTGATCAACGTCCTCAATTTCCGCTTCGTCTATCCCACCGAGCGCGACCTCATCCCCCGCTGGCTCTATGACGAGCTGATGGAGCGCCTGAAGGCCCAGGACGAGATGCCGCCGGCGAGCGTCAAGATCTGCCGCGGCCGACTGATCAGCCCGACCGACTATGTGATCGACGTCAGCGAGTGGGGCTTTGCGGACGTGGTCGGCAAGGGGGTCGACGAGAAGCATGAACGACCGAAGCACTGAGCCTCCCACAGGGGCGATCACGGTCGCTGCGATCGGCGATCTCCACGTGCGGGAGGACAGCGAACGCAGCTACCGCGCGCTGTTCGAGGAGATTTCCGAGGTTGCGGACGTGCTTGCGCTCGCCGGCGACCTCACCGATTTCGGCAAGAGCGGCGAAGCGGAGCGGCTGGCGGAAGACCTTCGTGCCTGCACCATCCCGATCGTGGGCGTGCTCGGCAACCACGATTTCGAAAGCGGCCAGCCCGGCAAGGTGGCGGAAATCCTGGGGCAAGCGGGCCTCAAGCTTCTCGACGACCAGGCGACGGTGATCGAAGGCGTCGGCTTTGCCGGCGTTAAAGGCTTTCTCGGCGGCTTCGACCGCGGCGAGCTCGGCGCGTTCGGCGAGGATGCGGTGAAGGTCTTCGTCGACGAGGCGATGAACGAGGCGCGCAAGCTCGAGAATCAGTTGCGCACGCTCCGGACCGACCGGGCGATGGCGGTGCTCCACTACGCGCCGATCCCGGCCACCGTCGAGGGCGAGCCGCTGCAAATATATCCCTTCCTGGGCTCCTCGCGCCTCGCCGACGCGGTCGACAGGTTCGACAACGTCAAGGCCGTCGTCCACGGCCACGCCCATCGCGGCGCCTTCCGCGGCGAGACGCCGAAGGGCGTTCCCGTCTACAATGTCGCGCAATTCGTGGTGCAGGAGGCCGAGGGCCGCCCCTATGCCCTCATCGAGATCTGAGGGGCGGCGCCGCGCATGAAGCCGATGGACGAACGGCATCTGGCGGTCTTCCGGCGCCACATGGTCGAAGTGGTCGACGTCCATTTCGACCTTTCGGGCGAGGAGATCGGCACCGACGTGCTCGAGGAACGGGTGCGGGAAGCGATGCTGCAGGTGCCGCGCCACCTCTTCGTGCCGGTCCAGCTCGCCGCGGTCGCCTATCATGACGGGCCGCTTCCGATCGGCTTCGACAAGACCATCTCGCAGCCGTTCATCGGCGCCCTGATGCTGGACCTGCTGGAGATCGAGCCGGGGCACCGGGTGCTCGAGGTCGGGACCGGCCTTGGATACCAGGCAGCCCTGATGGCGGAGCTCGGCGCCCGCGTCTGGAGCGTCGAGATCGTCGAGGAATTCGCAAGCGAGGCCGGGGTGCGGCTGCTGGCCGCGGGCTATGCGAACGTGGCGGTGCGCATCGGCGACGGCTCGCGCGGTTGGACGGAGCATGCGCCGTTCGACCGGATCCTCGTCACCGCCGCCGCGCCCTCGCCGCCCGAGGCGCTGCTGGACCAGCTTGCGCCCGGCGGGCGGATGGTGATCCCGCTCGGCGGCAAGGATGTTCAGCAATTGAGCGTCGTGGAAAAGGACTCGGCCGGGGCTGCGGCCGTCCGCGAAGTGATTCCCGTCCGTTTCACCCAGCTCGAAACGATGGCCTGAGGAGCCGGGATCAGACCATTGTAAACGCTCCTTAAAGCCTATCGTGCGATGGCGGCGCATCACTCAGGAGCGCATATGCCCGCCCAGGAACTGAAACGCTGCAGCGGTTGCCGGGACGGCGCATCGCTCGGCTTCGATTTCTCGATGGCTTTCCAGCCGATCGTCGACATGGAGACCGGCTCGCCCTTCGCCTTCGAGGCTCTGATCCGGGGCACCGGCGGCGAAAGCGCAGGGAGCGTCCTGGCGCAGGTCACCGAGGAGAACCGCTACGCCTTCGACCAGAAATGCCGGGTGAAGGCGATCGAGACCGCGGCCGAAGCAGGCATTCTGGGCACGCCCGCGCGCCTCTCGATCAACTTCCTCCCGAAAGCCGTCTATTCGCCGCAGGCCTGCATCCAGCTCACGCTCAAGACGGCGCGCGCGAACGATTTCCCCATCAGCCGCCTCATCTTCGAATTCACGGAGAATGAGGAGATGGCGGACCCCGCCCACGTCGCCAACATCGTCTCCTCCTATCAGCAGATGGGGTTCGGCACCGCCCTCGACGATTTCGGCGCCGGCCATGCCGGGCTCAGCCTCCTCGCCCGCTTCCAGCCCGACATCATCAAGATCGACATGGAGCTGGTCCGCGGCATCGAGTGCAGCCTGCCGCGCCGCGTGATCGTGAGCGGCATCGTCAGCATGTGCCGCGAGCTCGGCATCACGCTTATTGCGGAGGGGGTGGAAACGGAGGCGGAGATGCGCGCGCTCCGAAGCCTCGGCATCCGCTATCTACAAGGCTTCCTGCTCGCGCGGCCGGCTTACGAGCAGCTGCCGCAGGTGTCTCTGCCGAGCGAGGATTTGCGCCTCCGCGCATGAGCGGGAGGCAACTTATTGCACTGCACAACGTTCCTGACCCGAACCCAGCCGCCTTCCGCGCGCTGAAGCAAGATCAGGAATTTAAGAATGTCCGACGGTACCGCGTCCACCCAAAAAGCTGTCTCCAAGAAATCGAAAAAGGGCGACAGCCGCCTCTGGAGCTGGGCCGCCGGCGCGGCAGCCGCCGGCGCAGCGCTCGGCGGTGCGGCGCTGTTCAACCGCGGCAAGGCGAAGCAAGCGGAGCGCGAGAATCCGCCGCTCGGCGAATTCATGACCGTCAGCGGCGTACGCCTCCACTATTTGGTGCGGGGCGAAGGCCCGCCGATCGTGCTTCTGCACGGGAACGGCACGATGATCGAGGATTGGATCGCCTCGGGGCTGATGGATAGGCTCGCGGAGCGGAACCGGGTGATCGCCTTCGATCGGCCGGGCTTCGGCCATAGCGAGCGGCCGCGATCGCAAATCTGGACCCCGTCGGCGCAGGCGGCTCTGATTGCCGAGGCCCTGGACGAGCTGAACGTCGAGCAGGCGCTTGTGGTCGGCCACAGCTTCGGCACCTTGGTCGCGCTGGCACTGGCGATGGATCATCCCCTGAAGGTTGCAGCGCTGACACTGCTGGGCGGCTATTATTTCCCGTCGGCGCGGGCGGATGTGCTGTTCGCCTCTCAGCCTGCGGTGCCGGTGGTCGGCGACGTGATGCGCCACACTGTTTCGCCCCTGCTCGGGGCAGCACTTACTCCCGGGGTCAGCGCGCGGATCTTTGCTCCCGCACCGGTTCCGGCGAGCTGGACCCAAGGCTTTCCCATCGAGATGACGCTCCGCCCGTCGCAGATCCGAGCGGAGGCCGCCGAGGCGGCGCTGATGATCCCTGCCGCAGCAGCGCTTGCACCGCGCCTCGAGGGGTTGGACCTGCCGGTGACGATCATCGCCGGTGCAGGCGACAAGATGGTCGACACCGCCGGGCAGTCGAAGCGGCTCTCGGAAACGGTGCCACAAAGCCGCTATATCGAGATCGAAGGCGCGGGGCACATGGTCCATCACACCGCTCACAG
>NZ_DASVUE010000295.1:0-1733 GCF_036387215.1 Allosphingosinicella sp. | reverse complement strand
GCGATGACCGGCTCGACTTCCAAACGGCGAAGTGGGTCTGGCACTGCGTGGCTCGGTTCGGTCAAAAGCTTTGAGGTCCGCTTCCCACCTATTCCGTTGAAGAACTCGGTTTGGGGCCGCTGGCGGCCTTGGCCGGGTGATCTCGCAGGGCGGCAGCCGTGAGCCTCACGCCAGGGCTGGCGTGGGCACCGGGATCAGCTTGGCCAGCTTCCTGAGGTTCTGGGCGGCAGCGGCGAGGTGGAACTCGTCGCGGGCTCCGTTCGGACCTCGGAGCCGAAGCCGATCGAGCTTCAGGATGCGCTTGAGATGGGCGAACAGCATCTCGATCTTCTTGCGTTCGCGCCGTGAGGTCCGGCCCTCGTCCGAGTTGCAGATGTCGCGCGCCATCTGCCGAGCGCCTTCATGGATTGAGCGCGGGATCTTGCGGGCCGGCGCGTTCGGACAGCATTTCGGCTTGAGGGCGCACGGCTCGCAATCGTAGGTGCTCGCCCGGTACAGGATCGTCGCGTCGTCGTTCACGATGCGGCCGGTCGTGGTCAGGGTGTGCCCGGCCGGGCAGCGATAGACCTCGCCCTCCGGGTCGTAGGCGAAGTCCTCGCGCGAGAAGGTGCCGTCTCGACGAGAGCTCTTGTCGAAGACCGGGATGTGCGGCTCGATCCCCTGCTCGTAGACGAGCCAGCCGAGCATGGCGGCCGAGCCGTAGCCGCTGTCACCGGCGAGCCGCGCCGGGTAGAGGTCGAAGCGCTCCCGCGAGCGCTCGATCATGCGCTTGGCGGCCGTGACCTCGGCCTGCCTGATGGCAGTCGTGGGCTCGACGTCCACGATGATCGCGTGGTTGAGATCGATCAGGTAGTTGGCCGCGTAGGCGAAGTAGGCCAGCCCGCCGTCCGCTCCGGTCCAGCGTGCCGCAGGATCGGACGGCGACACCAACCTGGGCAGAACGGGCGTTGCCGCTCCGAAGGCCGCGTCGTCGAGCACCGCCAGGTACTCTCGGGCGGCTCGGCTGACGCTCTCGGGCGGGAGCCCGCCCGTGCCCTCGACGCCCTTCTGCCGGCTCGCATCGGCCTTGATCAGGCTGCCATCCACCGCAAAGCCTTCGCCACCGACAAGCCCTTCGGCGATGCAGCGGGCGAGCACGGTCTCGAACAGGCGGCGCAAAAGGTCGCTGTCGCGGAAGCGGCCGTGCCGGTTCTTCGAGAACGTGGAATGGTCCGGCACCCGGCCGTCCAGCCCGAGGCGGCAGAACCATCGATAGGCAAGGTTCAGGTGGACCTCGTCGCAGAGGCGTCGCTCCGACCGGATGCCGAAGCAGTAGCCGATGATCAGCATCCGGATCATCAACTCCGGGTCCACCGAGGGACGGCCCGTTTCGCTATAGTAGGGCGCCAGCTCCCGCCGCAGCCCGGCCAGATCGACGAAGCGGTCGACCGACCGGAGCAGGTGGTCGGCCGGCACGTGGCCGTCGAGCGAGAAGTTGTAGAACAACGCGCCCTGCTCGACCTGCCGCGGACCCATCATCTGCTTCGATCCTCTCCTTGCAGCAGGAGTGAATCAGCAGGGCTGCACCACCGCAACGGCCGAGTTTTTCAACGGAATAGGCGCTAAGCGGACCCACGGCGGCCTAACCAAACAGCGCTGCCCGAGCACCTTGGGGCAGCAACGCGTGGGCTTTGCTACCGCGCCCTCTTGAAGAGTGGACACGAGGCACGGTTGTGAGAACATCTCCACAAACG
>NZ_DASVUE010000294.1:0-2766 GCF_036387215.1 Allosphingosinicella sp. | reverse complement strand
AGCGCCTTTGCGCGCGAGCCGGTCCAATCCTGTTCGCCGGTCATCCTCCAGACCTCGCGGCCGTTCCTGTCGTAGAGGATGGTGGTGGGGAGCGACTGGACCTTGAGGCCTCCCATCAATTGCAGCTGGGGATCGATGAAGGGCTCCAGCGCCTTCAGCTTACGCTCTTCAAAAAAGGCGTCCACCTTCTGCCGCCCGTCGAGATCCTGGCTGATCGCGACCACCTCGATGCCCGGCTCCGCCGCCGCAAGCGCATCGAGCGTCGGCATTTCCGCGACGCACGGCGCGCACCAGGTGGCCCAGAGGTTCACGAGCAGGGGCTTACCGCGAAAGTCGGCGAAGCTGGCGCTCTCTCCGTCGGGACCCTCGAACGCGATTGCAGGCGCGGGCGCGCCCGCATGGGAGCGGTCGAGACGACCCGCCGCTTGCGCGCCCGGCCGCGGAGACTGGGGCTGGTCCGCCTTGCCCGAGGGTTGAGCGTCGCACCCCGTCAGCAAAAGCGCGAGAAGAAGCAGGATGAGGGGCAAGGGGCACTCCGTTGCCGTCGCCGTTAATCGGGGCGGTGCGCCTCGACAAGCGCTTCGCTCTTGCGCCTATGGCCGGTAAGAGGCACGGGAAGACGGAAGAACGGACATGAACAAAGTCGCCATCCTCGCCGCCTGTGCGCTTCTCGCCGCCTGCGGATCGCGCGAGCCGCTCCGGCCGAAGCCCGGCGAAGCGCCGCCGCCAGCGCCGGCCATGGCTGCCCGCGCACCCACCACCGAAGAGATGCTGACCCCGCCGCCGATCGCGGTGCCGGAGCGCACCGGCGAGCCGCTGCGCCGCTCCGAGCCCCGCAAGGACGATCGCTTCGACCTTCCGCCGCCCTAGAGCGGCCGGGCACCTCAACTACTGGAGTATCGATGAAACCTGTACGCAAGGCCGTGTTCCCCGTTGCCGGCCTCGGCACCCGCTTCCTCCCCGCCACCAAGGCCTTTGCCAAGGAGATGCTTCCGGTGGTCGACCGGCCGCTCATCCAATATGCCGTCGATGAAGCGCGCGAGGCCGGGATCGAGCAGATGATCTTCGTCACCGGGCGCGGGAAGGCGGCGCTCGAGGATTATTTCGACATCGCCTACGAACTCGAGGCGACGATGCGGGAACGGGGCAAATCCCTTGACGTGCTGGAGCCTACGCGCCTCCCGGCCGGAGCGCTCGCTTCCGTCAGGCAGCAGGAGCCGCTCGGGCTCGGCCATGCCGTCTGGTGCGCCCGCGACATCGTCGGCGACGAGCCGTTCGCGGTCCTGCTCCCGGACGATCTCATGTGGGGCAATCCCGGCTGCCTCCGCGAAATGGTGGACGACTATGAAGAGGTCGGGGGCAACATCATCTGCGTCGAGGAAGTCGCTCCAGAGAAGACCGCGAGCTACGGCATCATCACTCCGGGCGCGACCAGCGGCAACCGCACCGAAGTGAAGGGCCTCGTCGAGAAGCCGAAGCCGGAGGAGGCGCCGTCGACGCTCGGGATCATCGGCCGCTACATCCTCCAGCCCGAAGTGATGCGCATCCTCGACAATCCCGAGCGCGGCGCCGGCGGCGAGATCCAGCTGACCGACGCGATGGCGCGCCTGATCGGCACCCAGCCGTTCCACGGCGTCACCGTCGGGGCGAAGCGCTACGATTGCGGCGACAAGGCCGGCTTCATCACGGCTAATCTCGCCCTTGCGCTCGAGCGGGAGGATGTCGGCCCTGCAGTCCGCGCGTTCGTGGCGGACCTCCGCTAGCATGGGCTGCGCCGCTATCCTCGTCGGCGACGGCCCGGTGCGCCGGGTCGGGTCGGATGAGGCGGCGGCCTATCAGGGGCCGGGCTTCATCTGGCTCCACTTCGACACGCTCGAAGAGGCCGATCTCGCGGCGCTGAAGGCCCAGGGCGACCTTCCGGACATTGCGGCCAACGCGCTGGTGGCGACCGAGACCCGCCCCCGCTGCGACCGGATCGAGGACGGCGCGATCGTCAATCTTCGCGGCCCCGCCGCGGTCGAGACCGACGACAGCGACCGCCTCGTCTCCATCCGCATGTGGGTGCGGCAGGGGCGGGTCAGCTCCGTCTCCCGCCGCCCCCTGTCTGCGCTCCAGGCGGTCATCGAGCAGATGGAAACGGGCAAGATCCTCGATCCCGGCGATCTCGTCGCCGCCTTCGCTCGCGCCATCTCGAAGCAGCTCGATCCGGAGGTCGCCGCGCTCGGCGACAAGCTCGACGATTGCGAGACCGATCTCCAGCCGCACCAGGTCTACAAGCTCCGCACGACCATCGCCTCGATCCGTTCGGAGGCGATCACCTATCGCCGCTTCGTCGCTCCCGACCGCGATGCCCTGCTGACTCTCGCCCAGCTGGATTTCGCCTGGCTCGCGGAGGAAGACCGACTCCACATCCGCGAGGCCGCCGACCGTTTCTCGCGCATGACCGAGGAGCTCGAGGCGGTGCGCGAGCGGGCCGCCTTGCTCCACGAGCAGCTGACCGACCTGCGGGGCGAGCAGATGGAGGTGAGGGCGCTCCTGCTGTCGATCGTCGCGCTCATCTTCCTTCCGCTCACCTTCATCACCGGCCTCTTGGGCATGAACGTCAAGGGCATCCCCTATGCCGAGGAGGAATGGGCCTTCTGGGGCGTGGTCGGCGTCTGCGTCGCGATCGCGCTCGTGATCAGCGCCTATTTCGCCAGGGTCCACTGGCTCCGGCGCTAGTGGACGAGCCAGCCCGCTGCTTCCTCTGCGAGCGGCCGCTCGGCC
>NZ_DASVUE010000293.1:0-3216 GCF_036387215.1 Allosphingosinicella sp. | reverse complement strand
GAAGCGCACCCTCCTCCTCTGCTCCCGAATCGACGGCATCGACCAGAGGATCGCGGTCGGCACCGCCCGCGCCACGCGCGATGCAGGGCACCTCCTCCGCCTCATGCGCATGAAGATCGAGACGATCGATCCCGGCTTCGGGATCGAGGCGATGCACCTCGTCGCCGAACGATCGGAGCCGCTCGGCGCCCAGCCGATCGAGAGCGCGCTCGGCGGCGACAAGCCCTCGCCCGATCTCGTGCCACTGATCGACCGGCTCGCAAGCCGCCTCGGCCCCGGCCACATCTTCCGCACCGGCGCGGTCGAGAGCGACGTCCCCGAACGTTCCATCCGCCGCGTCCCGCCGCTTGGGGAAGCCGCCGAATGGCCGACCCGCTGGCCGCGCCCCTCCCGCCTCCTCGCCCGCCCGGAACGGGTCGACAAGGTGATGGCCGAGCTTCCGGACCAGCCGCCGCTCCGCTTCAGCTGGCGCGGAAGGATGCACCGCGTCCGCCGCGCAGACGGGCCCGAGCGCATCTACGGCGAATGGTGGAAGAGGAGCGGCGAGGCCGATGCGGTGCGCGACTATTTCCAGGTCGAGGACGAAGAAGGCGCCCGCTTCTGGCTCTACCGCCGCGGCGACGGCGTCGATGCCCGCACCGGCGATCTCAGCTGGTGGCTGCAGGGGATGTTCGGGTGACCTACACCGAACTTCACGTCACCACCCATTTCAGCTTCCTTCGCGGGGTCTCTTCAGCGGAGGAGCTGTTCACGGCCGCGGCCAATCTCGGCTATCCGGCGCTCGGCATCACCGACCGCAACAGCGTTGCCGGCCTCGTCAGGGCCTTGATCGCCGCCGACACCACCGATCTCCGCCTCGTCGCCGGCTGCCGGCTCGATCTGATGGACGGAACCTCGCTCCTCGTCTGGCCGGAGGACCGCGCCGCCTGGTCTCGGCTCACCCGGCTGCTTACCGTAGGCAAGGCCCGGGCCGATCCCCGCAAGGGCGAGAAGGGGCAATGCTTCCTCCACTGGGAAGATGTTGCCGCTTATGCGGAGGGCCTGGTAGCCGCCTTGGTGCCCGACATGCCCGATGCGGCGGCCGAAGCGGCGCTTGCCAATACCGCAGATATTTTCGGGGGCCGCGCCTACAGCACTCTGACCCACCGCCGGCGCCCTGGGGATGCAATGCGGCTCCGACGGCTTGACGATCTTGCGCGCCGCTTTGGAGTGCGGAGCCTCGCGACCGGCGACGTGCTCTACCATTCGCCGGACAAGCGCCTGCTGCAGGACGTGGTGACTGCAATCCGCCACAAATGCACGATCGACGATCTCGGCTTCCGGCGCGAGCGCTACGCCGACCGGCACCTCATGAGCACGGCGGAGATGGAGCGCCGCTTTTCCGACTATACCGACGCCGTCCGCGCCACCGCCGACATCGCCGAACGCTGCACCTTTTCGCTTCGCGAGCTGAGCTATCAATATCCGGACGAAGTGGTGATGTCGGGCCGTTCGCCGCAGGAAGCGCTGGAGCAGCTGACCCGCGAGGCCTTGGCGGCCAAATTCCCCGAAGGCGTACCCGAAGCCTATTCAAAGCTTCTGGAACATGAGCTTCGGCTGGTCGGCAGCCTCGGCTACGCGCCTTATTTCCTGACCGTCAACTCGATCGTCCAATATGCCCGCAGCCAGCAGATATTGTGCCAGGGGCGCGGATCCGCCGCCAATTCGATGATCTGCTACATCCTCGGAATCACCTCGATCGATCCGGTCGAGCACCAGCTCCTGTTCGAGCGCTTCATCTCAGAAGATCGCAAGGAGCCGCCCGACATCGACGTCGATTTCGAGCATGAACGGCGCGAGGAAGTGATCCAGTGGATCTACGAAACCTACGGCCATGATCATGCAGCGCTCGCCGCCGTGGTCAGCCGCTATCGCGCGCGCGGCGCCGTCCGGGAGGTGGGAAAGGCGCTGGGCCTTCCGGAGGACGTCACCGGAGCGCTTGCGGGACAGGTCTGGGGCTGGTCGAACGAAGGCGTTGCCGACCGCCACGTCCAGGACCTCAACCTCGACGGTTCCGATCCGCGCCTGGCTCTCACGCTCGATCTGGCGCGCCAGCTGATCGGCACTCCGCGCCACATGTCCCAGCATCCGGGAGGCTTCGTGCTCGCGAGGGACCGGCTCGACGACCTGGTGCCGATCGAACCCGCGGCAATGGAGGACCGCCGCATCATCGAGTGGGAAAAGGACGATATCGAGGAGCTCGGCTTCATGAAGGTCGACGTGCTCGGCGTCGGGATGCTCGGCTGCATGCGCCGCGCGTTCGATCTTCTGGCGGATCACAAGGGCCTCAGGATCAGCATGGCCGATCTTCAGGAGGACGATCCCCAAGTCTACGCGATGATCCAGCGTGCAGATACGTTGGGCGTGTTCCAGATCGAGAGCCGTGCGCAGATGTCGATGCTGCCGCGGATGAAGCCCAAGGAATTCTACGATCTCGTCATCGAAGTGGCGATCGTCCGCCCGGGCCCGATCCAGGGCGACATGGTCCACCCCTATCTTCGCCGGCGGGAAGGAAAGGATCCGGTCGAGTTCCCGTCAGAGGCGCTCCGAAAGGTGCTGTGGAGGACATTGGGCGTGCCGCTCTTCCAGGAGCAGGCAATGAAGGTCGCGATCGTCGGCGCCGGCTTCTCGCCGGCCGAGGCGGACCAGCTCCGCCGGGCGATGGCGACGTTCAAATATACCGGCGGGGTCACCCACTTTCAGGACAAGTTGATCGGCGGCATGCTCGCCAACGGCTATTCGCAGGATTTCGCCGAGCGCACCTTCAAGCAGATCGAGGGCTTCGGCTCCTATGGCTTTCCGGAGAGCCACGCGGCGAGCTTCGCCAAGATCGCCTACGCCTCCTGCTGGATGAAGTGCCACCATCCGGACGTATTCTGCGCGGCCCTCCTCAACGCCCAGCCGATGGGCTTCTACGCGCCGGCCCAGATCGTCCGCGACGCGCGCGAGCACGGGGTGGAGGTCCGCCCGCCCTGCATCAACGAGAGCCGCTGGGACTGCGCGCTAACAGATCCTCCCCCAGCTCTGCTGGGGGAGGGGGACCATCCGAAGGATGGTGGAGGGGCCGAGCGAAGCGAGGAGAACGGCTCCGGCCTTGCCTCCGCCGCCCCTCCACCGCGCTCCGCGCGGTCCCCCTCCCCGAGCAAGCTCGGGGAGGAGCTTTTGCCTCTCCGCCTC
>NZ_DASVUE010000292.1:0-6138 GCF_036387215.1 Allosphingosinicella sp. | reverse complement strand
GGCTCGAACGGGAGCGAGGGCGGCCCGAGCTTGGCGTAGCCGGCCGCCTCACCCGCCTCTTCGACCAGCCGGATCGTGAAGGCGGGATCGGCCAGCTCCGCGGCCCACCGGACCTCCGAATGGTTCTCCAGGAACAGCGCCAGGTCCTCAGGCTTGTAGAGGTGGCCGAACGTCTCCGTGAAGGTACGGCGGCCGAGGTCCGCCATGGTGGCGGCATCGTCGGGCGTGGCGTTGCGGTAGCTAATCATTGCGCGGAGCCAATCATTAGAAGGCGGCGGGATCCGGCCAGGAGGTGGCGACGATCGCCATCGCCTTGAAGAGGGTCCCCATCTCCTCAGGGGAAGTCAGCCGCTGCCGCGCCCGTTCGATCTCCTTTGCGCGGTCGGGGGCGGCGCTGGAGAGTGCCTCCGCCCTCAGCCCAATCCCGATCGCATCGAGCCACTCCCCCTGCCCGCGCGGGCCGAACACGCGCGCGCCCTCCGCGCGCGCGGCATCGCCGAGCGCCTCGAAGTCGACATGGACGGTAAGGTCGCGCTCGCCCGGCGCCTCCCACGGATCGGAGAAACCGTGTTTCGCGACCGCCTGCAGAGTCTCCCCCGCGCTGGTGCGATCGTGGCCGTAGTCGACGATCAGCGCCGCGCCGCCTGAGGCGGCGATGAGGCGCGCGAGCTGGCGCATGATCGAAACGGAGGCAGGGGACGTCTCGAGCACCGTGCCAAGAGGCGCATTGCGGATGTGGACCGGGATCGTCGCGCTTCCGATCGCCGGCCCGGGCACCGGCCTGAACCGCTCCCCCTCCCGCACGACCAGCCGCTCCCGCCAGCCGCCGTCGGCGGCGATGATCTGGCGCGCCGGGAGTGCATCGAAGAATTCGTTGGCGACGATGAGCAACGGAGCTCCCTCGGGAAGCGTCGAGAGATCGTCGTGCCACACCGCCTCAGGCACCCGCGCCGCCTGCGCGGTCCGGAGGACGGGGCTCGTCTCGACGAAATGCACCTCCGGCTCCAGCCCGGCCGAGCGCATCGCGCGAAGGGCATCGGCGGCGAGGGTGCCGCGGCCCGGCCCGAGCTCGACATAGCGGATATCCCGCGGGCTCCCGGCCCGGGCCCAGAGGTCCGCGAGCCATAGGCCGACCAGTTCGCCGAACATCTGGCTGATCTCCGGCGCCGTCGTGAAATCGCCCGCCGCTCCGAGGGGATCGCGGGTCGCGTAATAATGGCCGTTCGCGAGCGCCATGTAGTCGGCGACGCTGATCGGCCCGCCGCTGTCGATCAGCCGCGCCAGCCTTTCGGCCAGCGGCCGCTCAGGCGACACTTTCCGTACCGGCCACCGGCTCCACGCGCTGGCGCCGGCCCTTCGAGGTCGCGATCAGGTAGATGCCGCCAAGGATCATCGGGAGCGTCAGAGTCTGCCCCATGGTGAGGCCCCAGCTCAGATGCTCGAGCCCCTGATCCGGCTGCCGCACCAGCTCGACGAGAAAGCGGGCGATGCCGTAGCCGAGGATGAAGGTGCCGACGAGCCGTCCCGGCTGGTAGCGCGCATCGGTCTTCCAGAACAGGAACCAGAGGATGAGGCCGAGCACGATGCCCTCGAGCCCGGCTTCGTAGAGCTGGCTGGGATGGCGGGGAATCTCGCCCCCGCCCGGGAAGATCATCGCCCACGGGACATCTGTGGGGCCCCGTCCCCAAAGCTCTCCGTTCACGAAGTTGGCAAGACGTACCAGGAAGATGCCGAACGGCGCACAGCAGGCAACATAATCGTGGACGCGCAGCCAGTTGAGGCCGTGCTTCCGGGCCATGTAGAGAATGCCGAGCGAAGTGCCGATGACGCCGCCATGGAAGGACATGCCGCCGTCCCATACCCGGATGATGTCCCCGGGATGATCGAAGTAGAAGCCCGCGCGGTAGAAGAGCACGTAGCCGAGCCGCCCGCCGAGCAGGATGCCGAGGGTCGCGTAGAAAACCATGTCGTCGGCATGGCGCCGCGCCATCGGAGCGCCCGGCCGGTCCAGCAGCTTCAGCAGGTACCACCAGCCGATGATGATTCCGGCGAGATAGCCCAGCGAATACCAGCGCAGCTTGAAAAAGCCGAGGTCGAGCGCCACGGGATCGAGCCCTAGATTTTCCCAACGCAAGGCTGACGTAGCGTCAACCGCAGCCGCGGCGATTTCTGGCAGTAACAAGGCTTTTCCCCTCCGCTTTCCGCCCTCATAGTGGCGGCCGCCAGCAACTGGAAGAGCGAGGGAGAAGGGGATTGCCGAGTGAGCTCGACCGCCGGTTCGACGCGGTCCTGGCATCGATCACCGGGCCCGGAGGACTGATCCAGATCGGCCGCGATGAAGAGGGGCGGGCGATCGTCACCAACCTGCCGCCCACGCTGCCGATGTTCTTCGACTTCTTCTGCGCGCTTCGCGGAGACATGACCGCGGTCATCGCGGGCGACGAGCGGATGACCTTTGCCGAGCTCAACGACCACGCCAAGCGCGCTGCCGCCGCGCTGGTCGGCGGCTGGGGCATCGGGAAGGGCGACCGGGTGGCGATCGCGATGCGCAACGCTCCTGCCTGGATCGTCGCGTACATGGCGGTCCTGAAGGCAGGTGGAGTCGCGACCCTCGTCAACGGCTGGTGGCAGCCGGACGAGCTCGCCCATGCGCTTCAGCTCACCGAGCCGAAGCTGGTGATTGCCGACGCCCCGCGCGCCGAGAGGATCTCGGCCACCGGCCTCCAGGTTGAGACGATCGTCCTGCCGGTGGAGCAGAGGATCGAGGAGGCGATGGCGCCGTTGCTTGCCAAAGGTGCGGGGGACGCGCAGCTGCCGCCGGTGGCGCCGGAGGACGATGCCACCATCCTCTTCACGTCCGGCTCGACCGGCGCCTCCAAGGGCGCGGTCTCGACGCACCGGGCGGTTACGACCGGAATCTACGCCTATACGCTCGGGCTCGCGACCCTGCTCGGCATCAAGGAGAGCATGGGCGACCCGCCGAAGGATCCGCTCCGCACCCTCATCAATGTGCCGCTTTTCCACGTGACCGGCGAAGTGCCGGTCCTGCTCAACAGCTTCGCGATCGGGCGCGGAATGGTGCTGATGGCGAAATGGGATGCGGGGGAGGCGCTGCGGCTGATTCAGGACGAGAAGATCACCTATTTTGTGGGCGTGCCGACGATGAGCCTCGAGCTCATGCAGCATCCGGACCGCGACAAATACGATCTGTCGACGCTGACCGACATCGCCGCCGGCGGCGCGCCGCGGCCGGTGAGCCATGTGGAACGGCTCCAGGAGAGCTTCGCCGGGGCGAAGCCGGCCCTCGGCTACGGCCTCACCGAGACCAATGCCGCCGGCTGCAGCAACTTCTGGCAGAATTATGCCGACAAGCCCGCCTCCACCGGCCGGCCGCAGGCGCCGATCGTCGAGATCGCGATCCTCGGACCCGGCGATGCGCATCTGGGGCCGAAGGAGCGGGGCGAGATCGCAATCCGCGGCGCCTGCAACTTCCGCGGCTATTGGCGCGATCCGGAGGCGACGCGGGCCGCATTCACGGCGGACGGCTATTTTCGCACCGGCGACGTCGGCTATCTCGACGAGGACGATTATCTGTTCATCGTCGACCGGAAGAAGGACATCATCATCCGCGGCGGCGAGAATATCAGCAGCCAGGAAGTGGAAGCCGCCTGCTATTCGCATCCCCTAGTGTCGGAAGCCTCAGTGTTCGGGATCGCCGACGAGCGGCTCGGGGAGGTTCCGGCGGCGGTCGTCTACAGCGAGGACGGGATGACCGAAGAGGCGCTGCTGAAATTCCTCGAGGAGAAGATCGCCCGCTTCAAGCTTCCCGGCCATGTCTGGATCCAGAGGGAGCCGCTGCCGAAGCTCGGCACGGGCAAGATCGACAAGGTGAGCCTCCGCGAACGCTACCGGGCCGAAGTCGCGTCGCGCGGCTGATGCGGCTGGCGAGCGCGGACCGGTCCTTCTATCAGCACCCGCATGGCCTTTGAGCGGAGGATCAGCCGGCGGACCTTGCTGGTGGGCGGCGGCGTTGGCGCCGGGCTTACGATCGCCTGGGGCCTTTGGCCGCGACGCTACACGCCGAACCTCCGTACGGCGCCTGGCGAGACCCTCTTCAACGCCTTCCTCAAGATCGGCAGCGACGGACGCGTGATCGTGGCGGTCCCGCAGGCGGAGATCGGCCAGGGCGTCTATACGAGCCTTCCGCAGATCCTCGCCGACGAGCTCGGCGCCGACTGGCGCACCGTCTCGGTCGAGCCCGCTCCGCTCAGCCCGCTCTACGCCAACCGGCTGCTTGCGGAAGAGGCGCTGACTGACGGGCTGCCGTCGGCGTTCGAGGGGATCCGCCGCTGGGCGGCGCACGAATACGCGACCCGCAACGCAATCATGCTGACCGGCGGCTCGACCTCGATCCGCGCCTTCGAGGCGCCGATGCGGGAAGCCGGAGCGGCCGCTCGGGCTTTGCTGAGCAAGGCCGCGGCCAAGCGTTGGGACGTGGACTGGGAATCGCTCCACACGGCCGGAGGCTTCGTCGTCCATGGGCGGGAAAGGCTGAGCTTCGCCGAGCTTGCGGACGCCGCTGCGCGGCAGGACGTGCCTTCCGATCTGCCGGTTCGGACCGGAACGGAGAACCGGCTGCTCGGCGAGCCGGTACCGCGCCTCGATCTTCCGTCCAAGGTGGACGGCTCGGCCCAATTCGCGGGCGACATCCGGCTTCCGGACATGGTCTATGCGTCCGTTCGGGCGGGCCCGATCGGGAACAGCCGGCTGAGCTCGGTGGATCGCGCGGCCGCGGATCGTATCCCCGGCGTGCTGGCCGTGGTCGAGAATCCGGGCTGGGCAGCCGCCGTGGCTACGAACTGGTGGGCGGCGAACCGGGCGGTCCAGGCGATGAAGCCGAAGTTCGAGACCAGCGGCGGCCTCGTCGACAGCGCTGGGATTGAGGCTCGGCTCAAAGCCGCGCTGGAGGGTGAAGGTAGCCGCTATTTCAGCCGGGGCGACATGGAGGAGCCGGTGGCGGGCGGCAGCCTGTTCCGCGCCCGTTATTCGGCCAGCGTCGCTCCGAACGCGCCGATGGAGACGCTGACCGCCACCGCGCGTCTCGGCGGGGGCCGGATCGAGGTGTGGGCGCCGACGCAGGCACCGGGCTTCGCGCGCGCCGCCGCGGCCCGGGCCGGCGGGGTCGATGAGGGGCAGGTTACGGTCTACCCGACGCTGATCGGCAGCGGCTATGGGCGCAAGCTCGAGACTCAGGCGATCGAGCAGGCGGTGATCATCGCAGCGCGGCTGAAGCGGCCGGTGCAGGTCGTCTGGTCGCGGATCGAGGAGACGATGCAGGACAGCTTCCGGCCGCCGGCGCACGCCGAAATGAGCGCGACGCTCGCCGGCGGCAGGATCATGAGCTGGCACGCGCGGATCGCGGCTCCCGGTACGGCCGGGCAGGTGATCGGCCGCCTCCGCTCCGGCGCGAACGGGCTCACGGACGAAGCGGAAGCCGCGGCGGTTGCGGGCGCCGCACCGCCATATTCGATCCCGGCGGCCGCGGTGGACCATCACGCGGCGGACGTTGGGCTCAGGACCGGCATCTGGCGCTCGGGCGCGCACAGCTACACCGCTTTCTTCACCGAATGCTTCGTCGACGAGCTGGCGCGGAAGGCGAATATCGAGCCGATGTCGTTCCGGATGCAGATGCTCGGCGACAATCCGCGGCTGGCGCGGGTGCTGACGACGGCTGCAACGCTCGGCGGCTGGGACGGCGGCGCCTCCGGCAGCCCGATGGGCCTGGCAGCGCACAGCGCCTACGGCTCCCACGCCGCCACTTTGATGGAAGTTTCGGTGGGGAGCGATCAGCGTATCCGCGTGAACCGGGCCGTCTGTGCGGTGGACGTCGGCCGCGTGGTGAACCCCGAGATCGTGAAGCAGCTGATCGAGGGTGGGATCATCTACGGAATCGCCGGAGCGACGGGCAATCCGATCCGCTTCGACAAGGGCCTTCCGTCCGTCCGGAGCCTCGGCGCACTCGGACTTCCGAGGCTTGCGGACTCGCCCGACATCACGGTGGAGATCCTGCCGAGCGAGGAGGATCCCGGCGGCTGCACCGAGCTGGGGGTGCCTACAGTCGCGCCCGCCATCGCCAAC
>NZ_DASVUE010000291.1:0-7163 GCF_036387215.1 Allosphingosinicella sp. | reverse complement strand
AATAATGTTCGAGCATGTCGATGGGAGCGCCGGTCTCCCGCTCGATCTCGTACTCGTCCGCTCTCATGGCCCTCAATTCCCGCACCAATTCATGTAGAAAGCGTGCACGCGGCGGCGCGGCACATCAAGAGCAGCGCCGCGCGCTGCTGCAACAAAGCTGTGGATTAGCGGAACGTTCCGATATTCTTCTGTGGATTGTCCTAGACGCCGGCATCGGGCGCGGAAGCAGTTCGGGCGTCGATGGCATCGAGCCTTGCCTTCAGGAGCTGATTTTCCTCGCGCGCGGCGACGGCGATCGCCTTCACGGCCTCGAATTCATCGCGGCTCGCCATGTCCAGCCCGCCGACCCAGTCACGAGCGCGCTCGCGGAACGAAGCTTCAGCCTCGCGTGTCATGCCTGCGACGGTACCAGCGGCGCCGTTCAGCACCTTCACCAGATCGTCGAAGAAGCGATTTTCTGACTGCACGAAAGCCTCCTGATGCTCAGAGCTCGATATCGGCACTGCCCTCACGCGGGACAAGGGCCTCCGCCTCGGGGTTCAGTTCGATGATCTTGTAGTTGAGGAAGCCGGCGAAGCAGAGCCAGGTAAGATAGGGCAGCATCAGCAGCGCCGCCCCCCGGCGCACCTTGGCGAACCGGACCGTGGTCGCGATCGAGAGGCCGAAGATTGCGGCGAGCACGAACAGCGCCACGCGCACCTCGTGGAGGGCGAAGAAGATCGGCGACCAGGAGTAATTGAGGAGGAGCTGGGCAAAGAACAAAGCCAGCGCGAGCGAACGGCCCCGCGCTCCCCGGGCATTCAGGATCATCGCCAGCGCGAGGCCCAGCAGGATGTAGAGAATGGTCCAGGCGACGCCGAACATCCAGCCGGGCGGCATTGCCTCCGGCTTCACCAGGGCGTCGAACCACGGATTCCCGTAGCCGGAGCCGGAAGCGCGGCCCGACAGCGTTCCGAGAAGCAGCACCGCCGGTACCGTGACCAGAGCCCAGCGGAGGTACGACATGCGCAGCTGCGATCTCGACGCTATGGCCGTCATTCACTCTCCTGCCGCTCGTGAGCGCTCCGGCGCGGAGCTAAAGGTGCCGCGCCCTCTTATCAAGTGCGGCGGGCGGCAAGCAGGAACTCGACATTGCCTCCGGGGCCGGTGATCGGGCTCTGGACGATCCCCTCGACCGTCCATCGGCGCGACCGGACCCACTCCGCCGCGGCCGCGCAGACGCGTTCGTGGACCGCCGGGTCCTTCACGACGCCGCCCTTGCCGATCTCGTCCCGCTCGGCCTCGAACTGTGGCTTCACGAGAGCGATCAGCCCGCCTGCAGGCTTCGCGAAGCCGAGAGCCGTATCCAGCACCTTGGCGAGCGAGATGAAGCTTGCATCGCAGACGATGAAGTCGACGGGTTCCGCGACGATCTCAGGGGTGAGGTAGCGCGCGTTCGTCTGCTCGTGGACGATCACTCGCGGATCCTGCCGAAGCTTCCAGGCGAGCTGGTTGGTGCCGACATCGACCGCAAACACCTTGGCCGCGCCCCGGCTGAGCAACACGTCGGTGAAACCGCCGGTCGAAGATCCGACATCGAGCGCCACCGCGCCCGTCACGTCCCAGCCGAAATGGGTCAGCGCATGATCGAGCTTGATCCCGCCCCGCGAGACCCAGGGATGCTCCCTCCCCCGCACCTCGAGCGGAGCATCGTCGGCAAGCCCCTGCCCCGCTTTCTCGATCTTCCGCTCGCCCGAGAAGACCAGCCCCGCCAGGATCAGCGCCTGCGCCTTCGCCCGGCTCTCGATTAGCCCACGATCGACGAGAAGCTGGTCTGCGCGAGCCTTCGGCACAGGCTCGGCCTTACGCCCGCGCGCCTTCGACTACACCGACGCTGTTGATGCGGAGGGCCTTGAGGACGGTTTCCACGATGTGGGGGGCGTTGAGGCCGGCTTCCTCATACTGCTTTTCCGGCTTTTCCTGATCCTGGAAGACATCCGGGAGACGCATTGTGCGGAGCTTCAGACCCGCATCGATAAGGCCGAGATCGCTCGCGAGCGTGAGGACGTGCGCGCCAAAGCCGCCCACGGCCGCTTCCTCGATCGTGACGGCAACCTCGTGGGTGCTCAGCAGGCGGCGGATCAGCGCCTCGTCCAGCGGCTTTGCGAAACGGAGATCGGCGACGGTGGTCGAAAGGCCCCTCGCCTCCAACTCGTCGGCGGCCTTTTCAGCTTCGGCGAGGCGCGTACCGAGCGAGAGGATCGCGACCTTCTTGCCTTCGCGGACGACGCGGCCCCTGCCGATCTCGAGCCGCTGGGGAACGGCGGGGAGCGCAACGCCGGTGCCGTTGCCGCGGGGATAGCGCACCGCGATCGGCCCGCTGTCGTGCAGCGCCATCGTGTGCACCATATGCACGAGCTCGGCCTCGTCCGCGGCGGCCATAACTACGAAATTCGGCAACGTGCAGAGATAGGCGAGGTCGAAGCTGCCGGCGTGCGTCGAGCCGTCGGCTCCGACGAGCCCAGCGCGGTCGAGGCCGAAGCGGACCGGCAGGTTCTGGATTGCGACGTCGTGCACCACCTGGTCGTAGGCACGCTGGAGGAAGGTCGAATAGATGGCGCAGAAGGGGCGATAGCCCTGCGCCGCAAGGCCGGCGGCGAAAGTCACCGCATGCTGCTCGGCAATGCCCACATCGAAGGTGCGCTCCGGGAAGCGCTGCTGGAACTTGTCGAGGCCGGTACCGGACGGCATCGCGGCGGTGATCGCGACCACCTTGTCGTCGCGTTCTCCCTCGGCGACCAATGCGTTGGCGAACACGCCGGTATAGCTCGGCGGCCCCGGCTCGGCTTTCGCCTGTACGCCGGAAACGACGTCGAACTTCTGGACACCGTGATATTTGTCCGCCGCAGCCTCTGCGGGGGCGTAGCCCTTGCCCTTCTTGGTGACGACGTGGACCAGCATCGGCCCCTCCGCGGCATCGCGGACATTTTCGAGGATCGGGATCAGGGCGTCGAGATCGTGGCCGTCCACCGGGCCGACATAGTAGAATCCCAGCTCTTCAAAGAGGGTACCGCCGGTCGCCATGCCGCGGGCATATTCCTCCATCTTCCGCGCCGTATTGTGGAGCGGCCGCGGAAGCTTCCGCGCGAACCGCTGCGCAAGGTGCCGGACGGATAGATATTTGTTCGAGCTTACGATCCGGGCCAGATAGTTGGAGAGGCCGCCGACCGGCGGCGCGATCGACATGTCGTTGTCGTTGAGGACGACGACCAGCCGGTTCCCCGCAGCCTCGGCATTGTTCATCGCCTCGTAGGCCATGCCCGCGCTCATCGCGCCGTCGCCGATCACGGCGATGCCCTTGCCGGGCTTGCCAGCAAGCTTGTTGGCGATGGCGAAGCCCAGAGCAGCCGAAATCGAGGTGGAGCTGTGCGCTGCTCCGAACGGGTCGTACTCGCTCTCCGAGCGCTTGGTGAAGCCGGAAAGGCCGCCGCCCATGCGCAGCGTCCGGATCCGGTCACGCCGGCCGGTGATGATCTTGTGCGGATAGCATTGGTGCCCAACGTCCCAGATCAGCCGGTCCTCGGGCGTGTTGAAGACGTAGTGGAGCGCAACCGTGAGCTCGACGACCCCGAGCCCCGCCCCAAGGTGCCCGCCGGTCACCGAAACGGCGGAAATCGTCTCGGCGCGAAGCTCGTCGGCAAGCTGGCGCAATTGATCCGCCTTGAGGCGCCTAAGGTCCTCAGGATATTGAACGGTGTCGAGCAACGGAGTGGCGGGTCGATCGGTCATGTCGCGGCTGTCGTCCTTCCGCGGCGCCTTAGCCGCCCCCGCCGTTGGTGTCGAATGTTGTTACCGTGCACGCCTCGTGCAGATCGGCGCCCGGCCTAGTCGCTCTCGCAATCCGAGCAGCGGCCGCGAACCTCGATCACGGGGCGATCGGGAGCGAAGCCGGCCTGCTTGGCTGCCGCCCGAACGCCGCCCGAGAGGCGATCGTCATCGAGGTGGGTCGTCTGCCCGCAGCTGTCGCAGATCAGGAAGATGCAATCGTGCAGGCAATCCGGATGGTCGTTGGCGACATAGGCGTTCGCGCTTTCGACCCGGCGGGCGAGGTTGGCACCGACGAACAGATCAAGGATGCGATAGACGCTGTTGGCCGCGATCCGCCGCCCCTGCGCCTGCGAGACCTTATCGGCAATGTCGTAGGCCGAGGCCGGCTTGTCGAAGCTTGCAAGCGCCTCGAAGATGGCCGCGCGCATCGCGGTCCATTGCTCGCCCGATTTCTCCATCGTCTGCTGCGCCGCGCGCGCAAGCGAATCGCCCTCGTGACTGTGATGGTGATGGGACTGGGCCATGGCACGAAAGTAGGGAGTCGCTCGCCTCCCGGCAAGCTTCAGATCAGCCTCAGATGACGGCCCGCCGATTGAGGTCGTGCCCGAGTGCGAGGATCGCGACCCCCAGGATCGTGTACATCACCTCGCCCCCGTCGTGCGGCAGCGACAGCGCACCCGCCATGACGCCCAGCCCGAGGCCTCCGACGGCAGCGGGCATCATGAAACCGTGCTCCGCAACGCCGCGTCCGAGCGCGATCATGCCAAGGCCGATTGCGAGCAGCAGCCCAATTTCGTGGATTGCGGGATGAAGCAGAACCCCGCCCGCAGAAGCGAGCACGGCCAAGAGGATCGTGCTTGCAAGGCAATGGACGAGGCAAAGGCCGGACAGCCCGATGGCGACCCGGTCGATCAACCCAGCCCTGGCAGCACCTGCGAACACCTGCTCTTCTCCTGTGCCCTCTATAGGCCTCCTGCAGAGAAGATACAACATCACATATGACCGAAAAGTTGCGATTGCATCCGGAGCGGACAAGTCCATATCGCGCGAATGGCTTCAGACGCTCGATTATCCGCACCAGCCCGCGCGGGCACTGTCCCGCGCCCTGCCGCCATATCGACATGGCTGCTGGCCGTGGCAGCTCTCGTTTTCGCAATGGTGGTCGTCGGTGGCATCACCCGCCTCACCGAATCTGGCCTCTCCATGGTGCGCTGGGAACCGATCTCCGGCGCTATCCCGCCCACCTCGCCCGAAGCATGGGAGGCGGAGTTCACCGCCTACAAGGCCTCGCCCGAATATCAGAAGATCAACCGGGGGATGTCGCTGGCGGAGTTCAAGAACATCTTCTTCTGGGAGTATGTCCACCGCCTGCTCGGCCGCTTCATCGGTCTCGCCTTTGCCCTGCCGCTCGCCTGGTTCGCGTGGAAACGTGCGATTCCGCGCGGCTACGGCTGGCGGCTGACGGCCTTGCTCGGGCTGGGCGGGCTTCAGGGCCTGGTCGGCTGGTGGATGGTCGCGTCCGGGCTCGTCGACCGGCCGGAGGTGAGCCATATCAGGCTCGCAACGCACCTCCTGCTCGCGCTCTTCATCTTCGGCGCCCTTATCTGGACGGCGCTCGACCTTCGGCGGCTGGCGCGGGATCCTGCCTCCCAGCCTGCCCGGCTTACCGTGACCGCCGCCTGGGCGCTCTCGCTCCTCGGCCTGCAGCTTTTGTTCGGCGCCTATGTCGCCGGACTCGATGCGGGTTTCGCCTATAACAGCTGGCCCCGGATGGGCGACGAATGGTTTCCCTCCGGAACGCCGATGCTCCAGCCGTTCATAACCAACTTCGTCGACAATCCAATCATGGTGCAGTTCGTCCACCGCTGGCTCGCCTGGGTCGTAGCCGCTGCCGCCTTGCTGCTTGCGGCGCGGGCCTGGTCGAGAGGCTTCCGGATAGAGGCGTTCGCCCTGGTCGCGGCGGTCACGCTCCAGATCCTGCTCGGCATCGCAACCCTGCTGACCGGCGTCGAACTCTGGATCGCGGTTGCGCACCAGGCGATGGCCGCATTGCTGCTCGCGGCCTCCGTCACCGCCGCCAACAGCATCGGCAGGCGAAGCGCACAGGCAAGCGCACAATGAGCGGCATCGTCAGCGTCTACGCTGTCTTCGGCAGCGACCAGGAAGCCCGGCGCATCGGGAGGATGGTGATCGAGGAGCGAGCTGCGGCGTGTTTGAACATCCTTGGGCCGTGCCATTCCATCTATCGGTGGCAGGGCAGGATCGAGGAAGCGGAGGAGGTGGCCGCGATCTTCAAGGTGACCGCGGGAGGAGCGGATGCGCTGATCCGCCGGATCGGGGAGCTCCACAGCTACGAAGTCCCCGCGGCAGTCGTCTGGCCGATCGCCGAAGCGCCCGAGAGCTACCGCCGCTGGGTGGTGGAGAATAGCGGAAGGTAGTATATTACCTCCCGTCAAACCCGCGAATTTGGTTGACTAAATCGGCCTCCGCTGTCATTTGGCCGCCCAGCAGCGCTGCCCTTGCGGGCGGCGCCGTTTCATTTCACGAGAGGTTATCCTCCAGGGAGTCCGGGCCATGAAGGCGCTGATGAAGACCACCAAATCGGCCAAGCCCGCCGAGGTGGAGAAGAAGTGGCATCTGATCGATGCCGACGGCCTCGTGGTCGGCCGCCTGGCGACGATCATCGCCAATCTGCTGCGCGGCAAGCACAAGCCGAGCTACACCCCCCACGTCGACATGGGCGACCATGTCGTCGTCATCAACGCGGACAAGGTGCGGTTCACGGGCAAGAAGCTCACCGACAAGATCTATTACAAGCACACCGGCTATATCGGCGGCATCAAGTCGATCACTGCCGACAAGGTGCTGGACGGCCGCTTCCCGGAGCGCGTCCTCGAGAAGGCGGTCGAGCGAATGATCCCGCGCGGTCCGCTGGGCCGCGACCAGATGCGCGCGCTTCACCTCTATGCCGGCACCGAGCACCCGCACGGCGGCCAGTCCCCTGAACTCCTCGACGTCGCGGGCATGAACCGCAAGAACAAGGTTGGTGCCTGATGTCCGACAATCGCCAGTCCCTTTCCGATCTCGGCGCGCTGACCAGCGCTCCGGCCGCTGCGCCTGCCGCCCCGGAAGCCGCCGAAGCCGCTCCCGCCGCGCCGATCCCCGGCGCCGACGATGACGGCCGCTCGACCCAGGGCCCGCAGATGGAAGCCGTGCTCCGCGAGCAGCAGCTCGACAAGCAGGGCCGCGCTTATGCCACCGGCCGCCGCAAGGATGCGGTCGCGCGCGTCTGGCTGAAGCCCGGCAGCGGCAAGATCACGGTCAACGGCCGCGATCAGGAAGTCTATTTCGCCCGC
>NZ_DASVUE010000290.1:0-11732 GCF_036387215.1 Allosphingosinicella sp. | reverse complement strand
AGGATCGGCCAATCCGCTTCCGCGACGACAAGGAGCTGTGGCAGGCGGCAATGGCGGGGGAGGACAGCCTTGCCGCAGCTGCGTTCGACCGCTTCTGCCTCGCTCTCGGCGCCGCTGCCGGAGACATCGCCCTCGCTCAGGGCGCGCAGGCGGTGGTGATCGCGGGCGGCCTCAGCCAGCGTCTTCTCAATCACCTCCCCCGCTCGGGCTTCAGGGATCGTTTTATCGCGAAGGGGCGTTTCGAGCGAATGATGGACGAAATCCCGGTGAAGCTCATCACCCACCCACAACCAGGCCTGTTCGGCGCCGCCGCAGCCTTCGCAGCGGAGTATGGCCAGTGATAGACATCGGCAGCATCATGCGCATATGTCCGATGATCCCGGTGCTGATCGTCGAGGATGTCGCCCAGGCACGCGCCATTGCGGAAGCGCTGGTCGCCGGCGGGCTCCGGGTCCTGGAGGTCACGCTCCGGACGCCCGCGGCGCTCGACGTGATCAGGGAGATGTCCCGCGTGGAAGGCGCGGTGGTCGGAGCGGGAACCGTCCTGAACGAAACGCAGCTCCAGGAGAGTATCGAAGCGGGCGCCCGCTTCGCAGTCTCGCCCGGCCTTACCGAGCGGATCGGCCGCGCCGCCATAGCGTCGGGGCTCCCCTTCCTTCCCGGCGTGTCCTCGCCCGGAGACATCATGCGCGGCCTCGATCTCGGCCTCAGCCACTTCAAATTCTTCCCGGCGGTCGCTTCGGGCGGCATTCCGGGCCTGGCAGCGCTGTCCGGCCCGTTTGCGGAGGCGGGCTTCTGCCCGACCGGCGGGATTACGATGGAGACCGCGCCCGACTGGCTGGCGCTCGATCCGGTGCTCTGCGTCGGCGGCACCTGGCTCAATTCCAAGCCCGGCGCCGTCGATCGCGAAGCGCTGCGCAAGGGCGCCGAAGCCGCGGCGGCGTTGAATAGCTAGAAGAGCATGGCGGAGAGGGTGGGATTCGAACCCACGGTACCGTTACCGGCACAACGGTTTTCGAGACCGTCCCAATCGACCACTCTGGCACCTCTCCGCGAACACTTGAGGGCGACCCCGAGGCGGAGCCGATCGACAGGCGCGGTCGCTTAGCGGACGGTGATCAGCTTGCCAAGCTGCATTCTACGCAGCCTGCTCCAGCCGCGCCTCGGTTATCACGTCGATTGCGATGCCCTGAAAGTCGATCTGCGGACAGGCTGCTTTGACGGGACCTTCCAGCGTCACCAGCACGGTGATCATCCAAATGAAGTCAGCAGTTCCGACGATCCCATGGCGGCGGTTCACCTCAAAAAGATCCGTGACGAACCCGACGACGCTGAACGATCCGGCCTTCACTCCTGATGCGGTTGCCACCACGGCCGAGATTTCGCGGGTGTAGGAGCGCTGATCAAGATTTGCGGGTACATGGATGGCCAATCTAAGCATCTGGCCGGCCGCGCGCTTTCCGCGGTTCAGCGCAACGCAGAGGAAGAAGTCGGCGAAATCGTCGCGGTCGGACGCGGAGAGTTGCCGGGCAAGGCCGCAGTCGAGAAATACGATTTCTCCACCAACCCGGGTAAAAACGTTCCCCGGATGCACGTCGCAGTGGAAAAAGCCGTGCACGAACAGCATCACGTACACGCTACGGATTAACCGTTCATAGACATCCACTTTGTGGACGACACCACCCGACTGTGGATCGATGCCGAGCAGCCCCCGCTCGAAGGACATGACGAGCATGTCCGGACGGCTCATGCCCTCGATGATCGTCGGGAATCGGATCTCCGGTGAGGCGGCGAAGTTCGCAGCGAACTTCACGGCGTTGCGCGCTTCCCTCGTGAGATCGAGCTGCGCTTCAACCTCCAGGGCGATCGTTCTTGCCATCTCCTCCAGCGGGATGTGTTGCAGCCCCACAAACAGCCGTTGCACGAGCTTAGCGCTCAAGGCGAGGAGCCGCAGGTCGGCCCTCATAAGTGCGTCGATGCCGTCACGCTTGATCTTCAGGATCATCGGCTCCGGCCGGCCGGGCAGCCGCACGACATAGACGAAGGCGATCGCGCCGCTCGCAATCGGTTCGGCTCCAACTTCCTCGAGTTGAATTCCGCTGCCTCGCTCAAAGCTCTCGGTGCCACCCCGTAGGAGCGCCGGCGCTCGTCCGCCCACCTGATCCTGAAGCTTTCCCAATATGGCTGCGGCTTCCGGTGAACAGAGGTCGTGGCGCGTCGCAACTATCTGCCCGACTTTGATCCATCCGCCCCCTAGCCACCGGGCGCAGCGAGCACCCGCTCGAGCCAGAACGATGTCGGCAGGCGGAGTTGGCGCACCAAGCCGACGACGCACGACTGCCCTCGCGTAGCAAGCCGCAACAAAAATGGATGCCGCACCGACAGCAACCAATCGGAGGCACATCCTGATGACCGGAGGTCGGAGATGCTCCCTGCTCCGATCAGCGGAGTTCCCGATTCGCATCCCGCTTCGTCGCTCCAAGGTCACGGCGGCCGTACATGCCCGGGTTGTCCGCTCCGACGAACTCCGCTTGCGCCTTCGTGCATTTCGCGATGGACACTCCACCGAAACTTAGCGGTATCAATGGCGAGATCTGGCCTTCCCGCTCAGCCGTGATCACCACCTCGCCCTCGTAAAAGAACGGCTCCGCTTTGAAGCCGAGCACCGCGCTGTCACTGGGCGGCCGCTTTGTCCAACGCCCGCCTGCACTGCCGATGTTCATCGGAAACCCAGGCACTTTTTGCGAACCTGTATCTACGAAAATAGAGCGGCCCGCGCCGAGGGGACGAAGCTCGAAGAGCGGCCAGAATTCAGCTTTGCTTTCGAAACGGCCGCCCTCGTCGTCCTCGATGGTGTAAATCGTCTCGCCGGGCGATTCACGGGTGGGCGACAGCGTTACGTACAAATCATACCATCCGGCGATGGCGCTATCGCCCCTGATCAGCACCGGAGCCGCGCTCATATTTGCGAAGGCGGCGACCCGCGTCCGCACCGGATTTCCCGGCACGGCATCGTCCATCCGCTCCATGATCGTGTCCGCGTTGCCGACGGGAGGAACCAGCGGTATGCCCACTAAAGTAACAAACTCGCTAAAAAGCTCCGCGCCAGGGCCAAGCAGTTCCGGTGTCAGCTCGACATATTGCTCTGAACGAATTGTCGTCAGATAATCCTGCCCCCGGCGGATCACTGTTTCTTCCATGCTTCCCTCCCCCTCACGCAGTGCGCTGATTGATGATTGTGTACATATTCAATGGAGACTTGCGGCGCTTCTCCCGGATTGCGGCAGTTCCGGCTAAGCCGGCTCTTGCAGTGCCCGCACCGTCGCCTACATCAGGTGCATGACACAGGTGCGGATCAACCGAGCGAGCATGACTGGGGCGCCATCCTTCCCGCTGGTGAGTCATGCGCATTTTGCGATCGGGGAGGTTGTGCGGCACCGCATCTTCGAATTCAGGGGGGTCATCTTCGACGTCGATCCGACCTTCGCCAACACCGAGGAATGGTACCAGGCGATCCCGGAGGAGATCCGCCCGTCCAAGGACCAGCCCTTCTACCACCTGCTCGCCGAGAATGGCGAAAGCAGCTACGTCGCCTATGTCAGCCAGCAGAATCTGCTTCCCGACGAAAGCGACGAGCCGGTGGACCATCCCGCGATCAGCGGCATCTTCGGTCCCTATAAGGAAGGCCGCTACGAGCTGAGGCGGGAGCATCGTCATTAGGCTGCAAACGGGGCGGCTTAGGCGTTGACACGCTAAAGCCGGTCCAGTAGCAGCCCGGCTTCCCGCGCGGGGATCGGCCGTGGCCGTTCGCCTGTGCGACAGCATTAGAATGTTTGGAAAGAGCCATGTTCGCAGTCGTGCGCACGGGCGGCAAGCAATATCGCGTAGCCGCCGGAGACAAGATCGTCGTCGAGAAGCTGGCCGGCGAGGCCGGCGACACCATCCAGCTGGGCGAGGTCCTGCTTGCCGGCGAGGGTTCCGACCTTCGCTCCACCGACGGCCTCACCGTCTCCGCCGAGATCATCGCCCAGGCCAAGGGCGAGAAGGTGATCGTCTTCAAGAAGCGCCGCCGGCACAATTACCGCCGCAAGAACGGCCACCGCCAGCAGCACACGATCCTGCGCATCACCGCGATCGGGGACCAGCAGGCCGAAAAGCCGAAGAAGGCCAAGAAGGAAGCGGCTCCGGCAGCCGACGAGGCCCAGGCCGCCGCTCCGGCTCCGGCCGTGGACGCTGCTCCGGCCGCGGAAGCTAAGCAGCCGCGCGCCAAGAAGGCCGCCGCCGCTCCCGAAGCTCCCGCCGAGACCGAGGCGCACGTTCAGGCGCCGCTCAAGGTCGATGGTGCAGAGAGCGAGATGACGGACACCCCGGTGGCCCAGAAGCCGTCGGCGAAGAAGGGCTCGACCAAAAAGCCCGCCGCTGATAAAGAAGCTTAAAGAGATACGAAGGTAAGATTTCGAGATGGCACATAAAAAGGCAGGCGGATCCTCACGCAACGGTCGCGACAGCGCTGGCCGTCGCCTGGGCGTGAAGAAGTTCGGCGGCGAGATGGTCGTCGGCGGCAACATCATCGTGCGCCAGCGCGGCACCAAATATTATCCGGGCACCGGCGTCGGCATGGGCAAGGACCATACCCTTTTTGCGCTCACCGACGGCCAAGTCTCGTTCCGCGACGGGAAGCTTGGACGCAAATTCGTGTGCGTCGACATGCCGATTACCACCGCGGCGGAATAACGGACGATCGATAACGGGTC
Organism: Allosphingosinicella sp.; assembly: GCF_036387215.1. GTDB lineage: Bacteria > Pseudomonadota > Alphaproteobacteria > Sphingomonadales > Sphingomonadaceae > Allosphingosinicella. Next base: position 6,978 of record NZ_DASVUE010000290.1, on the reverse strand, counting down.
GTCCTTCAAGGGGCGGCCCCAGGTTCTCACACAAGAACCGTTTCGAGGGAGAAGGAGCAGCCCCCCAGGAGGGAGCCAGCTCATTCTCCCTCTTTTCATGTCTCCCTCGATCACTGTCGCGGGCCCGTAACCCCAGAGGGGTACGAGCCGGCGGCAAAAGGGGAAGGAAGACAGAAGATGTTCGCACGGACGGAAAGATTGTTGCTGCGGCCCGGCTGGGCCGAGGATGCGCCCGCCCTCCACAAGGCGATCGCGGACGAACGGATCGTCCGAAACCTCGCAAGCGCACCGTGGCCCTACACCCTCGCCGATGCCGAGGCCTTCCTCGCCACCGAGCGCGAACCGCAGGCAACGGGCCTGCTCATCTTCCGCCGCACCGCGGATGCACCGGAGCTGGTCGGCTGCGCCGGCTTCGGCCGCCGCCCGAGCGGTGCGGTCGAGTTCGGCTATTGGATCGCGCGCCGCCACTGGGGCAAGGGCTATGCGACCGAGGCTGGGAAAGCCCTGGTTGCCAATGCACGCCATTCGCTCCGGATCGGCAAGCTCACCGCGAGCCATTTCCTCGACAATCCGGCCTCCGGGCGCGTGCTCGAGAAGATCGGCTTCAGGCCCACCGGCATCGTCGCTCCCCGCTTCAGTGCCGGCCGCCAGGCGGAAGCGCCGTGCCGCCTGTTCGAGCTCGACCTTCAAGCCGGCGAAGCGGCAGCCGCGCCGGCGCCTGAGCCCGTAGCGGCGATGATGGCCGCCTGATCCTCCGCTGCGCCGCGAGCCCTTTCCCCGGCTTGCGGCGCAGCGCCTCGTTCAGCGGATTTGCAGCCTTGGCGGAGCATGGGCTAGGCATAAGCCATGACCGAAGCCGCAGACGCCCGCCCGTGACCAGCCTCGAAAAAGCCCGCGCGCTTGCGCTTCTGGTCCCTGCCGCTCTGCTCGCGGGCGCGCTCGGCTCGCAATATCTGGGCGGGCTCCATCCCTGCGAGATGTGCCACTGGCAGCGCTGGGGCCATTATGCCGCGCTGGCTCTGGCGCTCATTTCGTTCGCAATGCGCCGACTTCCCGACCGCGGCCGCAGCTTCGTCTGGCTGGCGGCGATCGGCATCCTCTTGAGCGGCATCGTCGGCGCCTATCATGCGGGCGTCGAGCTCGGCATCTTCCACGGCCTCACCCAATGCACCTCGACCGCCAGCGGCTCGGGCGCCGATCTCCTCAAGGATATTATGGCCGCTCCGCTCGTTCGTTGCGACGCAGTGCAATTCTCGTTCCTCGGCATTTCGATGGCCGGCTGGAACGCGATACTTTCGATCGGATCCGCGTTGGTGATCTTATGGCTGAGCCTCAGGCGACCGAGAGCGGCGGCATGAGCGCGCCGGGCCCCACCTGGCGGCCGGGCGACGACCGCGCCGACGTCCCCTCTATGATCCGGGTCGATCAGGCGGGGGAATATGGCGCCACACGCATCTATGGCGGCCAGCTTGCAGTGCTCGGCAACCGCCATCCCGCCTCGCGCGCGATCGCCCGGATGGCGTTTCAGGAGAGAAGGCACCTCGATCATTTCGACCAGCTGATGACTGATCGCGGCATTCGCCCGACTGTTCTCCAGCCCTTCTGGAACGTCGCCGGGCACGCGCTCGGGGCGGTCACGGCGCTGATGGGGCCTGACGCGGCAATGGCGTGCACGGCCGCCGTCGAGACAGAGATCGACAAGCATTATTCCGATCAGATCCGCTCGCTCGGGCAGGACGATCCTGATCTTTCGCACACGATCACCGATTTCCAGGCCGAGGAGCTGGAGCACCGCGACACCGCCATCGCCGCGGGCGCCGAGGATGCGTTCGGCTACCCGATACTTTCCGCGTTCATCCGCGCGGGCTGCCGCGCCGCAATCGCGCTTTCGAAGAGGATCTGACGATGAAGACCATGTTTCTCGCCGCCGCGGCCATCGCTTTGATGCCCACCCCCGCTTCTGCCCAGCGTTCGCCCGGATCACCCGAAGCCGCGCAGCCCCTGCCCGGCGCCTCGGCGACCGCGCAGACCCGGAATGTCGCCGCAAGAGGCCGAACCATCGCGTCCGTCGACGACGTGCGGGTCAACCAGCTCATCGTCTACGGCAACGATCCGTGTCCGAAGAGCACCGACGATGAGATCATCGTCTGCTACCGGGGATCGGAGAATGACCGTTTCCGCATTCCGGGGCCCCTCCGCGACGACGTCGTGCCGCAGGCGAACAGCTGGGCGAACCGCGCCGTGGAGCTGCAATATGTCGGCCGCCAGGGCATCGGCAGCTGCTCGCCGACGGGGCCCGGCGGCGCAACCGGCTGCCTGATGCAGTTCATCAACCAGGCGCGCGCCGAGCGGGGCGGTGCGTCGGAGGTCAACTGGAACGCCCTCATCGCCCAGGCGCGGCGCGAGCGGCTGGACCGCATCGACGCCGAATCGGAAGAGATCGAGCGCGAGCAGAACCCGCGCTGATCGGCGCTTCATGAAGCGGCGGGCGGGGGATCTGAAACCACTCCCCGCCCCGCCCGTTCCGCTCCCGTGGCACCAGCGAGAGGACCGGCATGAGCGACAATATCTACAAGATCATCGAGATCGTCGGCAGCTCGGAGACGAGTATCGAAGACGCGATCGAGAAAGCCGTCGCCCGCGCCTCGAGCACGATCGACGATGTCCGCTGGTTCGAGGTGAAGGAGACTCGCGGCCATGTCGAGAACGGCCGCGTCGCCCATTACCAGGTGACGCTGCGGATCGGCTTCACGCTTCGAAGCTGATCCCCCTCCCCCCTTCCCCCCCTCGATTCGCCCACCTGTTGTTGAATTCCCGCCGAGCGGATAAACGAGCCGCGGGGGAATTCAGCAGAAGGGGGGCAAACCCATGATCTTGCGAACCATAATCTTGTTTGGCGCAATCCTCGTGCCGGCCGTAGCCGCCGCCAGTGCGCCCGACCCGGCGCTCGTCGAGAAGACCGAAAACGGCGCCGGCACGGCGATGAGGATCGTCCTTTACGGCCTCGACAACGAGATCCCGGAGAAGGACGACCTCACCATGGCGCGGTTCCTGATGAAGGGCACTCAGGAGTGCCTCGACGGCATCGCGCAGCTTCGGCGGACGGATCCGGGCCTCGAGCTCAACCTCAACGGCCAGGAGCCGATGAGCCTCGATGAGGTCGAGGCGAAGTTCTGCAAGCCGGCCTTCGCATTGCTGCAGCCGGTCGTCGGAGGCGCGATCGCGGCCGATGAGGCACGCTATGCCGGCCTCAGCCTCGGGCGGAAGGAACTGATCAAGTTCCATAATCTAGGCGACTACACCATCTACGGACCGGGCAAGCGCAAGCTCACCACCAATGCCGAGAAGCAGGCGGCCCGCGTCTGGTTCGTCTGGGACCATGACCGCAGCTACGCCGTCCCGGCCTGGTGGCTCGCCCGCTTCCAGTGGAACGGCGACAAATATGAAAAGACGATGCATCAGGGCCAAGGCGGAGAGCCGCCGGCTTCCCTGTTCAAGTAAGGACCGCCGCTGAAGAAGGGGACGCATCGGCGCCCCTTCTTCTTTGCCCGCAGCTTCCTCTGCGGCCGCAACTTGTCCGCACCCGCGCCCGTGCTAGAAATGCAGCCGGGCCGCGCGGAGGGACACGCCATGATCGCTATTCGGTTGCTGCTCTGCGCCCTCGCTCTCCTGTTCAGCGCGCCGTCCATCGCTCAAAGCGGCGGCAGCCTCCGCATCGGAAAGCATGATACGGTCATAAACGGGGTCCGCCTCTGGTACCGTGTCGCCGGAAGGACGAGCGGCACCCCGGTCGTCTTCCTCCACGGCGGGCCCGGCCAGGGAAGCCAGACCTTCGCCCGCTTCGCAGGTCCTCCGCTCGAACGCTCCAACCGCATGATCTACCTCGACCAGCGCGGCAGCGGCCGGTCGGAGAAGCATTGGAAGAAGGAATATTCGCTTCCCCTGCTGGTCGACGATCTGGAGCAGCTTCGCCGCCATTGGGGCGTGGAGCGGATGGACCTCGTCGGCCACAGCTTCGGCACCGTCCTCGCCCTCGAATATGCCGCGAAATATCCGCAGCACGTGTCGCACCTCGTGCTCGCAGGAGCAGTGGTCGATTTCCCCGCGATCCTGGACCTCGCCTGCGTCCGGCTGGAGAAGGTTGATCCGAAGACCTATGCCGAGGCTCTGGCCAAGCTGCCGAAGGGATCGAAGCGTCGGTGCCACATCTTCGCTGCGGGCAGGACGTTCATCGACGGCAACATGTATCCCGATCCGGCGATCATGAAGCTGGTAGACGAGACCGACGCCTCCGGCGGCATGTACAATACCGGCGAGATATTCGGCGCACTCGCCGATCAGGGAATTCTCGAATATCGCTTCGACAGTCCCGGCCGGCTGACCATGCCGCTCCTCGCCATTCAGGGCGCGAGCGATTTCCAGGCGGCGGTTCAGCCGGTGCGCAGCTTCGTGGCGCAAGTGCCTGGCGCGCGCATCCTGGAATATGAAGGGCGGGGCCACTTCATGTTCGTCGAGGACCCGGAGCGGTTCGCGCGCGACGTGACGCAGTTCCTGCACCAGCGGCGTCGCTGACGCCCCGGTGCGGCCGGTTTACTGACGGTTCTTTCGAGCGGCGTAGCGGGCGTCGCGCGCCATCTTCTTCTCCGCTTCCGTAGGCGGCGCCGGAACGGCGGCGCTCGCTGCCGCCGCTTCCGCCTTCGCTTCCTTCGCCGACTGCTCCGCCGCCTTCTTCGCGGCCCGCTTTCCGGCTTCGTCGGTATCGCGCTTCAGACGCGCCGCAACACGCTCGGCAACGGCGGCTTCGTCCATCGGCGGCTTCGAGCGCAGATTGTCGAGCGCCTTCTGCTTCGCTTCCGCGGCACGGCCGACCCGATCCTGGAAGGAGGGGTCCTTATATGATTTCATCGTTAGTAAGCTCCCGGCGCCTTACTTGGTCGCGAACTGGTCGGCCTGCGCGCCGAATTCGGCCTTCGCGTGGTTCCGGGCCGCGGTCGCCGTCCTGAACCTGTCCGCCTGCAGGACCGAGGTCACCAGCGGATAATGCTGCGAATTGTACCGCGTCTCGCGGATGGTGATCCGGAAGTCGCCTTCCTCGTCCTTGGCGATGAGGTACGGGCGCACTGGGGTTCTGGACATGATTTTCTCCGAAGGTGACGAGGGCGCCCGTGACGGCGCCCGGATTGAGAGGCGGCGGATCAGGCCAGCGTTGCTGCCTTCAGGGCAGCACGCTCGCTTGCTTTGTCGGCGATGAGCTTGGCGCGCATCTTCTCGCCGCGTGCGCTTCGCTCGGCCATCTGGGTCCAGGTCGCTTCCGACCGGAGCCAGCGTTGGCGCACATTATCGAGAGTGGCCGCGCCCGCGCCTGCGCGCGCTTCCGCTGCGCGCTCGAGATAGAATTCCTGCTGTGCCGACATGTTCTCTCCAATCCCGAAAGGAAGAGGCGGATGCCAAGGCACCCGCCCCGCCAAGTCCTCCGCAAAAAGCGGAGGCCGCTGCTTAGGCAGACTGGAGATTGACGGCGCTGGTCTTGCCGCGCCTGTCGTTCTCGAGCTCGTAGGAGACGCGCTGCTCCTTCTCGAGCGTCTGCATTCCGGCGGCTTCAACGGCGCTGACGTGCACGAATGCATCGTTGCCGCCGGCTTCGTTGGTGATGAAGCCGTAGCCTTTGGAGGTATCGAAAAATTTGACGGTGCCGATGGGCATAAGATGTTCCTTCTTGATGAAGGGACCGGAAGACGGTCCCCTGACGCTAGGAGAAGCGAGAGAAGGAATAGGAGCCGCAAAGCGCCGAAGACCGTCAATTTGCGACTATAGCTTACCCTATATAGTGCGCCGGCATCGAATTATTAGAGGCTGGCCAATTTAGACGGCGGCGCCCTTTGATACTGGCTCAGTACGGAGGCGGGATCGACCGTCTGATCCTGACCTCTCTCCGGCGGTCCACCGCATAGCTCAGCGCCGTTGCCACCTGGCCAGGCTGCCCGAGCCAGAACTCCGTCCTTCCTTCGCGCCTCGCCACCGCCCACGCGGAGAGACGGGCGAGTTGCGGACGTATCCCCTTGAGCGTGCGGCACAAGCTCGACGCCGTCTCGTCCAAGCACGTGAACTTCACCTTGGCCCTACCGGCCACGGTGTCCCCCAGGTAGCGGAGTTCGCCGAGCGCCTCCTCACTGCTCAGCCCCGGGTTCACGTGGACGAAATTGACGCTTGGACAGGTGCGCCCTGCGCGCAGGGCCACTTCGGTTGCAGACCAGGCACCGGAGAATGTCGCGGCGCTTGCATCAGCATCGGGCTGGTGTCGGAAGCTTGCGTTCCACCGCCTCCGAACGCAGCCGCCTCGGATGGGCGACGGCCGCTCGATGAGCTGAAGCTCCACCAGGCCCGGCGGCGTACCTGAACGGACCGGCGCCGGAGCGATGCTTTCGACGACGCCATGCTCCTTGTCCTTCAACAGGAGATCGCCGGCCTCACGCGGCGACATACGCAGGACCGCTTCGATCGCCGGAGCATCTTGCAAGGGCGTCAGCAACGCCGACGCGAGTAGGATCAAGAGCATGTTCGTACGCAGCCTCGGGGATGGAAGCTCGTAACACAGCCGGATGCGGGAGGATATTCTCGTCGCACGCGCCTCTTTCCATTATGGAAAGTTTTCTCTTGCCATATCGGAAAGTTAAAAGTATCGCTTTTCCATATTGGAAAGGGAGGCAGGGATGACTGTGGGCGGTGACGAGGCGTCTGAAGCGCTGGTTGGGATGCGGGAGGCGCGGGTGCGGGCGAACGAGATGAAGCGGCTGCCTTTCGCCTATCATCTTGGGGTGGGCGCCCTGACCGGCGGGCTGGTGTTGCTTTCCAGCCTGCCGCGCTGGTGGTTCGGGATCGGCCTGTTGGCCTTCCTCGCCGGCACCTGGGCCATGAACCGCTGGCAGATGCAAGCCACCAGCCGGTGGATCAACGGCTTTCGCTATGGCCGCACCCTGT
>NZ_DASVUE010000289.1:0-4558 GCF_036387215.1 Allosphingosinicella sp. | reverse complement strand
GCTGATCATCGTCGCTCCGCCCAAGACGCTCGGCGAGCTTCGCAAACATTATCACAAGGAGGTCGAGAAGCGTCTCGCGGGCGAGATCGCCAAGGACCTCACCGGCCACCCCGTTCCGGAGATTGAAAAGATCCTCAGCGCTCAATAGCCTGTGCGGCGGCGGATCCCAGGGATCGGCCAGGGCTATCGAGGAGTGATGATGACAGTTCGTAACAAGCTTTTGATTACCGCCATTTCGGCGGCGCTCGCTGCTGGCGGGTTCGTGGCGGAGCCTGCCTTAGCGCAGAAGCGGCGCCCGGCTCCGGCTCCCGCTCCGACGACGGCCATCGGAACGAGGGTGCTGATCAGCTCCACCCCTTCGCCTGCTCCCGCGGCGGAGCAGCAGGCGGCGCCGGCGGCCCAAGCCAAGGCGGAGCTGGCGGCAGGTGCGCAGGTGCGGGACACCAATGGCGGTGAAGTCGGCACCATCACCAAGGTCGACGGTCAGTTCGTGATCCTGAAGACCGACAAGCACGAGGTGCGGCTTCCGGTCGCGTCCTTCACGGCGCATCAGGATCATTTCCTGATGGCGATGACTCGCGACCAGCTGAACGCGGAGGTCGACAAGACCAAGGCCGCAGCGGCCGCGAGCCTTGCCGCCGGTGCGACGATCGCCGGTTCGCAGGGCGGCACCGTCGGGACGATCCAGGCGATCGACGCCGAGTTCGTCACCCTGAAGCTGACCTCGGGCAAGCTCGTCCGGCTGCCGCGCAACGCGGTGGCGGCCACCGCAACGGGCGGGGTGATCGGAATGACCGCGGCCGACCTCGAAGCCGCAGCGGCCGCCGCCGGCTCGTAAAGGTCGCTTCGCCAAAAAAAGAAAGGCCGCGCCGAAGGGAGTTGGCGCGGCCTTTTTCCTGTTCGGTGCCGAACGGCGTTACTCGGCGGAGCGATTCAGTCTCCGACGGGCAACGAGTGCCGCCGCGGCGGCGCCGAACAGGACGATCATCGGCGGTGCCGGAACCGGCGTGCCGCCGCTGGAGCCCGAGGAGCCGCCGCTCGACGAGCTGGAGCTCGATGAGCTGGAGCTCGACGAGGAGCTCGAGCTGGTGCTCGAAGTGCTGGTGCTTCCGCCGAAGCTGCTGGAGCCGCCGGACGACCCGCTGGAACCCGAGGAACCGCTGCTGCCGGAGGAGCCGCTGCTGCCCGAGCTGCCGGAAGAGCCGCTGGAACCGTGGCCGGGCTTGCCCGGATAGCCTGGCTTGCCGCCGGTCGACCCGCCGGAGGAGGAGCTGCTGCTCGACGACGAACTCGACGAGCTCGAGCTGCTCGAGGAGCTGGACGAGCTCGAAGAGCTGGAGCCTCCGGTCGAGGAGCTGGTCGAGACGATGATGTTGCCGCTCGATCCGCCGACGAACCCGCCGCTGAAGAAGCCGCCGCCGAAGCCGCCGCCGGTGCTGCCGCCGCCGATGATGACGGGGACGCCGCCGCCGCCGCTCACCACCTGGGCGGGCGGGGGCAGGGGAATGGGGGGCGCGGGATAGGTGATCGTGCGGGTGGTGACCGCGCCGGCCGCCGCCGCTGCACCGCGGGTGCCGCAGGAGCGGACGATCCGGGTGACGCGCTTCACGCGCTTCGGCCGGTGATGCACCCGCTGGACGACCGTCTTCGCCTTCGCCGACTTGACGATGGCCGGACGGGGGATCGGGTTTTCGGCTACGTGGACCGCGCCGCCGCCGATGACTGCGCCGCCGCAGGCGCAAGCACAAAGTTTCGCGAGAGCCATTCTTACCGACATGATACACACCCTGTTTTGGTGCTGGCGTCGGATCAGGTGGATCAGCCCAAATAACCGTCAGCCAGCCTTGGCTATTCACGACAGATGCCAAAGATCAGGTTACGCGCAAGTTCGTTAACCATGATGTTACAGTTAAGGGGCTGGTTTCCGGGCGTTTCGGCTGCTTCCGTCCCATTGATGGACATAGTGCCGGAAGCTGTGAACGAAGCGACCGAGCACTGGTCGCCGAGGCTGTAGTTAATAGCTGGAAGACGGGTCATCGACCGAGCTGATTCGAGGTCGATTCGGAGGCAGCGGGAGCGGACCCGCTGAGCCGTTCGGCGGACGCGGCAAAAATGTCACTGCCCGCGCGCAAAAGCGGAACCTTTTTCAACTTGCTTTTGAGTGACTTGTGCAGCCGCTTTGGCATGCGTATAGGCGCGCTGGGGCAGGTGCCGACATTTGCACCAAAAGCGGAGCGGCACTCTGGGATTTGCGGCCGGTCGAAAGATCGGGCGCGGAGTGTGGAGGGGTTATGGCTACCGCTTTAAGTGACGTTTTCGGACCGCAATATAGCGCGGTTCCGCATGTTCCCGCCGGCTACCGGCCGAGCGCGAACGAAGAGTTCATGAGCGACGATCAGCTCGCTTATTTCCGTGAAAAGCTGCTCGACTGGAAGGACTCGATCATCCGCGAGTCCCGCGACACCATGGCCCAGCTGAAGAGCGGCCCGATGCGCGAAGCCGACATCACCGACCGCGCATCGAGCGAGACCGACTGGTCGATCGAGCTCCGCACCCGCGACCGGCAGCGCAAGCTCATCTCCAAGATCGACGCGGCGCTCCGCCGGATCGAAACCGGCGAATACGGTTTCTGCGAAGTCACGGGCGAGCCGATCTCGCTTGCGCGGCTGGAAGCGCGCCCGATCGCGACCATGACGGTCGAGGCCCAGGAGCGCCACGAGCGGCACGAGCGGATCTCGCGCGACGACTGATCGGGGGATCGGGTGCGTTAACCCGATTTCGACCATTTGGCCGCCATAAGGGGAGGACCCGGGCCCGCATGGTGCGGCCCGGTCCGCACGGGGTTGTGGCCTTGATCGAGACCAGGATTACCAAGGGACGGACCGGCGACACGCCCGGAAGGCGTCTCACCAATCGCGGCCGCGACAACCAGGGCCGCCGCGTCTCAGCGCGCGACAGCCTGTTCCTGGCCGCCACGATCCGCCGCCGCACCGATTCGGAAGAGGAACTGGTGCCGGTGCGGATCCGCAACCTTTCGGCCGTGGGCCTGATGGCGGATTACGAGCGGGAAGCGGAGCCGGGCGAGCCGGTGATCGTCACGCTGCGCGGCATCGGCAAGGTACCGGGCATGGTCGCATGGGTTGAGAAAGGCCGCATCGGCGTCGCGTTCGACGAGGATGTGGATCCGATGCTGGCCAGGAGGCCGGTTGGAGCCCAGGCGGCGCCGGATCCGATCCAGCACCGCCCGCTGTAACAGCTAGGAGAGGCCGACCAGGGCCTCTTTCACTCTCAATTTTTCTTTCTTCAGGCGGGTGATCAGCGAATCGTCCGGATGGGGGCGCAGATTCTCTTCAGCGATTCGAGCGTCGAGAACGGCATGCTTCTGTTCGAGTGCGGACGTATGCGCATTTTGCATTCCCATCTCCTCTGCCTGGTTGATGTCGGACGATTAAAGCATCGGTGTGAGTCGCTGTCTCCCCGGATCGGACAGTCGCCCATTCCTGCGCGACGATCCGTTGAAGAATTATCTATATCGCATCCCGCCGGGCTTGAGTAGCGTCGGCGGTCGATGGGCACGACCGAGGGACTGGATGCGGAGCGGGCGGCGAGGCTTGCGCACCTGCGCCTCGAGCATCGCGACCTCGACAGCGCGATCGAGGCGCTTCGAAGCACCGCCGGATCGGATCAGCTGCAGTTGGCGCGCCTGAAGAAGCGGAAGCTCCGGCTGAGAGACGAGATAGCCGCCATCGAGGACATGCTGATCCCCGACATCATCGCCTGAAGCATCTGCCCCGCCGGTGTCCCGCTTCTGGATGGGCGGCCATTTACCTTCATTGCCTCTTGGACGGCCCGCCGCGGCTGTGGCATCGTCCCATCCCATGAACACGCCGCTGCGCAACCGGATGACTCCGAAGCTTGTCGATTCGCTCTACACGGAGGCGATGCTGCTTGCCGACGAGGCGCGCGGCTATTTCGACCGGCACGGCCGCGAGGAGCGGCTGGGGCTGGATCCGCTGGTGCGGGTCGGCTTTTCCTGCGAGTCGCTGAAGGTGACGACGCGGCTGATGCACGTCATCGCCTGGCTTCTGACCCAGCGCGCGGTCGAGGCGGGCGAGCTGACGCCGGGCCAGGCGCGGGCGCCGGCGCGGCGGCTCGGCGAGGCGGCGGAAAGCGATCCGGCGTTGCTCGCGAAGCTTCCCGGCAACGCGATCGCGCTCGTCCATGCAAGCCAGGAGCTTTATGCGCGGGTGAAGCGGCTCGAGGAGGGCAGCGCCGCGACCGAGCCCCAGGCAAGCCCGGCGCGAACCCTGCTGAGCCGGCTGGAGCGGGCATTCTAGGGCTTCGCTCGAAGTGGTACTTCGAGCGAGTGGCGTCACGGGCGGCGCGCCTTTAGAGCGGCCGACATGAAGCCGTTCGAGTTCTTATATGGGCCGAAGCTCATCGCCGGCGCCGGTTCGGTGCGGCGGCTGGGGGAGGTGCTGCCGGCCGGGCGGTGCCTGTTCGTTACGGATGCGCAGGTGCGGGGGCTTGGACTTGCCGATGCTGCGCTTGCTGCGCT
>NZ_DASVUE010000288.1:0-14240 GCF_036387215.1 Allosphingosinicella sp. | reverse complement strand
CTTCAGAGCTCCCCAAGGTGCGGGAAAGCGCGCCGCGATCGCAAGTAGTGAGCTCCGGCTATTTAGAGCTGCGGGCTCCTCTCACCGCCGCTGCAACGCACCTTCCGATATTGCGGCAGCTCGAGCTGATGCTCGCCCTACGCGGCGATGCGGCCAGAACGCTTTACCCGCGCGGCTTCGGCGCTTTTCTTCCGGGAGATACGGCTTCCAAGCGCTCGCGGCGCACTGCCCTGACTTACACAGCGGGGGTGCGTTTCTTCCCTCATGAGAAGCTTATGCTTCGAGTGAGTTCCGCCACCGGCGAACTCCCGCCGTCCATCCAGAACCTGCGCTCCACCTCCGGCACGTTCGGTTCACAGAGCCCTAGCCTTGCGGATCCGAAAAGAGGCGGGCGTCCCGTTGGGAGCGAACGGAACTTCACCTTCCTGTACGGAGGATCGCCGGACTCAGCACCCGAGCGGGCAAGCACCTTTTCTGCGGGCTTCGTGGTCAATCCCAACAACATCAGAGGGCCGCGTATCTCGCTCGATTACTCGCGCATCCACAAGACGCGTGAGCCGTACGTCTTATCCTTCCTCTTCTACGATGACGCGAACGCATTGGCACGCGTCCCCGAGGTGCTTGCACTGGAAGAGAAGGAGCCCGAGCGCCTGCGTCGCCTGCCACTGACTGCTCAAGATCAGGCGCTCGGCTATACCGGCGGCGTGGTGACTCATGTCGATGGGCGCGGCGTCAACGATGGAGAGACCATCGTTCGAGCGCTCGACGTGGACATCGCCTGGACGTTTCCGCTGCGGGGTGCCGGCGTCTTCAGTCTTTCCGGTGGCGCAACGCGGCTCATCTCCCTGCGCCGCCGCGCTTCCGGCACTCCCTTCTGGACGGAATATGCCGGGTATTTCGACGGACCGGTCAAGTGGCGCGGCAACCTTTCCGTGGACTGGCAGAGTCGATCAAACTTCGCCGGCATCGATGCACAATATGTGGGAAGCTACGCACCCGAATATGCCTTTCCAGGCAACCAGCCCTTGAATCCGCACGTGAGCCGATTCCAGGGCGGTGAGCATATTCCTGATCAAATCTACTTGGACCTGCGATTGGGACATCGGTTTCAGATCGGGGATCGTGGTGGCCGCAACATGAAGTTGAAGCTCGTGATCGCTAATGTGCTGGATGCGAGTCCACCAATCACGGCCAATCAATTTACGCCTGGCTATAGCTATTATGGAGATCCGCGCAGACGCCGCTTCAGTATTTCGCTCGATACCAGCTTCTGAGCAGCGGACCACGGCCGCGTAGATGCGGGCGGCGGACTGATGAGCCAGTGCTTCGAAGAAAGACGCGGGCCGGACGTCCTGCAAGAACTGCGACATGAGATCCCGTTCTCCCGACGACCTTCGACCGCCGATCGATACCAGCCTGGAATTGGCCGCGGAGCGAACGGTTCTTGCGCTCGAGCGGACGTACAGTGCTTGGGTTCGAACGGGCTTGGCGGCGATCGGAGCAGCGGTGGGACTCCACGCCGTGCTGGAGAGCCGGGTCCCGAAGCTGCTGCTACACGTGTCAGGGACTGCGCTCATCCTGTTCGGGTTGCTGTGCTTCATTGCCGGGACGTCCCGGAGCCGCGTATCCGCGCGCGTGGTCCTCGATAGCCGTGACGCAATCCGGCCGTTGCTCATCGCAATCATGGATGCACTTCTGTTCCTCGGAGCTTTGGCGGCGATCGTCAGCCTGTGGATTGATTAGTTACGGGTGGCCAAACACCACCGTGAGCTGCTGAATTGATGCTCATCACGCGATCACTGGCAGCGACGCCGTCCTTCCGACCGCGCCGCTGCCACGCCATTCGCCGATTGTGAAGTCAGTCGGGGGCGCTCGCGGCGCGCTCGATCATCGCGGCCACTTCGGCGGGGTGAGAGAGCATCACGACATGGGAAGAACCCTTCACCTCCATCGTCTCTCGCGCACGCGCACGATCCGCCATGAAGGCGTGGGCACGTCGGGGTATGTTCTTGTCGAGCGAGCCATAGATGAACCAGGAGGGGGTGGTCTTCCAGGCAGTGGCGACAGCCGGCTCATTGAGAGCCTCAAGCGTCACCGGACGCTGGGTCACCGCCATATTGGCAGCCTTCGCCTCCGGAAGGTCAGCCGCGAACTGCCCCCAGAACTTGGCTGGGAGGATGTAAAGATCCTGCGATCCGTCGTCCAATCGGATAGGGGGCGCGAGCGCCTGTCCAAGCGTGCCTTCGGGGAATTTGTCGGCGATGCTCTGGCCGCTTTCGCCAGCCTCGAGCGCGAAACCGGCGACATAGACCAGCGACTTGATCTTGCCCGCCGGCGCCGTCGCAGCGGAGATCACCGCGCCGCCGTAGGAATGGCCTGCAAGAACCACCGGACCCGGCTGGGCAGCGACGATCGACGAGATGTACGCAGCATCTCCCTTCACGCTCCTTAGCGGCGCGGCGGCGGCAATCACCTTGTAGCCGTTGCGGAGCAGTCGCGTTGCCACCGGATCCCAGCTGGAACTGTCCGCAAAGGCTCCGTGGACGAGGATCACGGTCGGCTTTTCGCGCGTCGGCAGCGCCTCCGCGGCTGAAGCAAAGGCGAGGCCCGCCGCAGCGGCCAGTAATAGAGTTCCGGGTCTGATCATCGCTTCCTCCACTGGGGCCGCTCTCGTCGACGCCCGTTGCGCCGCGCGCGGCCAGAGGCGGTGTGCTCCCTCAGCGGGCTAACATCCCGCGAGACCTTGTGAGTTGGCATGAACCGCGTCGGCCGTTTTAAGCTGAGCGTCAGGGGGAGTAATGCGTGAAGACGAGGTCATCGCCGTCGGCCAATTTGCGGTGGCAGGCGTTGCAGGTCCCGATCAGGGCCGCGTCGGGATTTGCTTTGCCACTCTCGAATTGGCCATACCCCCAGCCGCCCGTGGCCCCATAAAGCTTGGAGTTCTTGACCTCGACCTGGACGTTGGTCGGCTCCCCAGCGACGAAAGACTGCGCTCGCCCGAAAATCGCGTCGTTCCGAGGCGACGGCACGAGCTTCCACGCCACTCGAACGAGCACGGTACCGTCAGGGAAGGGGCGTTGTCCGTTTCGGTAAGCAGCGACGGCAATATCGTTACCGAGGATCACCCGGATGTCGTTGAGGCTGCCGGCTTCGTGCGCGACGCTAATCACCTGCCACTGCCTGTAGTCGGCCGGGAGGCGCACGCCATAAATGGGGGAGGCGTCCTGTTGATCCGCCGAGGCCGCAAAGCTGATGGCGCCGGTCAGGAGCATGGCTCCAGCGAAGAGAGGGACCCGGTTTAATAAAGCCATGATCGAACGCCTCTCCCGGAGATCGAGCCATTTGGCCCATGTCGAGTCACGTCGGCGGTGCCTGACTAGCGCGCGGAAGCGGCGTCAGACCTGCGCGATGCCGCCGTCGGCGAAAAGCTCCGAGCCGTTGACGAAGCTGGAATCGTCGGAAGCGAGAAACAGCGCCGCCTTTGCAATCTCCTCGGCTTCGCCGACCCGCTGCAACGGGATAAGCGCCGCAAAGTCGTTCAGGAGATCCTGCTGCCTCGCCACGTCGTCTCCGACGATGCCGACAAGCCCCGGCGTCCGGACCGGCCCAGGGCTGACGACGTTGACCCGGATCCCTGTTCCCCGAAGGTCGAGCGCCCAGCTGCGCGCGAGGTTGCGTACAGCTGCCTTGGAGGCCGAATAGACGCTAAACGCGGCGGTGCCGCGCGACCCTGCGGTCGAGCCGGTCAGAATAATAGAGCCGCCCTTCGCCATCAGAGGGAGGGCCTTCTGAACGGTGAAGATGACGCCCTTCACATTGCGCCCGAATGTGTCGTCGACCTGCTCTTCGGTGATGTCGCCCAGCGGCAACAGCCCGCCCCCGCCTGCATTTGCGAACAGGATGTCGATCCTCCCCGCCGCGGACTTCACCTGCTCATAAAGCCGATCGAGGTCCGCCAGGTTCGCGGAATCCGCCTGGATGCCGATGGCGTCGCCGCCTATCTCAGCCACCGCTCGGTCGAGCGCGTCTTGCCGACGGCCGGTGATGAAAACCCTAGCGCCCTCGGCAGCGAAGAGCGTTGCCGTTGCAAGCCCGATGCCGGTTGATCCACCCGTGATCACCGCAATTTTGCCGTGCAGACGATCAGGCATCGGGTGGTTCCTTTCATCTTGGCGGAGGCGAAGTCGCGCGACGCGGCCGGTCATTCGGTCCGCAACAGTCTAGCTGACCCGTACTGTCCGCCAAAATAAGCTTCTGTTAGAAAAGATGTGCCGCCGCTCGAGCTCAGGGGGCGAGGTCGTCCGCCTGCCGCCCCGCCTAGCTCCTCCGCTTACACCTCGAGGCTACATGTAAGAAGCGCGAGGCGTTGGGTCAGCCGCCACATTCCGCTGATCACTGCCCTTCGGCCACCGCAGCTTTCAGCAAGTCGAGCAGGTAGGAGAGGTCCACCTGAACCGGCCCCGCTCCGGATGAGAGCAGACCCGGAACAAGATGATCGGAGGAGGTCGCGACGATCAGAAGCGAGACGCTGCGGTATTCTGAAGCCTGCCCACCGCTGGGGGCGCCGATCGTCGCATCCTCGACGTGCGGCGTGGAATGCTGCTCCTTAGGCCTGGAGGCCGGGTTCAGGAGCAGGCGTGCCACGGAGGCGGGAGGCACGCAGTCAGAACTAGTCTCAGCCTCCAATGGCTCCCCTTCGAACGGTAACCGCGACATGCCGGAGTTTCTGAGCGGAGCTACGCTCGTCCCACGGCAGCGGCCGGTGAAGACATATCCGCGCCCCGGTATCGTCTTGATCAAGGTCCGTGCGGGGCCCAGGGCCTTTCTGAGGCAAGTCATCTGGAACCTGAGATTGCTTTCGTCGACGAACGTGGTCGGCCACACCTGGCGAACGAGATCATCCTTGGACACGACGTCACCGGCAACCTTCAGCAAGGCATGAAGAAGCTCGAACGCTCTGCTGCCGATCTCGATGGGCCTTCCCTCGCGCGAAAGCGTTCGAGATCTCAGACAAAGAACGAAGTTTTCGAACCTAATCTCCTGCTCGTCACGGCCCGGCTCGATGTGCGCCAGGGGAGGGGATGCGAACTCCGGCGCCGAAAGCGCGGCCGACCCTGCCCGGAATTCTGGAACGGCGGTGGCAAGCGGTACGGTGGCCATGATTTCTCCCCTTGAACGAGCGCTCCCCTGCGCCCTCGGAACGACGCACTTCCTGGGCTGCCCGGCTAGAGGAGAGCCCCCGACGATTCACGAAAGGTCCGATTGGTCCTATCAGTTAAGACGTGGCGGAGGCAGCGATCCACACCTGAATCTTCGATGCATTGAGTCTCAGCGGGACGAGACTAGCTCGACTGCCCCTCCTTCGCGCCGGAGGCTGCGAACCGGGTGGATCTGCTCGACAGTGCGGGCGAAGCGCCCGGGATCCCCCGCTTTGAACGATCCGGTGACCCGCAGACGCGCTACCCGCGGGTCGCGCACCACGAGTGCCGTCGAGGAGTAACGATTGAGCTCGGCGGCAGCCGCGGCAAGAGTGTCGTTCCGGAAAGTGACCAGGCCTGCCGGCCAGTCCAGCGCTTCCTGCAGGTTCGGCCGGGACACCGTCACTCCGCCGCTTCGCTCCGTCAACTGTTCTCCTGCCCGAAGCGTCACGGGAGCGGCACGCCCGTTGAGGCTTTGCACGGCCACCCGACCCTCGATCAGAGTGACCCGGACAAGGTTCGGCTCTAGTCGCACGTCGAAACGCGTCCCGATCGCGACCACTTCGATATCTCCGGCGCGAACCGTGAACGGCCGGCTCACATCATGCGCGACCTGGAAGGAGCCTCGCCCTCGTAGCAGCGTAAGCGCACGCCTAGTCGGTTGAAAGGCTATGTCGACGGCGGATGCGGTATCCAGCGTCAGTCGGCTTCCATCGCTGAGCCGAACCGTCCGCTGCTGGCCTTTCGCCGTCACATAATCAGGAGCGCCGAAGCGTTCGAGAGGGTCGGGAGCGGCCTGTGCCATTCTGGGCGGAGACTGCGGGTTGCCTCCAGTATGGAGCCATATCGCAGCGGAAGCCAACATCAGGAGGATTGCCGCTGCGGCCGCCGCGAACACTCGGGCAAAGGGGAGGTCTCTCGGCTCCGGACCGGCTTCTCGCGCCTTCTCGCGAATTGCTTCGAGAAGCTCGTCCTCGCCTAAGGTGTCGAAGCAGCGCCAGGCTGCCTCCGCCTGTTCCCACGCCTCGCGATTGGCAGGATCGGCGGCAAGCCAGAGTGCAAAAGCTTCCTCTTCGCCCTGAAGAGGATTGTGTGCCCGCCGCGCCAGCCATACGGCGGCAGCGTCGTCGGGCGACGTTGCGCTCAGGCGCGGCAGGGAGAGGATCTCCCGGATCATAACTTACCCTTCAATCGCACACTGAGATGGTGGGCCGCGCGGACCATATGCTTCTCGACTGCGCTGACCGAAATGCCGAGCTGCTCACCGATTTCGCGATAGCCTCGGCCCTCTAGGCGGTGGAGGACGAAGACCGTCCGGCTTCGCTCTGGGAGCGACAGCAAAGCCGCCGTCGCAGCGCTGAGCGCTTCGCGGCCCGCGAGGACCCGAACGGCGTCGAAATCGGTCCCGCCATGCTGATCCGGGTCAAACGCGACATGGGCGTCAGCGCGCCTGGAGAGGCGGCGACGGTTTCGGTCGGCAAAAACGCTTGCGGCAGTCTGGAAGATGTAGCTTCCAAGATGCGCGATGGGCTCGGTGCTGTCGCGCGCCACAACGCGCGCGAACACCTCCTGGACAAGATCCTCGACTTCATCCGGATCATTCACCCTGCGGCGAAAAAAACCGGCCAGTGACCGGCGCAGCGGACCGGCTTCGCGCGCGAGCGGCGATCCAGCCTCGGTTCCGCCGGACGGCAATCCTGGTCCTAGAACCGTCGGCGCAACGCGCGGGGCGTTGGCAAGGGAAGGATCGGCGTCCACTCCGAAATAGACGCAGAAGAGGGTGATACCCTCATCGGAATTGTGACGAGAGGGTGAGCTGGAAGCGCCGCCCGCGCGGATCGCCGTAGAGACTGTATCCCGCCGTGGAGGGCTGAGCGACGATTGGAGGAACATGGCCGAAGATGTTCTGGATGCCGAGTGCGAGGGTGAGCCCCGCCCGCCGGCCGTTCCGGAGGAGCTTTCGCTCGACTGCGAGATCCAAATAGACCTGAGAAGGGATCCATCGCCCGCCTTGGAAAGCGAGAGCATTGGCGTTGAGACTGGCCTTGGCGGGGTCTGCGTAGGTGACTCGGTACCGCCCTAGATATTGAGCATTGAGGTCGAGGGTGGTTGCGCCATTGACCCATTCGATGCCGAGATTGCCGCGCCATTCAAGGGGACCGTCGGCATAGCCGACGCGGCTTACCGCTGCCCGACTTGGCGACGCGCGTGAATCGAAGCGGGGCTCCCAGGTGGCACTGCCAAAAAGCCGAAAGGTGCTTCCGCCGCGCGTCATCAGCTGCCAGTCGAGGTCGACATCGAGAGTTTCGACAGTGGTGCGCCCCTCATTCCTGGAGGTGAGGTCGAGCTCCGTGATTCTGCCGCCGGTGAACCCCGCAAGCCGGTCCGCCTCCGTCAACGGCGCACGAGTCACTCTGCCCGGATAGGTTTCTTCGTCGGCCACAATCGAACGCACGCTGAGGACGAACGGCACGATGTCGCGCCGCCTCTCGATGCGCGAGAAGTCGACCCCTATTCGGGGGCCGCCGTTTGAGAAGGGATTGAGAACCGCACCGACCGAAATGGTGCGGGCCCGCTCCGGAAGATTGCGAGGGCGTCCACCCCTGAGCACGAACACGGATCCCTCGGTGGCCACGCGGCGGTTTCCCCGTTTCGGGTCCGGAGCTCCGAATGCGTCGACCCCGCCGATGCTGGAGCGGAAGGTGGAGAGCTCCGCGATTGTCGGCTGCAACTCGCCTGTGGCGATGCTCCCGCGCAGCATCAGCTCCGGGAGCGGAAACAATCGCGCTCCGGCGGTGAATGAGATCGAATGGCGACGAATGCGCAACAAATCGTCGTTCGAGGGGAAGCCGGGCGAAGGTTGGACTGGAAAGAAGGTCCGGCTGGCGTCGTAGCGGCCCGCGAGCTGAAATTCGAGGCCGCGGAGGAGCCTCGGTCCGGACTCGCGCTCGACAAGAGGCGCTCTGAACTCTGCGTAAAGTGACCGATTTCCGATGGTACGGGTCGGGATCTGTCCGCTGGATCGGCCAAAGAAGGTCTCCGCGAAGCTCGTTGCGGCCGGAACATGTTCGCGGCGCTCTTCGGCAGCCAAGGTGAGGCTTAGAGGACCTCCGGGGAGCGGGGCCAACGGACCGGCAAGGCGAAGGCCTGCATCCGAAAAATGATCGGCAAGCCGCACGAAGCCCTTCTGTTCGAAAAGAAAGCCCGGGGCCGTGGTGAGAAACTCGGCCCAGTTGCCGAGCGGGTCCAGGATCGGCTGTCCGTTCGGACCAACGGCGCCGCCTCTGACCGCATTCGCGAAGGCGGGAGACGCTCGAAAGACATTCGATCGTGCGATTTGGACGCTGCGGCCGAACGAATAGTCGGCATTGGCAGCCCATCCGTGTCCGAGCCGGCCGATCAGACCGAAGGTGTAGCGGCGGACCCTGATTTCGCGTCGATCGACTCCGACCAGATAGGGCTCCGGAAAACTGAAAGCGATCGGTTGGCGGAACGGATTGTATGCCGCGCCGCCCGGGGTCGGCGATAGGAAAGTGCCGGGGTTTGCCTCCAATCGCCCACGATTGTTGGCGTAGATGAGACCCGCAAATGCCTCGAGATTGCTGCCGAACCGATGGCGGACGCTCATGAGGAGCGAGGTGACGCTCGCATTCGACAACAGATAGCGCCGGGTTCCGGTCTGATCTTCAGGCAGGCTGAGGTCGACCTTGCCCGCGTTCGCCGCCAGCAGCTCATTGCGCTCGCCTGGAGTTCCGGCGAAACCCAGGGGCAGAAGTGTGAAGGACGCACCAAGCGCGCCTCCTCCGTTGGCCTCATTGAAGACCAGATCCCCACCGGTGCTGACCACCCCCACCGAATTCGTTGCATAGGCATGGCTGGCGTAGAGGGCCGGAGCGTTCGAAAATGCAGCCCGGCGCGCCCGCGCGGCGTAATCACGCTGGCCGGTCAGGAGAGGGTCGCTGACCGAACGGCTCGCGACGAGCATCGCATGGGTTCGGCCGCCGTCGGGCGTGAAGCCGAATATGCCCTCGAGTCTCAGGCCCGCGGCGCCGCCGCGCCCTGTGATCGAGGGGGTGATCCGGAGCTCGAGGCCGTGATAGCCTCGGCGAACGACGAGGTTCACCACTCCACCCACGGCACCCGGGCCGTAAATACCCCCGGCCGTGCCGGTGAGCGTCTCGATGCGCTCGATCGCGATCAGGGGAATACCGTTGAGATCGGGTTGCAGATAGTCCGATTGAACGGTGGGCACGCTCGGCATTCGTCGCCCATCGACCAGCACCAGAGTGCGCTGCGCGCCCAGGCCTCGAAAATCGACCTGCGAGCGAACGGCACCGGGCTCCGCGTACGTATTCTGCGCCGGGGCCGCCGGATCAGCGTTGGCTGGCACGCGGCTGCGCAGGAACTGGTCCAGATTATCGCGATGAGCAGTCTCGATGTCGGAGCGTGTCGCCACTTTGTAGGGCTGGATGTCGTTCCGGGTCCGCCGGATGTCGGCATTCTGGGTTCTCCTGCCGACGACGAGGATCTCCGGGACCGCCTCGCTGCGGGTGTCGGGAGGAGGGTTCTGCGGCAGCGCGAACAGGACGAACGCACCGTCTGCAGTTCTGCGAAAGCCGACACCTGTTCCGGCAAGCAGGCGCGTCAGCGCAGGGACAAGCGCCAGCCCGCGTGGTGGCGGTTCCGCGCTACGGCTCCTGCAAAGCCGCTCGTCGTAAAGGATCTCGGCGCGCTCGCGCGCTGCAAGCTGGGAAAGCAGGCTGCACATGTTGGCGACGTTGGCCGGAGCGGGTGCAGCCGCGAGGCCGGAAGCGGATAAGCCTGCCGCACAAAGGCAGAAGCTCGCCACCCAATTGAGTCCGCCTTGAGCGCCATCGTACATGCCGGCGATGCCCCCTTGGCTACCCTCCCTTCTAAGCCTCTCCGGAGTTTCGTCCAGACATCAGCCGAACGCAGAAGAATGCGTCCGACGAGCGGTCACCGGAGCCTCTCCCGAAAGAAATCCCGCGTACGCTGATTGGCCAGAGCCGCAGCATTCGCATTGTAATGGGTGCCATTGTGTCTCGAAAACGCATGGTGGCAGCCCTCGTAGGTGAAGACCTCTACATTGGGCATGTTCGCCAGCGCGGCGCGGATCGCGTTCCGCGCCGGCTCCGGCATGAATTCGTCGTTGCCGGCAAGATGCATGAGCATCGGGGCTGTTATCGAAGACGCTTCGTCCAGGTATTTCTCGGTGTCCGCGCCATGGAATGCGACCGCGGCATCCGGGGCAAGTCGGGCCGCGGCAAGAAAGGTCATCAAGCCGCCGAGGCAATAGCCGAGCACGCCAACATTGCCGGTCGATCCCTCCATAGCGGCCGCGGCTTTCATGGCGGCGTCTATGTCGCGTACTCCGAGGTCGAAGTCATAGGCCTGATACAGCGCCAGCCCTTTGTCCCAGTCAGCTTCAGACCTGACGTCCAGATCGACGTCCGGCTGCTGCCGCCAGAACAGATCCGGACATATTGCGATGAAGCCTAGAGCCGCCAGTTCATCGCAAGTCTGGCGCATGTCCGCATTCACGCCGAAGAGCTCGTGAAGCACCACGATTGCCGGCGCCGATGCCGCTTGGGGCCGCGCCCGATAGGCTGAGAAACGGCCGTCCGGTGTCGAAATGTAGATGTGGTCATCCATTTTATTCTCCATAAGCGAGGTAGCGGAACGGTCCGGAGCAAGCGCCAAGGACCGGCCAGACGGCACTTCCTCCCGCTCTTTCCCAGGATCCCGTGCGGACGGTGAAGACCGCCGCCCCTGAAAGCGGTGCGCGGCTTCCGTCAGGTCTTCAGAAATCTTAGCAGGTCCGCGTTGAATCGATCCCGGTGAGTGACCATCAACCCGTGCGGAGCGCCCTCGTAGACGGTGAGGGTGGCGCCGGGGACGAGCTTGACCGTGAGCCGCCCCGCATCGTCGATCGGAACGATCTGATCGTCATCGCCGTGGATGATGAAGGTAGGGATGTCGAACCGCGCAAGGTCGTCGTAGAAGACGGTTTCCGAGAACTGCTTGATGCAGTCGTACGACCCCTTCAGTCCTACCTGCATGCACATCAGCCAGAAGGCGTCCTTGACGCCCTGAGAAACCTTCGAGCCTGGGCGGTTCCCGCCGTAGAAGGGCTCGGCTAGGTCGCGATAAAATTGGGATCGGTCGGTCTCGACACCCGTGCGGAGGGCGTCGAACGCCTCGATGGGCAGTCCTCCCGGGTTTCGCTCGGTCTTGAGCATCGTCGGGGGAATGGCCGAGACGAGGACTGCTGCCTTGACGCGCGAGGTGCCGTGCCGACCGATGTAGCGGGTGACCTCGCCGCCCCCGGTGGAGTGGCCGACATGCGTGACCTCCCGAAGGTCGAGCGCCCGGACGATGGCGGCAAGATCGTCCGCATAGGTGTCCATGTCATTGCCGTTCCAGGTTTGACTGGAGCGTCCGTGACCGCGCCGATCGTGGGCGATCACGCGAAAGCCGTTCGATGCCACCGTGAAGAGCTGATCCTCCCACGCATCGGCGCTCAAGGGCCAGCCGTGAGAGAACATCACGACGGGTCCCTGGCCCCAATCCTTGTAGAAGATCTCGGCTCCATCCTTTGCTTTCACCGTCGGCATTGGTTCATCCTTTCCTTTGCGAAATGTCTTCGGGGAGATGGGCCGAAGCCTCGGTAGGGACCCGGAAGCTCACGACCTGGCGGTCCATGACCCCGTGAATTGGGTCGGCGAGCTCGACCAGCACTCGATGCTCACCCGCGGAAAGGCCCACGATGACGATGGTTTGGCCGCTTGCGTCCACGAAGTGCCATGGCCCGTCGTCGACCGTCACATGGACGTGCCCGACACGAGGCGAGACATGCATCGCGGCCTCCCCGAAGACGGGCAGGACCCGGAGGTTCTCGGTCCGGTATTCGATGAAGACGCGCCCCTTGGCGAGCGGTCCGGGGAGAGGTGGATCGACCACCAGGCGAGCCGGCGGCTCGTCGGGGAAGGAGACGAGCGGGGAGGGGCGGTTCCGGCAATCGATACCGCCGTTGCCGCTCGAGAAACCTGAATTACTTGCCATCGATCCGCTCCTGCCCGATCACCTTCATGCCCTCACGAACGCGAGGAGATCGGCGTTGAAGCGGTCACGATGGGTGACCGGCAGGCCGTGCTGAGCTCCCTCGTAAACCTGGAGTGTCGCCGAGCGGATCAGTTTCTGTTGCAGCTTCGCCGAATTGCCGATCGGAACGAGCTGGTCCTCGTCGCCATGTATGATCAGGGTCGGAACATCGAAGCGCAGAAGATCGCTCGTAAAGTCGGTTTCCGTCTGCGCTTTGATGCCGTCATAGGCTGCCTTGAGGCCGGCCGACATGCATTGCTGCCAGAAGGCATCCCGCACGCCCTGTGAGACCTTTGCATTCGGCCGATCGATGCCGAAGAATGGAATGCTCAGCTCGCGATAATATTGCGATCGGTCGGCGGCGACTGCCCGGCGCAGCTCGTCGAAGGCCGACATCGGCGCTCCGTCGGGGTTCGACGAGGTACGCAGGCGTATCGGCGGGATCGCAGATACGAGCACGACCTTGCTGAGCCGCGACGTGCCGTGCCGTCCGATGAAGCGCGCCACCTCGCCGCCGCCCGTGGAGTGTCCGACGAGGGTCACGCCGCGAAGGCCGAGCGCTTCCATCAGCGTCGCCAGATCGTCCGCATATCTATCGATGGTATTGCCGCGCCAGGTCTGGGTGGATCGACCGTGACCACGCCGATCGTGGGCGATGACCCGGCACCCGTTCGAGGCGAGGAAGAACAGCTGGTCCTCCCAGGCGTCGGCATTGAGCGGCCATCCGTGCGAAAGCAGCACGACCGGCCCGGTGCCCCAATCCTTGTAGAAGATCCGGGCGCCGTCCCTCGTCTTGACTGTGCCTTCGCCGCGCCCCTGCGACGCGCGAGAGGGCGCCGCGAGCGCCAGGTCCGGCAAGCTGGACCCGATGGCGCTCGCCGCCAGGATCCCAGTTGCACCGGCTAGCATCCTTCTGCGAGACGTCGCCAGCGGTGCGAGCAAAGCCCTATTCATGAGAACCTCCGTGATCTGGCGGCGCCGTTCGGCCGGTCGCGAAGGTTTATGAGCGGCCGGAACCGAGGCCGGTAGGAAGATGCCAGGAGAAACCGTGAGGGAGTGTAAGCTCAGCGGGAGGGGGCATCGCCGCCCGGAGGGGTTCGGGAAAGAGTTGCGATCGCTTAGCAGTGTACGGCCACGGGCATCGCGAGCAACAGACGCCGCCGGCCGCATGTGAGGGCCAGGAAGCGAGGGTAGTCGACCGATCTGCCCCCGGTCGGGGGAGGCTGGCGGAACAAAGCCTCTCAGGTCCTCACAGCAACTTGCTGAGAGCTGCGAGACCAACGGGCTAAGACGGCAAGGAGTGCTTCCTCAGACGGACGAACGCCATGACCTCAGACGCTTTCCGAACGACCATGACCTGTTTTGCAGCCTTGGTCGTCAGCACGCTTCTGGTCACAGCGCTAAGTTCGCTTCCAGGATTGGCATGAGCGCACTCGAGCCCTGCGCGGGCAACTAGAAGCGGCTTGTCTCCAGGATTAACGAGTTATCGGAGGATCATCATGAACGGACCTGACGAAAATTCTCCGGATAAGCCCGAGCACGAAGGGCGGCCCGGCCCCATCATCCATATTGGCGACCAGGGCGCAGCGAGCCCCGACGGCCCCGTCTCAACTACCGATCCGCACCCGCCGAGTGCCCTCGGCGGCCATGCCGCGGCACGTTCTGCGATCGCTCCCGAAATAGATCCTGATCAGGAGCAGCGTTGAAAGCCTTCCAGACGGTCGCCAGATTAGGTGCAGCAACCGCGCGCAGCCGTAGACGCCGCGGTAGACTAGGCGTGTGAAAAGCGCGCCATCGATCATCGACTGACCCCATTCGTTATCGAAGGATGCCGTTGGTTGTGCGGCAACAAACTGCGAGGCCGTCTTTCCGCCCCGGTTCAGCGTTGTCGCCGCCGCCGCCGCACGTGGCTGCAAAGAC
>NZ_DASVUE010000287.1:0-2214 GCF_036387215.1 Allosphingosinicella sp. | reverse complement strand
GCGCACCGCGGCGGCGCCGGCCGACATGAGCTGCGTCGGCTGCCGGACCTATCCAGAGGAATATTTCCCCCGCCGCGATTCCGCGATCGACGAGATGCTGGAGGAAAGGCCCGTCCAGCGGGCGCCGGTGGTCCTCGCGTCGGCCGAAGCGGCCGAGCCTGCGGCGCCGGCGGAGCGGGATCCTGCGCTCGACCGCCTGGAGCGTTATTCCCGGTTCGCGGTCGTCGCGGAGGAACAGCGGCCCGCCAGCGCTCCGACGGCGGAGGCGACTGCAGTCCAGGGTGACGAGCTCGCTTCGACGGAGTGAGGAGCAGCATCCGCCGCTCTGCTTGCCCGGCTAGGCCGCGTCGCCTACATCGCCGCCATGACTTCGACGAACGACATCCGCCGCTCTTTCCTCGACTATTTCGGGAGCGAAGGGCATCAGATCGTGCCTTCGGCGCCGTTGGTGCCGCACAACGATCCGACGCTGATGTTCGTCAATGCGGGCATGGTGCCGTTCAAGAACGTCTTCACCGGCCTCGAGACGCGCCCTTATTCAACCGCCACCTCCTCGCAGAAATGCGTCCGCGCCGGCGGCAAGCATAACGATCTCGACAATGTCGGCTACACCGCGCGCCACCACACCTTCTTCGAGATGCTGGGGAATTTCTCCTTCGGCGACTATTTCAAGGAACAGGCGATCCTTCACGCCTGGACCCTGCTGACGCGCGACTTCGGCCTCGATCCGGGCCGCCTCACCGCCACCGTCTACCATACGGACGACGAGGCGTTCGAGCTCTGGAAGAAGATCGCCGGCCTTCCCGAGAGCCGGATCATCCGCATTCCGACCAAGGATAATTTCTGGGCGATGGGCGACAGCGGCCCGTGCGGGCCCTGCTCGGAAATCTTCTACGATCACGGCGATCACATTCCCGGCGGACCGCCAGGCTCTCCGGACGAGGATGGCGATCGCTTCGTCGAGATCTGGAACCTCGTCTTCATGCAATATGAGCAGGAGGACAATGAGATCGTCCGCGATCTCCCGAAGCCTTCGATCGATACCGGCATGGGGCTGGAGCGGATCGCGGCGGTGATGCAGGGCGTCCACGACAATTACGACACCGACACCTTCAAGGCGCTGATCGCGGCCTCCTCGGAGCTCACGCACAACGGCGTGACCGAGAACACGCAGGCGAGCCACCGGGTAATCGCGGATCACCTCCGCGCCTCCGGCTTCCTGATCGCGGACGGCGTCCTGCCGGCGAACGAGGGCAGGGGCTATGTCGTCCGCAGGATCATGCGGCGGGCGATGCGGCATGCTCACCTTCTCGGGGCGAGCGAGCCGCTGATGCACCGGCTGGTGCCTTCGCTGGTCGCCGAGATGGGCGCCGCTTACCCCGAGCTCGTCCGCGCGCAGCCGTTGATCGAGGAGACGCTGAAGCTGGAGGAGACCCGGTTCCGGCAGACGTTGGAGAAGGGCCTACGCCTGCTCGACGAAGCGACTGCTTCGATGAAGCAGGGCGCCACGCTCGCCGGCGAGGTCGCCTTCCGCCTCTACGACACGTACGGCTTCCCGTACGATCTTACCGAGGACGCGCTTCGGGCGCAGGGGCTCGCCGTCGACCGTCCCGGCTTCGATGCGGCCATGGCGGAGCAGAAGGCCGCCGCCCGCGCGGCCTGGAAGGGCTCCGGCGACAAGGCTTCGGAAGACGTGTGGTTCGACATCGCCGAGCAATATGGCTCGACCGATTTCACCGGTTATTCGGGGCATGAGGGCGAGGGGCAGGTGCTCGCGCTGGTGAAGGACGGCGCCCGCGTCGAGAGCGCTTCGGCGGGCGAGAAGGTGACCGTCCTCACCAACCAAACGCCTTTCTACGGCGAAAGCGGCGGCCAGATGGGAGATGCCGGCTTCATCCGCGGCGAGAACGGCCTCGAAGCGGAGGTTGTGGACACGTCCAAGCCGCTCGGCCGGCTGCACGCCCACCAGGCTGTCGTCCGGAACGGGACCTTGAAGGTGGGCGATGCCGTCCGCCTGGAGGTGGATGCCGAGCGACGCAGCCGCGTCCGCGCCAACCATTCGGCGACGCACCTGCTGCACGCCGCGCTCCGCCACCGGCTCGGCACGCACGTCACGCAGAAGGGCAGCCTGGTCGCACCCGATTATTTCCGGTTCGACTTCTCCCATCCCAAGGGCCTCACCCGCGAGGACATCGAGGCCGTGGAAGCCGAGGT